>DATCSE010000375.1:0-7598 GCA_036568605.1 Burkholderiaceae bacterium | reverse complement strand
CACTCGGCCCACGCGATC
Source organism: Burkholderiaceae bacterium (assembly GCA_036568605.1). Lineage (GTDB taxonomy): Bacteria > Pseudomonadota > Gammaproteobacteria > Burkholderiales > Burkholderiaceae_C > DATCSE01. The sequence goes on along the minus strand of DATCSE010000375.1, from coordinate 7,580 downwards.
TCGGTCAGCGGCGGCAGCGCGGGAGTGAGGGCGGTGGTCTTCTTCGTCGTCGCGGTCGTCTTGGCGCCGGTTGGTTTTGCCGCGCTCACGCGAAGTCCCCGCCGCGCTGCGCGTTCAGATACGCGTGCACCGCGAGCAGGTCGGCCACCTGCCCGCCGAGCATGCGCTGCAGCGCCGACATGCCGCCGAACAGCGGCGCGCTGTTCGCGCGGCGTATCCACGCATCGGCCCGCTCGGGGATCGGCAACAGGATCTGCAGCGCGCTGTAGATGCCGAAGATGTAGCTCAGCCGCTCGAGCACCGTGCGGTCCAGCCCGCTCTTGACCTTGCCGGCACGCCACAGTGCCAGCGTGCTCTTGCCGACGCCCAGCAGCGTCTGCTGCTCGGCCGAGGACAGGCCCCACGCCTCGCAGATCCGGAAGAACACCGGCAGCACCGTCGCGGCGGTATCGGCCGAGTGCACGTCGACCGGGGTGGATTTGGGCTGCGGATGGGGCTTCAAGGCGTGCTCGGATCGCGGCGATTCCGGTGGGGAGTCGCCCGCAGCATATTCCATAAATGGACGAAATGCAATGATTCGTCCATTTGTGGAATTGCGGCGCCCCCGATCCGACGGTCAGCGGAGGCGATCCGGCGGCACCGGCACCTCCATCGCCAGCAGCACCTGGGCATACGCCTTCGCGAGGTTGTCGGTGTGCAGCGAGGCCATGCCGCCGCCGCCCAGCACGTCGTGCAGCACGAAGTTGATGGCGGCGACGCCGGGCAGGTCGAAGCGCTCGACGCGGCGCGGCGCACGGTGCGCGAAGTGCGCGGCGATGCGCTTCGGCGTCAGCCAGCTCGCGAGCCAGGGCGCGTCGCCGGCGCGGCGCGCGATCACGCCGATGTTCGCGAGGTTGCCCTTGTCCCCCGAGCGGCCGTGCGCGAGTTCGATCAACGGCACGGTGTGCTGCTGTGCCGATGCCGGTATCGGCACCTCCGCGTAGCGACGCGCCGGCGGCAGTGCGGCGCCATCGAGCGGCGTCCCCTGGGCCCAGGGAATGGGCTCACGCTCGCCGGCGATGTCGACCTCGACCGTCAGCGCGTGTTTGGGCCACAGGAACGAAAAGAGTCGCACGACCGGCGTCGGGCTCGGCCGGCCGCCGACGAGTCCCATCGTGCCCGGCGCCATCGAGGTCGCCGCCGGCGCGAACTCGCGCGCGAACAGCTCCAGGCTTTCGCGCGACGACGACTTGACGGCGAGCTTGAGCACGACCTCGCGCGCGCCTCGGGTCACGGCGGGGCGTGCCTGCGCGCCGTACATGTCCTCGGCGCCCAGCACTTCGAGGCGCGTCTCGGTGAACGGCGGCAGCCCGCGCGCTTCGAGCATGCGCGCCATGCGCGCAAGCAGCGCTTCGCCGGTGCGGCGCGCCTTCGCCGCGGCCTGCTCGCCGGCGATCGTCAGGAAGCCGGTGTTGCGATAGCCGTCGGCAAACGTGGTGCTGACCTTCACATGCTCGGTCGGTGCGCGGCCGATCGCGCCGCGGACTTCGACACGATGCTCGCCGGAGCGCGTCATCGTCACGCCGGTGAAGTCGCAAACCACGTCCGGCACGATGTAGGCGCGCGGGTCGCCGATCTCGTACAGCAGCTGCTCGGCGACGCTGGCCGGCGTGACCAGCCCGCCGGTGCCGTTCGGCTTCGTGACCACGAAACGGCCGTCGGCGTACGCTTCGACGATAGGGAAGCCGATGTTGGCCCAGTCGGCGACATCCTCCCAATCGGTGTAGAGGCCGCCCGTGCCCTGCGCGCCGCATTCGATCAGGTGGCCGGCGAGCGTGCCTTGCGCGAGCCGGTCGAGGTCGCTCGCATGCCAGCCGAACGCGTGGACCAGTACACCCAGCGTGGTCGCCGAGTCCACGCAGCGCCCGGTGATCACGACATCGCAGCCGGCATCGAGCGCCTGTGCGATCGGGAACGCACCGAGGTAGGCATTGATGCTCGCGATGCGCTTCGTCGGCGTGGGGAACGGCGCGCCGCTGAACATCTCGTTGACGCCGGCGGCCGCGAAATCCTCGGCACGCGCGCGCAGATCGTCGCCGATCACGACACCGACCTTCAGCGCGATGCCCAGCTCCGCGGCGAGCGCGAGCAGTGCATCGCGGCACGCGAGCGGGTTCACGCCGCCGGCGTTCGCAACGACCTTGATGCCGCGCCGCTTCAGCTCCGGCAGGTTCTCGCGCATCACGATCTGCACGAAATCGCTCGCGTAGCCGCTGGAAGCATCCTTCGCGCGTTGCATCGCGAGGATGGACATCGTGAGCTCGGCGAGGTAGTCGAACACGATGTAGTCGAGCGAGCCCGCGCCCAGCAGCTGCGGCACGGCGAGCGCCGTGTCGCCCCAGAAGCCCGAGGCGCCGGCGATGCGAACGACATCCTTCTGCGTCATCGGTCATTCCTCGTCGTCGTCGTGTCCCTCGCGGTCGCAGGGATATGTCCGGTCGATTCTGATGGTCAGTCCGACTGAATCGCTCAGGGTATTCGGCAGGGCGGAACTTTGCGGTCATGCGCATACACAATCGCCCACCCGAATTCACCGCCCGCAACGAACGGAGACCAACAATGGCGACGTTGAACGTGAATGGCAAGGTGCAGCAGTTCCAGGCCGAAGACGACACCCCGCTGCTGTGGGTGCTGCGCGAGCAGCTCGGCCTGACCGGCACGAAGTACGGCTGCGGGATCGCGCAATGCGGCGCCTGTACGGTGCACATCGACGGCGTGCCGACGCGCTCCTGCGTACGCCCCGCTGCGACGGTCGGCGCGAACGAGAAGATCGTGACGATCGAAGGCCTCTCGCCCGACGGCTCGCACCCGCTGCAGAAGGCCTGGGTCGCGCTGGACGTGCCGCAGTGCGGCTTCTGCCAGTCCGGGATGATCATGGCCGCCGCGGCGCTGCTGAAGGACAAGCCCAAGCCCACCGATGCCGACATCGACGCCGCCATGAGCAACATCTGCCGTTGCGGCACCTACAACCGGGTGCGGGCCGCGATCAAGCAAGCCGCCGGCATGACGGCCTGAACGGCGCAGAGGAGCGACTCATCATGACGACGACTTCGACCTCTTCGCTTCCGACCTCCGACACCCATCACCCCACGACCGCGCCGCTGACGCGCCGCCGCTTCATCGGCGGCTCGGCGCTGGCCGCCGGCGGGCTGGTCGTCGGCTTTCACGTCCCGCTGATCCAACAGGCGTTCGCGCAGGCGCCGCTGGCCGCTTCACCCGAGGTCAACGCCTGGGTCGTCGTGAAGCCCGACGACTCGGTGATCATCCGCATCGCGCGTTCCGAGATGGGACAGGGCACGCTGACGGGCCTCGCGCAGCTCGTCGCCGAGGAGCTCGAATGCGACTGGTCGCGCGTCAGCACCGAATATCCGACGCCGGCGACCAACCTCGCGCGCAATCGCGTCTGGGGCAACTACTCGACCGGCGGCAGCCGGGGCATCCGCGAATCGAACGACTACGTGCGCAAGGGCGGCGCGACCGCGCGCATGCTGCTGGTGCAGGCTGCGGCCGACGAGTGGAAGGTGCCGGTTGCCGAATGCACGGCCGCGAACAGCGTGATCACGCACAAGCCCAGTGGCCGCACGACGACCTACGGCAAGGTCGCCGTTGCGGCATCGAAGCTCACGCCGCCGACCGAGGTGGCGCTGAAGGACCCGAAGACCTGGAAGGTCGCTGGCAAGCCGGTCAAGCGCCTCGACACCGTAGCCAAGACCACCGGCAAGCAGGTCTTCGGCATGGACCTGAAGCTGCCCGGCATGCTGAACGCCGCGATCGTCGACTGCCCGGTGTTCGGCGGCAAGGTCAAGAGCTTCGACGCCGCGAAGATCGCCGGCAAGCCCGGTGTCAAGAAGGTCGTGAAAGTCGGCGACAGCGCCGTCGCGGTGGTCGCCGATACGTGGTGGCATGCGAAGAGCGCGCTGGCCGCGATGCCGATCGAATGGGACGAGGGCCCGAACGCGAAGGTCTCGAGCGAGACCATCGCAGCGATGCTGAAGGAAGGCTTGACCGCGCAGCAGGCCTTCGTCGGCAACGAGAAAGGCGATGCAAAGAAGGCGCTGGCCGACGCGGCGCGCAAGGTCGAGGCGGTGTATTCGTACCCGTTCCAGAACCACGCGACGATGGAGACGATGAACGCGACGGTGCGCTGGACGCCGGAGCGTTGCGAGGTCTGGTGCCCGACGCAGAACGGTGAGGCCGCGCTTGCAGCCGCGGCCGAGGCGGCCGGCCTGAGGCCCTCGCAGTGCGACGTCTACAAGCTCAACCTCGGCGGCGGCTTCGGCCGGCGCGGCGCGCACGACTGGCTGCAGCAGGCGGTGTTGATCGCGAAGGAGCTGCCCGGCACGCCGGTCAAGCTGATCTGGTCGCGCGAGGAGGACATGGCGCACGGCAAGTACCATCCGATCACGCAATGCCGCATGGTCGCAGGCCTCGATGCGCAAGGCGAGGTGGTGGCGTGGCACATGCGCATCTCGGGCCAATCGATCCTCGCCGGGCTCGCGCCGCAGAACCTGCAGAACGGCAAGGACCCGGTCACGTTCCAGGGCCTGAACCCCAGCGGCGCCGAGGGCGTGTTCGGCTATGCGGTGCCGAACCTGCTGATCGACCACGCGATGCGCAACACGCACGTGCCGCCGGGCTTCTGGCGCGGCGTGAACCTGAACCACAACGCGATCTACGTCGAGAGCTTCGTCGACGAGATCGCGGTGGCGACGAAGCAGGACCCGCTCGCGCTGCGCCGCAAGCTGCTCGCGAGCTCGCCCAAGCACCTCGCGGTGCTCAACGCGGTGGCCGAGCGCGCCGGCTGGGGCAAGCCGGCGCCCGACGTCAACGGCCAGAAGGTGTACCGCGGGCTCGCGCAGATCATGGGCTTCGGCAGTTATGTCGCGGCGTGCGCCGAAGTTTCGGTCAGCAACGATGGCGACCTGAAGATCCACCGCATCGTCGCGGCCACCGACCCGGGGTACGCGGTCAACCCGCAGCAGATCGAGGCGCAGGTCGAAGGCTCGTTCGTCTATGGCCTGTCGGCTGCGCTGTTCGGCGGCTGCACCGTGAAGGACGGCCGCATCGAGCAGGACAACTTCAGCACCTACCCGGTCGTGCACATGGAGCACATGCCCAAGGTCGAGACCATCGTGATGCCGTCGGGCGGCTTCTGGGGCGGCGTCGGCGAGCCGACGATCGCGGTGGCCGCACCCGCGGTGCTCAATGCGATCTACGCGGCGACGGGCCAGCGCATCCGCGAGCTGCCGCTGAAGAACCACAGCCTGAAGCGGGCGTAGCGGCGCGCGGGGCCGGTGTGCGGGTCGGGATCATGCTTGCCGCGTTGTGTTGTGCCGGTGCCACGAGTTCCGACGTGGCGGCGGGGCCGGAGATCGACGTGGTCGGTGATGCGATCCCGATGCCGCTGAGCGACACGCCCGGCGACGCGGCGCGCGGCCGCGCGATCGTCGCGAACCGGCAGGTCGGGCTGTGCCTGCTGTGCCACACCGCGCCCATCCCCGAGGAGCGCTTCCAGGGCACGCTCGCGCCCGATCTGGCCGGCACGGGCGCACGCTGGTCGGTCGCGCAACTGCGGCTGCGCGTCGTCGATTCGCATCGCGTGAACCCCGACACCATCATGCCGGCGTACTACCGCCGCGACGGCTACACGCGCGTCGGCAAGAGCTGGCAGGGCCGGACCATCCTGACGGCGCAGCAGATCGAGGACGTGGTCGCGTACCTCGCCACGCTGCGATGACGGCGATGCCTATGCTCACGCGGCGCACCTTGCTCAGCGCGGCCACCGGCGGCGTACTCGGCACGCTGCTGATGGCCCGCCCCGCGGACGCGGCCGACGACCTGCCGGCCGCGATCAAGGCCTTCACGAACGGCGCGCCGCTGCAGCGCGGCCGCGTCAAGCTCGACATCGCGCCGCTGGTCGAGAACGGCAACACCGTGCCGATCAGCGTGCACGTGACGAGCCCGATGACGCCCGCCGACCATGTGCTTGCGATCACCGTGCTGAACGAGAAGAACCCGCAGCGCGACGTGATCACCTGCCGCCTCGGGCCGCGTGCCGGCCGGGCCGACATCTCGACGCGCATCCGTCTTGCGACCTCGCAGCAGCTCGTGGCGATCGCGCAGATGAACGACGGCAGCTTCTGGTCCGACTCGGCCGACGTGATCGTCACGCTGGCCGCGTGCATCGAGACGCCGTGACGAAGACGGAGGCACGACCGCGATGGCGCGCGCACTGATCACGATGCCGGCGACCGCGAAGCGCGGCGAGGTCGTCGAGATCCGCACGCTGATCGCGCACCCGATGGAGACCGGCTACCGCGCCGGCGACGACGGCCAGATCCTGCCGCGCAACATCCTGCGCCGCTTCAGCTGCCGCTACGACGGTGAGCTGGTCTTCAGCGCCGACCTGTTCCCCGCGGTGGCGGCGAACCCATACCTGACGTTCTGCACGGTCGCGACCGCGAGCGGCACGCTCGAGTTCACGTGGGAGGGCGATCGCGGGTTCGCGCAGACTGAGCGCGTCGGGCTGACCGTCACCGGATGAAGCGAACGACGTTGCGGCTTGCGGCCGCGATAGGGCTGTGCAGCGCACAGCTGCTCGCCGCGGCTGCCGATTCGAGCAAGCCTGTCGACGCTCGCCGCTCCGGCTTCGACTTCATGACGCGCGAGGTCCAGGCGATCCAGCGCGACGATGCGCAGAACCCGGCGATGCTGTGGGTGCAGGAAGGCGCCGTGGCCTGGGACCGTGCGGACGGCAGCACGAAGCGCTCGTGCGCGTCGTGCCATGGCGCCGCGGCCGGCAGCATGAAAGGCGTGGCTGCGCGTTACCCGGCATTCGACGTGGCGACGCAGCGTCCGCTCACGCTCGCGCAGCGCATCAACGCGTGCCGCGTGGGCCATCAGCGAGCCGATGCACTCGCATCCGAGAGTCAGGAACTGCTCACGCTCGAGACGTTCGTGGCGGTGCAGTCGCGCGGCGTTTCGATCGCGCCGTCGAACGATCCGCGGCTGGTGCCGTTTCGTGAGCGTGGCGAGCGCTTGTACCGGCAGCGCATGGGCCAGCTCGACCTGTCGTGCGCCCAGTGTCACGACGAGCGTGCCGGGGGCAAGCTGGCCGGTGCGACGATCCCGCAGGCGCATCCGACCGGGTACCCGATCTACCGGCTCGAATGGCAGGGCGTGGGCTCGCTGCAGCGCCGGCTGCGCGGCTGCATCGCCGGCGTGCGCGCCGAGCCGTTCCCGTACGGCGCGGCAGAGCTGACCGAGCTCGAGCTGTACCTGATGCAGCGTGCGGCGGGCATGGCGATCGAGACGCCGGCGGTGCGGCCATAGTGCTCCGTTCGGGCTGAGGTATCGAAGCCCGCGCGCGTTTCGACATGCCTCGCCGCGAGATCGGATGAGCGCAGCGATCAGTTATCGTCGCGGCTGCTTTCGCCGCGACCATCCCGACCATGACCCCGACCCGCGTGCTCGCCGATCGTCGCCACCTCTGGGCCTTCGTCGCCGGCTGCATCGCCGTGACGCTCGGCGTGCTGCTGCAC
>DATCSE010000374.1:0-4382 GCA_036568605.1 Burkholderiaceae bacterium | reverse complement strand
ACGTGGGTGCGAGCGTCAAGCGCGGCCAGTTGCTCGCGCGTCTGGCCGACGAGAGCGTGCAGGCCGATCTGCGCAAGCAGCAGGCGGCCGTCGCGCAGGCGCGTGCCACGCTCGAGCAGGCCGTCTCGAACCTGCAGCGCGCGAAGATGGTCGAGGGCAGCGGCGCGCTCTCGGCGCAGAAGGTCGAGGACTATCGCATCACCGAGGCGACCTCGCGCGCGTCGCTCGCGTCGGCCGAAGCCGAGCTCGACAGCATCGCGCTGAAGCTGCGGCAGACGCGCATCGTCGCCGCCGACGACGGCCTCGTGTCGTCGAAGTCGGCGGTGCTGGGCAACGTCGTCAGCGCCGGCGCGGAGATGTTCCGCCTCGTGCGCCAGGGCCGCGTCGAGTGGCGGCCCGAGCTCGATGCCCGTCAGGTGGCGACGCTGCGCGCCGGCCAGCATGCGCGCCTGATCCTGCCGGGCGGGGAGCAGGTCGACGGCGAGGTGCGGCTGGTCGGCCCGACGCTCAGCACGAGCACCGGTCGCGCGACCGTGTACGTCAGCTTGCCGGCCGGCAGCGCGGCGCGGCCCGGCATGTTCGCGAACGGCACGATTGCGTTCGAGTCGCGTCCCGCGCAGACGCTGCCGCAGACCGCCGTGACGCTGCGCGACGGCCGTGCCTACGTCTACCTGCTGGGAGCCGGGGACAAGGTCAGCAGCCGCCCGGTGACGACGGGCCGCCGGCAGGGCAGCCGCGTCGAGATCGTCGACGGCCTGCCCGCCGGCGCACGTGTCGTCGCCGATGGCGGCGCGTTCCTGTCCGAGGGCGCGCAGGTCACCGTGGTCTCGAGCGCCGAGGTCGCGGGCGCGACGCAGCAGGGGGCCGTGCGATGAATGCGTCGCCCTGGTCGCTGCCGGCGCTCGCGCTGTTGACCCCGCTCGGGTTGATCGGCGTGCAGGGGCTGAGCATGGACCTGCAGACCATCCAGGTCTCGGCCACGCTGCGGGGCGCCGTGCCGGCGCGCTTCGAGGTTGATATCGGCCGCAGGATCGAGCGTCGCCTGACGTCGCTCGGCCAGCTGGACCATGTCGCAACGCTGGTCACCGACGGCTCGGTGGCGATCAGCGCCAGCTTCGCGCGCGGCAAGAACGGCGCGCAGGCCCTGAGCGAAGTGCGCCAGGCGGTGGACAGCGTGTGTGCCGACCTGCCGCCGGGCATCGCGTCGCCGGCGACCACCTCGGCCTTCATGAGCTACAGGATCCGGTCGTTTGCGCTCGGTGCCATGACGCCGCGCAACGCGAACTGGCCCGGCATCGTGCGAGGCGGCTGCCCGCTTGCTGCATGGGGGCGTGCCTGATGAACTTTTCTTCCTGGTCGATACGCAACCCGGTGCCGGCGTTGCTGCTCTTCGCGCTGCTGACCGTGCTGGGCCTGATCGGCTTCAAGCACCTGCAGATCCAGGACTTCCCGGACATGGACCTGCCCACGGTCCAGATCTCGGCGACGCTGGAAGGTGCCGCGCCGTCGCAGCTCGAGACCGAGGTCGCGCGCAAGATCGAGGACAAGCTGGCTTCGCTGAGCCGCCTGGACCACGTCACGACGACAATCACCGACGGCTCGGTCTCGATCAGCGTCAGCTTCGAGATCGACAAGGACGGCGAGGAGGCGCTGAGCGAGGTGCGCAATGCGGTGGACGGCGTGCGCGCCGAGCTGCCGTCCAGCATGGCGGCGCCGACGGTCTCGAAGCTGACCACGGCCGGCTCGGCGCTGCGGACCTACACGATAGAGTCCGGCAAGCTGGACGAGCAGGACCTGTCCTGGTTCGTCGACAACGACGTGACGAAGGCGCTGCTCGCTGTCAAGGGCGTCGCGAAGGTCGAGCGGGTCGGCGGCCTGGACCGCGAGGTGCACGTGGACCTGGACCCGACCTTGATGGCGGGCCTGGGCGTGACGCCGTCGGACGTGTCGACTCGCTTGAAGGCGACGCAGAAGGAGAGCTCGGGCGGGCAAGGCGACATCGGCGGCCAGCGCCAGTCGACGCGCATGATCGCGACCGTCGGCACGCCGGCCGAAGTCGCGGCCATCGCCGTGCCGCTGTCCGACGGCCGCTACGTGCGGCTGGACCAGATCGCGCGCATCGGCGACAGCCATGCCGACCGCACGACGCTCGCGTACCGCGATGGCAAGCCGGTCATCGGCTTCCAGGTGACGCGTTCGCGCGGCTACTCGGACGTCGGCGTCGCCGACGCCGTGCAGGCCGCAGTCGAGCGCTTCCAGCAGGCCCATCCCGAGGTGACGATCGCCGAGGCGAGCAACACGGTCGCGCCCATCGAGGACAACTACGAAGGCTCGATGCACCTGCTGCTCGAAGGCGCGCTGCTCGCGATCGCCGTCGTCTGGTGCTTCCTGCGCGATTGGCGCGCGACCTTCGTTTCGGCGACCGCGCTGCCGCTGTCCATCATCCCGACCTTCGGCGTCATGGCGCTGCTCGGCTACTCGCTGAACACGATCACGCTGCTGTCGCTGTCGCTGGTCGTCGGCGTGCTGGTCGACGACGCGATCGTCGAGATCGAGAACATCGAGCGCCACCTGCGCATGGGCAAGACGCCGTACCAGGCGGCGATGGAGGCGGCCGACGAGATCGGCCTCGCGGTGATCGCGACGACCTTCACGCTGGTTGCGGTGTTCCTGCCGACCGCGTTCATGGGCGGCATCCCGGGCAAGTTCTTCCGCCAGTTCGGCGTCACCGCGTCGGTCGCGGTGCTGGCCTCGCTGCTGGTCGCGCGGCTGCTGACGCCGATGATGGCCGCCTACCTGCTGAAGCCGCTGAAGGCCGGGGCGCATGAGGCGGCCGACGGCCCGCTGATGACGCGCTACCTGGGCTGGGTGCGCACGATGCTGTCGCGCCGCGGCACGGTCGTCGCCGCCGTGGCGGTCTTCTTCGTCGCCGCGGCCGGTATCGCGACCTTGCTGTCCACCGCCTTCCTGCCGGCGCAGGACAAGGCCCAGAGCAGCGTGACGATCAAGCTGGCGCCGGGCAGCACGCTGGATGCGACGGCCGCGGCGAGCCGGCGCGCGGCCGAGCTGCTGCGCACGCTGCCCGAAGTGCGCAGCGTGTTCGTCGCGGCCGGGACTGCGTCCAGCGGCGGCATGGGGCCTGGAGCGTCATCGTCCTCCGCGGACGTGACCAGCGCGACCCTGACCGTGGACCTCGTGCCGCGCGGCGAGCGCAAGCTCAAGCAGTCGGGCGTCGAAGCGAAGATGCGCGAGCTGCTGCGCACGATCCCCGGCATGCGCGTCTCGGTCGGCGGCGGCAACAACGGCGAGGCGCTGCAGGTCACGCTCGCGAGCGACGACCCGCAGGCGCTGATGCGCGCGGCCGAGCAGGCCGAGACGCAGCTGCGCACGCTCAAGGGCATCGGCAACGTCACGTCGAGCGCGGCGCTGCAGCGGCCGGAGATCCAGGTGCGGCCCGACAGCGCGCGCGCCGCCTCGCTGGGCGTCACGTCGGAGGCGCTGGGCGACGCGGTGCGGCTCGCGACCTACGGCGACTACTCGACGTCGCTGACCAAGCTGAACCTGCCGCAGCGCCAGATCGCGATCCGCGTGCGCATGGACCCGGCGCTGCGCGGCGACCTGGAGACCGTCACCAACCTGCGCGTGCAGGGCAGCAACGGCAGCGTGAGCCTGGGCTCTGTGGCCGACGTCACGATGGGCAGCGGCCCGTCGCAGATCGACCGCCTGGACCGCTCGCGCAACGTCACGCTGACCGTCGAGCTGAACGGCCGTGCGGTCGGCGACGTGCAGCGCGAGGCGATGGCGCTGCCGGCGCTGCGTTCGCTGCCGGCCGGCGTGCACAGCGTGGACCAGGGCGAGGTGCAGCGCATGGGCGAGCTGTTCCAGAGCTTCGGCGTCGCGATGGCGATCGGCATCTTCTGCATCTATGCGGTGCTGGTGCTGCTGTTCCACGATTTCCTGCAGCCCGGCACCATCCTCTCGGCATTGCCGCTGGCGCTGGTGGGCGCGCTGTTCGCGCTGTGGGTGACGCACCAGGCGTTCTCGATGCCGGTGGTGATCGGCGTGCTGATGCTGATGGGCATCGTGACGAAGAACTCCATCCTGCTGGTCGAGTACGCGATACTGGCGCGGCGCGAGCGCGGCCTCGGGCGCTTCGAGGCGCCGATCGATGCCTGCCGCAAGCGGGCGCGGCCCATCGTGATGACGACCATCGCGATGGGCGCCGGCATGCTGCCGATCGCGATCGGCTTCGGCACCGACCCGAGCTTCCGCGCGCCGATGGCGATCGTCGTGATCGGCGGGCTGATCACGTCGACCTTCCTGAGCCTGCTCGTGATCCCGGTCGTCTTCACCTACATCGACGACCTCGTGCAGTGGACGAT
>DATCSE010000373.1:0-6743 GCA_036568605.1 Burkholderiaceae bacterium | reverse complement strand
GCACGGGTCTGGCCACGGGCGATCGGCATCGGGTTGATCGGCGCGTTCGCACTGGGCTTCGGCGTCTCGGGCGTACGCGCCGCGCTGCGGCTGGCTGACGCGCTGCCCGCGGCGCTCGAGGGCCGCGATCTGCTGGTGACCGGCGTGGTCGCGACCTTGCCGCAACGCTCGGCGGCGGGCCTGCGGTTCCGCTTCGAGGTCGAACGCGCACAGCGCGCCGACGATGGGGCCGAGGTCGCAATCCCCGAGTTGCTGTCGCTCGGCTGGTACAGCGGCTTCCATGAGGACGCCGCGCTGACGCTGCCGCAGACCGAGCTGCGCGCCGGTCAGCGCTGGCGCTTCGCGCTGCGGCTGCGCCAGCCCCACGGCAACCTGAACCCGCACGGCTTCGACTACGAGCTGTACCTGTTCGAGCAGGGCGTGCGGGCGACCGGCTCCGTGCGTGACGCGCCGGCGCCGCAGCTGCTGCATCGCGCGGCCGGTTATCCGGTCGAGCGGCTGCGCCAGCGCGTGCGCGACGCGATCGATGCGAGCGTGCCGGATCGGCGCGCGGCGGGGCTGCTCGCGGCGCTGGCGGTCGGCGACCAGGGCGCGATCGATCGCGACGACTGGGCGCTGTACCGCAACACCGGGATCGCGCACCTGGTCTCGATCAGCGGCCTGCACATCACGATGTTCGCGTGGCTGGCCGGCGCGGCGATCGCCGCACTGTGGCGGCGCAGCTCGCGGGCTGCGCTGTGGATGCCGACGCCGCTCGCGGCGCGCTGGGGCGGACTGGCCTTCGCGTTCGGATACGCGGTGTTCTCGGGCTGGGGCGTGCCGTCGCAGCGCACGATCTGGATGCTCGCGACGGTCACCGCGCTGCAGACGCTGGGCGTGCGCTGGCCGTGGCCGCTGGTGCTGCTGCTGGCCGCGGTGATCGTCACGGCCGGCGATCCGTGGGCACTGCTGCAGCCCGGGTTCTGGCTGTCGTTCGCGGCGGTCGGGCTCTTGATGGCGTCATCGCCGGTGCGCGCCGCGTCGCCGTCGTCGCACGACATGACGCCGACTGGCCCGCCGCCGCCGGCATGGCGTGCCGCGCTGCACCGGGTTGCCGGTGCCGCCCGGGACGGCCTGCGCACGCAATGGATCGCGACATGGGGGCTCGCGCCGCTGTCGCTGGTGTTCTTTCAGCAGATCTCGATCGTCGGCTTCGTCGCGAACCTGATCGCGATCCCGGCGATCACGCTGGTGATCACCCCGCTCGCGCTGCTGGGTGTCGCCGCGGTGCCGCTGTGGGCGGTCGGGGCGCGGGCGATCGGCCTGCTGAACGCGCTGCTCGGGTGGCTGGCCGGCTGGCCCGGCGCGGTGTGGACCGCGCCGGCCGCGCCGTTCTGGGCCCAGCTCGCCGCGCTGCTCGGTGCCGCGCTGTGGGTGCTTCCGCTGCCGCGGCATGCGCGGTTGCTCGGGCTGGCGCTGCTGCTGACGCTGGTGCTGCCGCCGCGCGCGCTGCCGCCGCGGGGCGAGTTCGAACTCGTCGCGGTCGACATCGGCCAGGGCACCGCGGTGCTGGTGCGCACGCGCACCCATCTGCTCGTGTTCGACACAGGCACGCAGTACACGCGCGACAGCGATGCCGGCCAGCGCGTGCTGGTGCCGCTGCTGCGTTCGCGCGGCGAAACGCGTGTCGACCGGCTCGTGCTCAGCCATCGCGATCTCGACCATGTCGGCGGCGCCCGATCGCTGCTGGAGGCGTTGCCGGTCGACGAGCTGCTCAGCTCGCTGGAGCCCGAGCATCCGCTGCTGGCGCTCGCGTCGTCGACAAACGGCCGTGCGCTGACGGCGCCCGGGGACAGCCGTGCGTCGACCAGATCCGCCACGGCGCTGACCCGCTGCGAGGCCGGCCAGGCCTGGGAGTGGGACGGCGTGCACTTCGAGCTGCTGTGGCCGCCGGCCGCGGCCTACGGGCAAGGGTGGAAGTCGAACGCGATGTCGTGCGTGCTGCGAGTCCGCGCGCCGGGGCCGGACGGCGGCACGGGCACCAGCGTGCTGCTGACCGGCGACATCGAGCGTGACCAGGAGGCGCAACTGCTGCAGCGCGCGGCCGAGGTGCTGCGCAGCGACGTGCTGATCGCGCCGCACCACGGCAGCCGCACCTCGTCGACCGCGGCATTCCTGGACGCGGTCCAGCCGCGCATCGCGGTGTTCCAGGCCGGCTACCGCAACCGCTTCGGGCACCCGGCGCCGGACGTGCTCGCGCGCTACCGCGAGCGCGGCATTCGCATCGTCGCGAGCCCTTCCTGCGGCGCGTGGCGCTGGCTGGCGGCGGTCGAACGCGGCGACGCTGGCAGCGTCGGCGACGGCGCCGGCCGCGATATCGGCATCTGCGAGCGTGACGCCGCGCGGCGCTACTGGCAGCATCACGTCCCTGCAGCGGACGATCGCTGAGGCGGTCAATGGCCTGGAATTTGCTACCCTCCCCGTCAGGAGACCCGTTGAGATGAGATCGAGCTTCGACGAAATGCGCACCGATGCCGGTGCGGTGCGGGACCACTATCGCGGCTACGAGCGCTGGCTGGCCGAGCAGCCGCACGACGCGATGCAATCGCGGCGCGACGAGGCGGAGATGATCTTCCGCCGGGTCGGCATCACGTTCGCGGTGTACGGCGCGAAGGACGAGGACGGCCACGGCACCGAGCGGCTGATCCCGTTCGACCTGATTCCGCGGGTGATCCCTGCGCACGAGTGGCGCGAGATGGAGAAGGGGCTCGAGCAGCGCGTCAATGCGCTGAACCGCTTCATCCACGACGTCTACCACGACCAGGAGATCGTCAAGGCCGGGCTGGTGCCGGCCGAGCAGATCCTGAACAACGCGCAGTACCGGCCCGAGATGAAGGGCGTCGAGGTGCCGAACCGGGTCTACTCGCACATCTCGGGCATCGACATCGTGCGCGCCGCGAACGCCGACGGCAGCGGCACCTACTACGTGCTGGAGGACAACCTGCGCGTGCCCAGCGGCGTGAGCTACATGCTCGAGGACCGCAAGATGATGATGCGGCTGTTCCCCGAGCTGTTCAGCCGGCATCGCGTCGCGCCGGTCGCGCACTATCCCGACCTGCTGCTCGAGACGCTGCGCGCGGTCGCGCCGCCCTCGGTCAACGATCCGACCGTCGTCGTGCTGACGCCGGGCATGTACAACAGCGCGTACTTCGAGCACGCGTTCCTCGCGCAGCAGATGGGCATCGAGCTGGTCGAGGGGCAGGACCTGTTCGTCCAGGACCGCTTCGTCTACATGCGCACGACCCAGGGGCCGAAGCGGGTCGACGTGATCTACCGGCGGGTCGACGACGACTTCCTCGACCCCAGCGTGTTCCGCCCGAACTCGACGCTGGGCTGCGCCGGCCTTCTGGACGCGTACCGCGCCGGCAACGTGACGCTGAGCAACGCGATCGGCACCGGGGTCGCCGACGACAAGTCGATCTACCCGTACGTGCCGAAGATGATCGAGTTCTACCTCGGCGAGAAGCCGATCCTGAACAACGTGCCGACGCACCTGTGCCGCGAGCCGGACGACCTGAGCTACGTGCTCGACCACCTGCACGAGCTGGTCGTCAAGGAGGTCCACGGCGCCGGCGGCTACGGCATGCTGATCGGCCCGGCGGCGAGCAAGGCCGAGATCGAGGACTTCCGCAAGGCGCTGCTCGCGAACCCGAGCGGCTACATCGCGCAGCCGACGCTGAGCCTGTCGACCTGCCCGACCTATGTCGAGCAGGGCATCGCGCCGCGCCACATAGACCTGCGGCCGTTCGTGCTGTCCGGCAAGACCGTGCAGATGGTGCCCGGCGGGCTGACCCGCGTCGCGCTGAAGGAAGGTTCGCTGGTCGTCAACTCGTCACAGGGCGGCGGTACCAAGGACACCTGGGTTCTGGAAGCTTGAGGGGAGGTCGATCACCATGCTGTCACGCACCGCTGACCACTTGTTCTGGATGGCGCGCTACATGGAGCGCGCGGAGAACACCGCTCGCATGCTGGACGTCAACTACCAGGCGTCGCTGCTGCCGCAATCGGCCGATGCGGCCGAGAAAGGCTGGAAGGGCTTGCTGGGCATCAGCGAGCTGTCCGGCGATTTCGCGAGCCGCTACGGCACGGTCACGCCCGAGAACGTGATGCGGTACATGGTCAGCGATGCGCAGAACGGCTCCAGCATCCGCAACTGCCTGCAGGCTGCGCGCGAGAACGCACGGGCGGTGCGCGGCACGTTGACCACCGAGGTCTGGGAGACGCAGAACCAGACCTGGCTCGAGTTCCAGCGCATGGTCGCGAGCGACTCGTTCCTGCGCGACCCGAGCTCGGCGTTCGAGTGGGTCAAGTTCCGCTCGCACCTGTCGCGCGGCGTCACGGTCGGCACGATGCTGCAGGACGAGGCCTTCCACTTCCTGCGCATCGGCAGTTTTCTCGAGCGCGCCGACAACACGGCGCGGCTGCTCGACGTGAAGTTCCATGCCGTCCAGAGCGAGTACCACGGCGGCGCGAACGGCGCGAGCAGCAGCGGCACCAAGGACATCGAGGTCGACTTCTACCACTGGTCCGGCATCCTGCGCTCGGTCTCGGCCTTCGAGGTCTATCGCAAGGCCTATCGCAACGTGATCAAGCCGGAGAAGGTCGCCGAGCTGCTGATCCTGCGGCCCGACATGCCGCGCTCGCTGGCCGCGTGCATGCAGGAGGTGGTCACGAACCTGCACAAGGTCGCGAACGAGCAGTCCGGCGAAACGCTGCGCCGCGCCGGCCGCCTGCAGGCCGACCTGCAGTACGGCCGCATCGACGAGATCCTCGCGACCGGGCTGCATGCGTACCTGACGCAGTTCCTCGAGCGCGTGAACACGCTCGGGGCCGGCATCGCACGAGATTTCCTGGTGCCCGTGGCGGCCTAGAAACGTAGACAGCCACAATCCCGTTCGCGCTGAGGTAGCCAAGCCCTGTTTCGAGAGCGCTGCGATACCTCGGCGCGAACGGAGCCAGACCTCGGGGCGCATTCGGCCCAGACACGATAACGGAGTCCTTTGCATGTCCATCCACGTCGCGCTGAACCACGTGACGCACTACCGCTACGACCGGCCGATCCACCTCGGCCCGCAGGTCGTGCGGCTGCGGCCGGCGCCGCATTCGCGTACGCGCATCCTGAGTTATTCGATGCGCGTCGAGCCGGCCGCGCACTTCATCAACTGGCAGCAGGACCCGCAGGCCAACTACCTCGCGCGGCTGGTGTTCCCGGACAAGACCACGTCGTTCCGGATCGAAGTCGACCTGGTCGCCGAGATGTCGGTGCTGAACCCGTTCGACTTCTTCCTCGAGCCGTCGGCCGAACATTACCCGTTCGCCTACGACGCCGACCTCGCGCGCGAGCTCGCCCCGTACCTCGTGAAGAGCCCCGAGCTGGCCGACGCACCGCGCTTCCAGGCGTACCTCGCGAACATCTCGCGCGAGAAGCGTGCGACCAACGACTTCCTGGTCGCGTTGAACCAGCAGCTGCAAGGCGACATCGGCTACCTGATCCGCATGGAGCCCGGCGTGCAGACGCCCGAGGAGACGCTGCTCAAGGCCAGCGGGTCGTGCCGCGACACCGGCTGGCTGCTGGTCCAACTGCTGCGCCACCTCGGCCTGGCCGCGCGCTTCGTCTCGGGCTACCTGATCCAGCTGAAGCCCGACGTCAAGTCGCTCGACGGCCCGAGCGGCACCGAGGTCGACTTCACCGACCTGCACGCCTGGTGCGAGGTCTACCTGCCCGGTGCCGGCTGGATCGGCCTGGACCCGACCTCCGGCCTGCTCGCCGGCGAAGGCCACATCCCGCTGGCGTGCTCGCCCGAGCCGTCGTCGGCCGCGCCGGTCACCGGCACGCTGGACGAATGCGAGACCACGTTCGAGCACACGATGTCGGTCACGCGGATCTGGGAAGCGCCGCGCGTGACCCTGCCGTATACCGACGAGCAGTGGGCCACGATCAACGCGCTGGGCCACCAGGTCGACGACGACCTGAACCGCCACGACGTGCGCCTGACCCAGGGCGGCGAGCCCACCTTCGTCTCGGTGGACGACCGCGAGGGCGCCGAGTGGAACACCGAGGCCCTCGGGCCGACCAAGCGCCGCCTCAGCGCCGACTTGATGGACAAGCTGCGCCTCAAGTACGGCGATGGCGGCCTGCTGCACTACGGCCAGGGCAAGTGGTACCCGGGCGAGCAGCTGCCGCGCTGGTCGCTGAACCTGTTCTGGCGCAAGGACCGCGAGCCGATCTGGACGCATCCCGAACTGTTCGCCGACGAGAAGCGCGACTACGGCGTCACCGAGGCCGATGCGCACCGCTTCCTCGCCGGCGTCGCGAAGCGGCTCGGGCTCGATCCGCAATACGTGTTCCCGGCCCACGAGGACACCTGGTACTACCTGTGGCGCGAGCGTCGCCTGCCGACCAACGTCGACCCGTTCGATGCGCGGCTGGCCGACCCGCTGGAGCGCGACCGCATCCGCAAGGTGTTCACGCAGGGGCTGGACAAGGTCGTCGGCCACGTGTTCCCGGTTGCGCGCAACCCGCGCCATCCGAGCGGCGGGCCGCGCTGGCAGACCGGGCCGTGGTTCCTGCGCAGCGAGCGCTGCTACCTGATTCCCGGCGATTCGCCGCTGGGCTACCGCCTGCCGCTGGATTCGCAGCCGTGGGCCGCGCCCACCGACATGCCGTGGATCCACGCGCCCGACCAGAGCCAGATCTTCAAGCC
>DATCSE010000372.1:0-9434 GCA_036568605.1 Burkholderiaceae bacterium | reverse complement strand
GAGCCTGCTCGCGCTGTGGGAGGCCACGCGTGCGAGCGGCCACGAGTTGTTGCTCGAGCTGATCACGCCGCGGGACAGCACACCCTCGGGCACGGCTGACGCCGCGGTGCTGCGCGCCGTCCGGCGTCTCTACAACCTGGGGCTGAAGCCCGATTGGTGGAAGCTCGCGCCGATGGCGCCGGCCTCGTGGCAAGCGCTAGGCGCGCTGATCGCCGAACGCGACCCGCACTGCCGCGGCGCGGTGATCCTCGGGCTGAACCAGCCGCTGGCCGAGCTGGCGCGCGGCTTCGCGCAGGCGGTGCATCCGATCGTCAAGGGCTTCATGGTCGGACGCACGCTGTGGGCCGAGGCGAGCCTCGCGTGGCTGAAAGGCGAAATCGACGATGCCGCGCTGGTCGACGCGGTGGCACAGCGGTTCACGGCGCTGGTCGATGCCTGGCGCGCGACGCGCGATGGCGGCCGCGAGGCGACGAGCGAAACGACGACGAGGCAAGCAGCATGAGCAACGGCACCGTGCGCCTGACGATGGCGCAGGCATTGGTCCGGCATCTCGCGGCCTTGCGCATCGAGCGCCACGACGGCCGCGTCGTGCCGTATCTCGGCGGCGTGTTCGCGATCTTCGGCCACGGCAACGTCGCCGGCCTGGGCGAGGCGCTGCACGCCGAGCGCGCCGTGCTGCCAACCTTCCGCGCACACAACGAACAGGCGATGGCGCACACGGCGATCGCGTATGCAAAAGCGCAGTTTCGCGAGCGCGCGATGGCGGTCACGACCAGCATCGGTCCCGGCGCGACCAACCTCGTCACCGCGGCCGCGCTCGCGCACGTCAACCGGCTGCCGCTGCTGATGCTGCCGGGCGATGCGTTCGCGTCGCGCGCGCCCGACCCGGTGCTGCAGCAGGTCGAGGATTTCGCGGCCGGCGACATCAGCGCGAACGACTGCTTCCGCCCGGTCGTGCGCTGGTTCGACCGCATCACGAGAGCCGAGCAGATCCTGAGCAGCCTGCCGCAGGCGATCCGGGTGATGACCGACCCGGCGTTGTGCGGACCGGTGTGCCTCGCGCTGCCGCAGGACGTGCAGACGCACGCCTTCGACTGCCCCGAGCGCTTCCTGCAGCCGGACGTGATCCGCATCCGGCGCTTGCCGGCCGACGAGCGCGAGCTGCAGGCCGCCGTCGCGCTGCTGCGCGGTGCGCAGCGCCCGTTGATCGTCGCCGGCGGCGGCGTGCTGTACAGCCAGGCGTGGGACGCGCTGCGCGCGTTCGCCGAGGCACACGGCGTGCCGGTGGCCGAGACGCAGGCCGGCAAGAGCAGCCTCGCTTGGGACCATGCCTTGAACGTGGGCGCGATCGGCGTCAGCGGTTCGCCGGCTGCGAACGCGCTCGCGGCGGAGGCCGACCTGGTGCTCGGCATCGGCACGCGGCTGCAGGACTTCACGACCGGCTCGCGCAGTCTGTTCGCGCAGGCACAGCTCCTCGGCTTGAACGTGCAGCCGTTCGATGCGGCGAAGTGGCGCGGCACTGCACTGGTCGCCGACGCGCGCGCCGGCCTCGCGCAGCTCGAGTCGGCGCTGGGCCCGTGGCGCGCCGATGCCGCGTGGACCGATCGCGCGCAGAACAGCGCCGCACGCTGGACGGCGCGCGTGACCGAACTGACGACCGCCGCGGTGCCCGGCGGCACGCTGCCGTACGACGCCGAGGTGATCGGCGCGGTGCGCGAATCGGCGGCCGACTCGCCGGTGGGCGACATCGTCGTCTGCGCCGCGGGCACGCTGCCGGCCGAGCTGCACAAGCTCTGGCGCGCGGCTCGGCCCGGCGGCTATCACATGGAGTACGGCTACTCGTGCATGGGCTACGAGATCGCCGGCGGCCTCGGCGTGAAGCTCGCGCGGCCCGAAGCCGAGGTGATCGTGATGGTCGGCGACGGCTCGTACCTGATGCTGAACTCGGAGATCGCGACCTCGGTGATGCTGGGTCGAAAGCTGATCGTCGTCGTGCTCGACAACCGCGGCTACGGCTGCATCCACCGCTTGCAGCGTGCGAGCGGCGGCGCGCGTTTCAACAACATGCTGGACGACTGCCGGCCGGAAGGCAGTGGCGACGAACTGCCGGCGATCGACTTCGCGCAGCATGCCGCGAGCATGGGCGCCGAGGCCGTGCACGTCGCGAACGTCGCCGAGCTGAAGGCCGCGATGACCAGGGCGCGCGCCGCGACCCGCACGCAAGTGCTGGTGATCGACACCACCGCCGAGCGCACGACCGACGACGGCGGCTGCTGGTGGGAGGTCGCGATCCCCGAAGTCTCGCAGCGCAGCGAGGTCGAACATGCACGCGCCGCGTATCTCGCGGCGAAGACGCGGCAGCGTCTCTGATCGCGCCGCAGCCACAACGAATGGAGTTCAACACGCCCATGACCTGGAACGTCCGCATCGGCATCAACCCGATCTCGTGGAGCAACGACGATCTGCCCGAGCTGGGCGGCGAAACGCCGCTGGACACCGCGCTGCGCGAAGGCGCCGAGATCGGCTACGAAGGTTTCGAGCTCGGCAACAAGTTCCCGCGCGAACCGGCCGCGTTGAAGGCCAAGCTGGCCGAGTTCGGCGTCGCCTGCGTGTCGGGCTGGTACTCGGGGCATCTGGCCGAAGACAGCGTCGACGCCGAGATCGACCGCGTCGCCGCGCACGGCGAGAAGCTGCAGTTCAACGGCTGCCGCGTGATGGTGTACGGCGAGGTCGCCGGTTCCATCCAGGGCGGGATCGACACGCCGCTTGCCCATCGCCCGCGGTTTCGCAGCGATGCCGACTGGCAGGCCTACGGCGCGAGGCTCAACGCATTCGGCGAGCACCTGACCGCGCGCTACGGTCTGACGCTGGCCTATCACCACCACATGGGCGCGTACTGCGAATCACCCGACGACGTGGACCGGCTGATGGCATGCACCGACGCGCGGGTCGGCCTGCTGTTCGACACCGGGCATGCGTACTTCGGCGGGGCCGTCGATCCGGCCGCGCTGCTCGAGCGCTATCTGCAGCGCGTCGTGCACGTGCACTGCAAGGACGTGCGGCCCGACGTGATCGCGCGGGCGCGCAACGACGGCTGGTCGTTCCTCAGCGGCGTGCTGAACGGCACGTTCACGGTGCCGGGCGATGGTGCGATCGACTTCGCCCGCGTGCTGCGGCTGCTGCACGGCGCCGGCTACCAGGGCTGGCTGGTCGTCGAAGCGGAGCAGGATCCGGCAGTCGCGCCCAGCTATGCGTATGCGAAGAAGGGCTACGAGACGCTGAAGCGCCTCGTGCGGGAGGTACAGGCATGACGTCGCCGCTGCTGGCCAAGGCCCGACCGGAAGGGCGCGAGATCGTCGACGTGACGCCCCAGCGCGCCGGCTGGACCTACGTGGGGTTTCGTGCCCTGCGGCTCGCCGTCGGCGAGACCGAAGCAGTCGCGACAGCCGAGCGCGAGCTGTGCGTGGTCGTGCTGACGGGCTCCGTCGACGTGCAGGTCGACAGCGGCGGCCAGGGCCACACCTTCGAGGATCTCGGGCGCCGCAACAGCGTGTTCGACCCCGAGCCGCCGGCTGCCGTCTACGTCCCGGCCGGCCACACGGTGTACCTGCGCGCACGGCGCGATGCCGAGGTCGCGCTGTGCAGTGCGCCGTCCGACACGCAGCCGCGCCGCGTGCGCCTGATCGACCCGGCGAGCATGCGGCGCAGCACGCGCGGCCAGGGCAGCAACACACGCTATGTCTGCGACATCCTGCCGCACGACGATCCGACGGCCGCCCACCTGCTGGTCGTGGAGGTGCTGACGCCGGCCGGGCACTCGTCGAGCTATCCGCCGCACAAGCACGACACCGACGCGCTGCCCGGCGAGACGCAGCTCGAAGAAACCTACTACCACCGCATCCATCCGCCGCAGGGCTTCGCCTTCCAGCGCGTCTACACCGACGACCGCAGCCTCGACGAAGCGATGGCGGTGGAGGATCACGACGTCGTGATGGTGCCGCGTGGCTATCACCCGGTCGTCGCGCCGCACGGCTACGACGTCTACTACCTGAACGTGATGGCCGGGCCAAGCCGACACTGGGTGTTCAGGAACGACCCAGCGCACGAGTGGATGCTGCAAGCGCGTTAGCGCACGCGGGCTGACGCGCCTCACCTCGCACGCTTCGCCCGCATCGGCGGCGCGACGACGCTATGCTGCGCCGATTCGTCGCCTGGAGAACACGATGCTGCGCGAGAACGTCCTGCCCGAGCATTTCCACGCGCGCCAGGTCGGCACGCTGCCCGACCGCTACGGGCTGCGCGTGACCGAGATCGCCGAAGGCCGCATGCAGATGCAGATGGAGCTGCAGCCATGGATGATGGCGCCGAACGGCTTTCTGCACGCGGCCAGCGTGATCGTGCTGGCGGACAGCTGCGCCGGCTATGCGACCGTGGCCCATCTGCCCGAAGGCGCGAAGGGCTTCACGACGATCGAGCTGAAGAGCAACTTCCTCGGCACCGCGAAAAGCGGCGTGCTGCGCACCGAGTGCGTGGCCGAACACCTGGGCCGTACCACGCACGTGTGGTCGGCCACGGTGTTCAACCCGGAGGGTCGCAAGATGGCGCTGTTCCGCTGCACGCAGATGATTCTGTGGTGATGTCTGCGGGCCTCCGGACCTAAAAAAAAGCCCACTCGATTGCTCGGGTGGGCTTTGAAGTCCTCAGAAAGGACGTCGTTGGGACTGGGACGGATCGAGCGTCTGTGTTGTTCTTTCTCTTGATGGCGTCGATCTGAAGAGGATTCGTCCGATGTGTCGGACGACGTGTGACAGCAATGGGTGCGACTGTAGGGAGGCCCCCTGAAGGCGCCTATCCCCAATTCGAGGGACAGGGGTATTTCGCGCGAACACGCGACAGTAGTCGTGAATAGCGCACATCGCACAGAGCTTCTGTCGCATCGTTGCTCTGCCCGACAATGACACGCATGCCCGCACCCAAACCCGGTGCCGCTCGCGGCGCCACTCCTGCAACAACCGCGCGTCGTCGCGCGCCGTCGCCTGAACCGCTGACCGATGCCGAGCTCGACGAGCTGCAGCAATGTCTGGCCGACGTGCCCGCACCGCTCGAGGCGCTGGATGTCAGCATGGTCGATGGATTTCTGTGCGGCGTGCTGCTGCAGCCGCAACCCGTAGCGGCATCGCGCTGGTTGCCTTTTGTCACCGATGTCGAGGGGCGCGCGTTGCCGCGCGGCGCCGATGTGCGGCGCCTTCATGACTTGCTGCTGCGCCGGCATGCCGAGCTCGATGCGGCGATCGCCAAGCGGCGCTGGTTCGATCCTTGGGTGTTTGAGCTCGATGAGGGCAGCGACGACGAGGGCGCAGCGGTCAGCGACGCCGTCTACCCCTGGGTGGCCGGTTTCGCGACCGCGCTCGAGACGTTTCCGGGCCTGCTGGCGTTCGACGCTGCCGAGATCAACGAGCCGCTCGCGCTGGTCTATCGCCACTTGGCGTCCGACGATCTCGAGGATGCCGACGAGTTGCTGGCCGAGATCGAATCGCTCGAGCCGCCCGCGGACTTGAGTGCCGCGGTCGAAGAACTCGTGCGCGCGACGCTGCTGCTCGCCGATGTGTCGCGGCCGCTGCCGGCGCGCCGGCCGCCGCGCATGCGCTGACGAACGATCGTTCAGACCTTCTCAGATCGCGAGCGGGTCCACATCGACCGCCCAGCGCAGCACGCGCTGTTCGGCTTTCGCATCGCGTTCGCGCCGCAGCGCATGGATCGCCGGCACCCAGGCCGCGAGGAACCGCTGCAGCGCGGCGCGCGAGCGCGACTCGACCAGCATCTGCATGCGCTCGACATCGGCCACCCGCGCCACCGCCGGCGGCACCGGGGGATAGAGCATCACCGCCTCGGCGCCGGGCAACGTCGTCGCGAGCTCCGCAGTGGCCTGCAGGAACGCGCGCGCCGCCTCGGCTGTGCGCGCATCGGCGCGCAGCAGCGCGAGCGACGAATGCGGCGGCAGCCCGGCTGCCGCGCGCTCGTCGAGCTGGCTGGCCGCGAACGCCTCGAAGTCGTGACGCCGCAGCGCGTCGTACAGCGCATGGCGCGGGTGCCAGGTCTGGATCCACAGCTCGCTGCGCGCGGCATGCGCCGCGTCGCGGCCGGCCCGCCCGCCCGCTTGCATCAGCAGCGCGAACAACCGCTCGGGCGCGCGAAAGTCGCTGCTGAACAGCGATGCGTCGGGATTGATCGCGGCCACCAGCGTGACGCGCCGGAAGTCATGTCCCTTCGTGACCATCTGCGTGCCGACCAGGATGTCGACATCGCCGGCATGCACCGCGCCGATCTGCGACTCGAGCGCGCCTTTCGCGCGTGTGCTGTCGGCGTCGATGCGTGCGATGCGCGGCGCCTGGCCCTCATCGTGTTGGCCGCGCAGCAGCGCGGCCAGCTGCTCCTCGAGCCGTTCGGTGCCGCGGCCGATCGGGCTGATGTCGAGGTTGCCGCATTCGGGGCAGGCCCGCGGCACGCGCTCGCTGTAGCCGCAGTGGTGGCAACGCAAGGTGCGATCGAGCTTGTGGAAGACCCGCCATGCGCTGCAGTGCGGGCAGCCGCTCTTCCAGCTGCAGTCGCCGCAGTGCAGCACCGGCGCATAGCCGCGCCGGTTCAGGAACACGAGGCTCTGCTCGCCGCGCGCGATGCGTTCGCGCAGCGCCGCGACCAGCGGCGGCGACAGCGCGCGGGCGCTGGCGTGGACCGAGGCCTTGGGCATCGTGTTCATGTCGACCAGCCGCACCGCCGGCATCTCGCCGCCGCCGATGCGCCGCGGCAGCGCCAGCCGGTGGTAGCGGCCTTCGTTCGCACGCTGCCAGCTCTCGAGCGACGGCGTGGCCGAACCGAGCAGCACAGTCGCGCGCTCGAGCTTGCCGCGGTAGACGGCCAGGTCGCGCGCCGAATAGCGTGCGCCTTCCTGTTGCTTGTACGACGGGTCGTGTTCCTCGTCGACGACGATCAGCCCGAGCCGCGGCAGCGGTGCGAACACCGCGAGCCGCGTGCCCAGCACCAGGTCGGCGAGGCCCAGGTGCGCGGCCAGCCAATGGCGCAGCCGCTGGGCCGGCGTCAATGCGCTGTGCAGCGAGACGATGCGGCGATCGGCAAAGCGCTGCGCAAAACGCGATTCGAGCTGCGGCGTCAGGTTGATCTCGGGCACCAGCACCAGCACCTGGCGGCCAGCCGCGAGCGTGTCGGCCGCGGCGCGCAGGTAGACCTCGGTCTTGCCGCTGCCGGTCACGCCGTGCAGCAGCACGGTGGGGGCACCGCCGGCGGCATCCCGCAGCTCGCCGATGCGGTCGAGCGCGGCCTGCTGGTCGGGGCTGAGCGGCGGGAGTGCCGCCCGCGGCTCGCCAGCAGCGTGCTCGGTCCCCGCCGGCGCGGCGGCCGCCTTGCGAAGCTTCGCGATCCGCTTCGCGAGCTGCTCGTCGTTGAGCTTGCGCAACTCCGGCGGCAGCACCGACAACGCGAGCTCACCGACGCCGCGCTGGTAGTAGCCCGCCGCGAATTCCACCAGCTCGCACCAGGCGCGGCCCAGCGGCGGCAGCGCGGCCAACACTTCGGTGACGACTTTGAGATCGCCCGGCGCGGTGTCGGCGGGCGCTCCGTCCCAGACCAGACCCGGGACCTCACGCTTTCCGAACGGAACACGCACCAACGATCCGGGCAATAGCAGGCGCTCACTCAGATAATCCAGCGGCGCGCCCAGACCGGTATGCGTAGGCGCCTCGACCGCCACCCGGATGCGGCTGGGCTGCGCCGGGTTCATCGACGCGGTCACTTAGCCGCCACTCTTGACTCAAGCATCACGAACGCGCCACAAGTTAATGATTCATAAAGCTTTTTGAGATTTTCCACGCAACTTGTGGATAACTTTGTGCGTAACCCGCTTGAGAAAGTCCCAAATGCGCGCCGCGCTTGGCCGAAGAAAACTTTGCCCGCTTTCGCGGCACTCAGAAGGAGTCAATGAAATCAAGGGCTTAGAGCGGATCGGTGAAACCACCATGCTGCAATGCAGCAGAGATGATGAGAACAGCTGCACAGGCCCAATTTTGGGGATAAGTCAAGCCCTGAGTGCTCACTCACCGGCAACTTGGCCGCCGTTTTTGGTGATGCTGCTGCGGCGCCTAGGGCGACGGCGCGCGCAACGTCCGCGAGAACTCGTGCACCGCGTCGACCAGCACCGCGACGCTTTCCGGCGGCGTGTGCTGGCTGATGCCGTGGCCGAGGTTGAACACGTGGCCGTTCTGGCTGCGCGGCAGCCCGCTCGCAGTGCCGTAGCTCTCGAGCGCGCGTCGCACCTCGGCGCGGATCTGCTCCGGCTGCGCGAACAGCACGTTCGGATCGATGTTGCCCTGCAGCGCGACCCGGCCGCCCAGCCGCGCGCGGGCCGCGCCGAGGTTCACGGTCCAGTCGACGCCGACGACATCGGCGCCCGCCGCGGCGATGTCCTCGAGCCACGGCCCGCCGCCTTTCGTGAAGACGATCTGCGGAATGCGCTGCCCGGCATGCTCGCGCTTGAGCTGGCGCAGCACCCGCTGGGTGTAGTGCAGGCTGAAGGCCTGGAATGCGCCATCGGCGAGCACCCCACCCCAGCTGTCGAACACCATCACGGCCTGCGCCCCGGCCTCGATCTGCGCGTTGAGATACGCCGCGACCGCGTCCGCATTGACCTCGAGGATCCGGTGCATCAGATCGGGGCGGCGGTACAGCAGGGTCTTGACCAGCCGGTAGTCGTCGGAGCCGGCGCCTTCGACCATGTAGCAGGCCAACGTCCACGGGCTGCCGGAGAAGCCGATCAGCGGTACGCGGCCCCCGAGCGCGCGACGGATGGACGTGACCGCGTCGAACACGTAGCGCAGCTTGGCCATGTCCGGCACCGCGAGCTGCGCGACCGCGGCTTCATCGCGGACCGGATGCGCGAAGCGCGGCCCCTCGCCGTTCGCGAAACTGAGGCCCAGGCCCATTGCGTCCGGCACGGTCAGGATGTCGCTGAACAGGATCGCCGCATCGAGCGGGTAACGCTCCAGCGGTTGCAGCGTGACCTCGGTCGCGAAGTCCACGTTGGTCGCGAGCCCCATGAAGCTGCCGGCGCGTTCGCGCGTCGCGCGGTATTCGGGCAGGTAGCGCCCGGCCTGGCGCATCAGCCAAAGAGGGGTGTAAGCGGTGGCCTGGCGCAGGCAGGCGCGCAGGAAGGTGTCGTTTTGCAGGGGAGCGAAGCGGGTCATCCCCCGATTGTCGCAAGTCTGATCAGGCCCCCTGCCTGTGTGCACCGTGGACTTAGCGCGCCAGCCGCACTTCGAGGATCTCGAACTCGATTGCTTCCTTGTAGATCTTGGGGTCGCGCAGCGCCATGTGCAGCAGGATCTTGGGCGCCTGGCGGGCGACGATGCGGTGCGCCACCACGC
>DATCSE010000371.1:0-6008 GCA_036568605.1 Burkholderiaceae bacterium | reverse complement strand
GCTGGGGCTACGGCCAGCTGCCGCCGCACGCACCGGACGACGTGTGGCGGCTGGCGCTGCCGACCGAGCTGCTGCGGCGGCTGGCGTTGCCGGTCGCCACCGAAATCGAACACTGACTCCAGGAGACTGTCATGCCCACCGGAGGAAAACCCACGCTCACGCAGTTCCTGATCGAGGAACGTCGCCGTCATCCCGGCGCGACCGGCGAATTGAACGCGCTGGTCACCGACATCTCGCTGGCCTGCAAGGCCATCGCGCGCAAGGTCGCGTTCGGTGCGCTGTCCGATGCGCTGGGCGATGAGCGGGGCGCGCCCATCGGCTTCAACGTTCAGGGCGAAGAGCAGAAGGCGCTGGACGTGCTGAGCAACGCGCTGTTCATCCGTGCCACCGAGTGGGGCGGCCATCTCGCCGGCATGGCCTCGGAAGAGATGGCGGGGCCGTATCTGCTGCCGCCGCAGCACGCGCGCGGCAAGTACCTGCTGCTGTTCGATCCGCTGGACGGCTCGTCGAACATCGACGTGAACGTCGCGGTGGGCAGCATCTTCTCGATCCTGCGTGCCGTGACGCCGGGGCGCGATCCGCAGCCGGAGGATTTCCTGCAGCCCGGCACCGAGCAGGTCGGCGCCGGCTACGCGATCTACGGCCCCTCGACGATGCTGGTGCTGACGCTGGGCCGCGGCACGCACGCCTTCACGCTGGACCCGATGCTGGGCGAATGGGTGCTCAGCCACCCCGACCTGCGCGTTCCCGAGACCACGTGCGAGTTCGCGATCAACGCATCGAACAGCCGCTTCTGGGAGCCGGCCGTGAAGCGCTATGTCGACGAATGCCTGGCCGGCCAGACCGGCCCGCGCGACGCGGACTTCAACATGCGCTGGATCGCCTCGCTGGTCGCCGAGACGCACCGCATCCTGATGCGCGGCGGCGTGTTCCTGTACCCGCGCGATCGCAAGGACCCGTCGCGTGCCGGCCGGCTGCGGCTGCTGTACGAGGCGAATCCGATCTCGATGCTGATCGAGCAGGCCGGCGGGGCGGCGAGCACCGGGCGCGAACGCCTCATGGAGGTGCCGCCCGAGACGCTGCATCAGCGCGTGGGCTTCGTCTTCGGGTCGAAGCAGGAAGTCCTGCGGATCGAGGACTACCACCGCGACGAACCGCTCGAGAGCTTTGCCTCGCCATTGTTCGGCAGGCGCGGCCTGTTCGCGGCGACGGCCTGAATCGAATTCGAAACTCCAGCGAGTACCGCCATGTCCGCCAAACATCCGATCGTCGCGATCACCGGCTCGTCCGGCGCCGGCACCACCTCGGTCACGCGAACCTTCGAGAACATCTTCCGCCGCGAAGGCGTGGTCGCCGCGATCGTCGAGGGCGACAGCTTCCATCGATACGACCGCGCCGCGATGAAGACCGCGATGGCGGAGGCCGAGCAGCAGAACAAGCCGCACTTCAGCCACTTCGGCGAGGACGCGAACCTGTTCGAAGAGCTGGGCCAGCTGTTCGCGAGCTACGCCGAGAGCGGCACCGGCACGAGCCGCAAGTACCTGCACGATGCCGACGAGGCCGCGCCGTTCAAGCAGCCGCCGGGCACCTTCACGCCGTGGGCGTCGCTGCCGCCCAGCGAGCTGCTGTTCTACGAGGGCCTGCATGGCGGCGTGAGCACCGACAAGGTCGACGTCGCCGGCCTGGTCGACCTGCTGATCGGCGTGGTGCCGGTGATCAACCTCGAATGGATCCAGAAGATCCATCGCGACAAGAGCACGCGCGGCTACTCGACCGAGGCGGTGACCGACGTGATCCTGCGCCGCATGCACGAGTACGTGCACTACATCTGCCCGCAGTTCACGCGCACCCACATCAACTTCCAGCGCGTGCCGGTGGTGGACACCTCCAACCCGTTCATCGCGCGCACGATCCCGACGCCCGACGAGAGCCTCGCGGTGATCCGCTTCGCGGACCCCAAGGGCATCGACATGCCGTACCTGCTCAGCATGCTGCACGACTCGTTCATGTCGCGTGCCAACACGCTGGTCGTGCCGGGCGGGAAGATGGAGCTGGCGATGCAGCTGATCTTCACGCCGATGATCATGCGGCTGGTCGAGCGGCGCCGGAAGCTGTTGTCGCACTAGGACGGATGCCGCGATGAACACGACCACGAATCCGCCGTCGCGCGCCAGTTGCGCCGATGCCCTTCGCGTTCTGGCGATGGACGCCGTGCAGGCTGCCAACTCCGGCCATCCGGGCATGCCGATGGGCATGGCCGACATCGCCGAGGCGCTGTGGCGCCATCACCTGAAGCACGACCCCGCGGACCCGCACTGGATAGACCGCGACCGCTTCGTCGTCTCCAACGGCCACGGCTCGATGCTGCTGTACGCGCTGCTGCACCTGAGCGGCTATGCGTTGCCGATGGCCGAGCTGAAGCGCTTCCGCCAGCTGCACTCGCGCACGCCGGGCCACCCCGAGGTCGGCGTGACGCCGGGCGTCGAGACCACGACCGGGCCGCTGGGCCAGGGCATCGCGAACGCGGTCGGCATGGCGCTGGCCGAGAAGCTGCTGGCCGACGAGTTCAATCGCTCCGGGCATGCGGTGGTCGACCACCGCACCTATGTCTTCCTCGGCGACGGCTGCCTGATGGAAGGCATCAGCCACGAGGCCTGCTCGCTCGCCGGCACCTGGGGCCTGCGCAAGCTGATCGCGTTCTACGACGACAACGGCATCTCGATCGACGGCGAGGTCCGTGGCTGGTTCGGCGACGACACGCCGGCGCGTTTCGAAGCCTACGGCTGGGCGGTGATACGCGCGGTCGATGGCCACGACTTCGCGGCGCTCGATGCGGCGATCGCGACAGCGCATCGTGCCGACAAGCCGGTGCTGATCTGCTGCCGCACGCGCATCGGACAGGGCTCGCCGAACCGCGCAGGGACGGCGAAGGCGCACGGCGAAGCGCTGGGCGCGGCCGAGGTCGCGCTGACGCGCGAGGCGCTGGGCTGGGCCGCCGCGCCGTTCGAGATCCCCGAGGCGATCGCGCAGGCCTGGTCGGCGGTGGACCGCGGCGCGTCGCGGCGTCTCGCGTGGCTGGAGCGCTTTGCGGTTTATGCCGCGGCGTATCCCGAGCTCGCGCGCGAACTGCTGCGCCGCACCCAGCCCGGCGCGCGGCTCGCGCTCGAGACCGAAGCCGCGCTCGCGGCCGCGTGCGGCCATGCCGAGCACGCCCGCGCCCGCGTCGCGACCCGCAAGGCCTCGCAGGACGTGCTGCAGGAAATCGGCCCGGTGACGCCCGAGCTGCTCGGCGGCTCGGCTGACTTGACCGGCTCGAACCTCACCGACTGGAAGGGGCACCGGCCGCTGAAGGGCACCGCGACCGGCAACCACGTGCACTACGGAGTGCGCGAGTTCGGCATGGCCGCGATCATGAACGGCGTGCTGCTGCACGGCGGCTTCCGCCCCTTCGGCGGCACCTTCCTGACCTTCTCGGACTACGCGCGCAACGGCGTGCGCATGTCGGCGCTGATGAAGCTGCCGGTGGTCTACGTGTTCACGCACGACTCGATCGGCCTGGGCGAGGACGGGCCGACGCACCAGCCGGTGGAGCATGCGTCCAGCCTGCGGCTGATCCCGAACGTCGACGTGTGGCGGCCGGCCGATGCGACCGAGACGGCCGTCGCATGGCGCGAGGCGCTGCGCCGCACCGATGGCCCCGGTTGCCTGCTGCTGACGCGCCAGGCCTTGCCGCATGCCGGCGACGGCACGCCCCGCCTCGATGCGATCGCGCGCGGCGCGTACGTGCTGCGCCAGCCGGCGCTCGAGCACGTCGCGCTGCTCGCGAGCGGCTCCGAGGTCGGCGTGGCGCTGGCCGCGGTCGAGCTGCTGGCGGCCGAGGGCATAGGCGCCCGCGTCGTCTCGATGCCGTGCCTGGACGTGTTCGAGCGCCAGGACGCTGCGTACCGGCACCAGGTCATCCCGCGCCACCTGCCGCGCATCGCGATCGAAGCCGGCAGCACCGGCCTGTGGTGGAAGTACGTCGGCGAGGACGGCGACGTGATCGGCCTCGATCGCTTCGGCGAATCGGCGCCGGGCGGCGAGCTGTTCGAGCTGTTCCGCATCACGGCCGCCGAGGTTGCGCAGCGCGCGCTGTCGCGGCTCGCCGAGGGCGAGGCGGCATTCGTGCCGCGCCGTGCGCAGGCCCTGTCCGCTTGACGCGAGTGCCTTGGCGAGCGCGTGCCTTGCTGGACGAACGCGCATGGCGGCGGCCAGAATCCGCGCGATGAACCCGCTCCTGCACGACGCGGCGCTGCGCGCTTCCCGCTACCTCGCCGGCCTGGACGAACGCCCGGTGCAACCGACTGCCGATGCGGTCGCGCGGCTGGCCGAGCTGGATCGCCAATCCTTGCCCGAGCACCCGCAGCCGGCCGACGCCGTGCTGCAGCAACTCGACGAGCTCGGCTCGCCCGCGACGATGGCGAATGCCGGTGGCCGCTTCTTCGGCTTCGTCGTCGGCGGGGCGCTGCCAGCAACGCTCGCGGCCAACTGGCTCGCGACCGCATGGGATCAGAACTCGGCCAATCCGATCGCCGCGCCGGCGCCGGCCGCGTTCGAGCGCACCGCGCTGCGCTGGCTGCTCGAGCTGCTGGCACTGCCGCACGATGCGGCCGGCGCCTTCGTCACGGGGACGACGATGGGCAACCTGTGCGCGCTGGCCGCCGCGCGCCATGCGGTGCTCGAGCGCGCCGGGTGGGATGTCGAGGCCGACGGCCTGTTCGGCGCGCCGCCGGTCACGGTGGTCGTCGGCGAGGAAGCGCATCCCACGCTGTTCAAGGCGCTGGGCATGCTGGGCCTGGGCCGCAATCGTGTCGTCACGGTGCCGGTCGACGGCCAAGGGCGCCTGCGCGCCGACCGCCTGCCGCGGCTGGCCGGGCCCGGCATCGTCTGCGTGCAGGCGGGCAACGTGAACACCGGTGCGTTCGATCCGATAGCCGCGGTCTGCGAGCAGGCCCATCGCGACGGCGCCTGGGTCCATGTCGACGGCGCTTTCGGCTTGTGGGTGCAGGCCGTGCCGTCGCTGCGCCACCTGTGCGCCGGCATCGGCGAGGCCGACTCGTGGGCCACCGATGCGCACAAGTGGCTGAACGTGCCGTACGACAGCGGGCTTGCGTTCGTGCGCGATGGGAACGCGCTGCGCGCCGCGATGTCGGTGACCGCGGCTTACCTGCCGACGGCGGACGGCGTTCGCATTCCATCGGACTACACGCCCGAGTTGTCGCGCCGCGCGCGTGGGGTGGATGTGTGGGCCGCGCTGGCGGCGCTCGGCCGTCGCGGCATCGCGGATCTGGTCGAACGCTGTTGCGCGCATGCGCGCGCGTTCGCGCACGGGTTGCGCGAGGCCGGCCTCGAGGTGCTCAACGAGGTCGTCCTGAACCAGGTGCTGGTGCGCTTCGGCGACGCCGCGGCGACGCGCGCCGTCGT
The DNA here is from genome assembly GCA_036568605.1 of Burkholderiaceae bacterium. Taxonomy (GTDB): domain Bacteria; phylum Pseudomonadota; class Gammaproteobacteria; order Burkholderiales; family Burkholderiaceae_C; genus DATCSE01. The sequence continues at coordinate 545 of DATCSE010000371.1, read as the reverse complement.
CGAGAAGCTGCAGGCCGACGGCACCTGCTGGTGCGGCCTCACGCAGTGGCAAGGCCAGGTCGCGATGCGCATCAGCGTGTCGTCGTGGGCGACCACCGAGACGGACGTCCAGCGCAGCCTGGACGCGATCGTGCGATTGGCGCGGGAGCGCTGACTCCGGGGGCGAAAGCTCCTGCCCTGGGCAGGCACAACCTCCCATGTCGTCCAGGGGGCGAGTCCGTACGCTCCGGCTTCGCGAAATCAGCATTCCTTCACGAAAGAAGCCCATGAACCTTGCCCTCTTTGTTCGCGCGGTCGTGATCCTGGTGCCGGCCGCCATCGCGCAGCGATGCGACCTTGTCGAGCACGTGGCCTATGCGGGGCGCCCGCATGCCGATGCGTCTCTGGAGGCACGGCATCTGCCGGCTCCGATGCCCGCTTCCGCCATGTGCGGGCCGGGCGATCGAGCCGATTGCGCCAGTTTCCTGGACCTCACCCACGGCCACGATCCGGGCTGATAGGCCACGAGGGGCCGCTGCACGTGGCACCCCGGCTCTCTTTTGTTT
>DATCSE010000370.1:0-7512 GCA_036568605.1 Burkholderiaceae bacterium | reverse complement strand
GCGATGAGATGGCCGCTTCCTGCCACGGCGCGCGTCGCGCGAAGCTCACGTAGGCATCGACGGCGAAGCGCACGCCTGGCTGGACGTGACGTTGCGATTCGAGGTCGGCGCGCGAGAGACCGACCGCCGCGCCGAGCGCAGCCCAGGCCTCGAGGCCGCCGGGCTCGTCGCCCCGTCCATCGTGGTCCATGATGCGCTGGGCCCATCGACGGCGTGCGGCGCGGTCCTCGCAGTTCGAGAGGATGGCCGCGTCCTTCAGCGGGAGGCACAGCTGGTAGTAGTAGCGGTTGGCGACCCAGCCGCGCACCTGGAACGGTTGCAGCTCGCCGCCATTCAGCCGCCGGTTGAACGCGTGGTGGATGTGATAGCCGGTCTCGAGCCGGCGCAGGCGCGCCTCGAACTCGAGAGCGGTCCAGGGCGCCTGCGTCTCCATCAGCGGCTCGCGATGTACATGGAGAGCTCGAAGCCGTAGCGCAGGTCTTCGTAGCGAGGTTGGGTCCATTTCATGGTGATGATCATGGCGATGACTCCTTGGGAGGGTGGATGAAGCCCGATGATTCGGGCGGGAGGGGGAACTTCGGCGCTCGCTACAGCAACGCGTTATCGCAGCGCAGGCTCTTGTTTGGCGCCGTGCACCTCCTAGATTGGAGACCATGAAGAGCAAACACGATCCAGCGGCGAACGCAGACATTCAGCAACCCGCTTGCAAGGCGCACATGCTGGAACGCCATGCAGAAGCCGGCAAGACCACCACGGGGTCATCGCAAAGCGATGAGCGTCGCGCCGACCCCTGGGACCAATGGAAGTCGGCGCGCGACCTGCACTGATGCAGGCTGTCCACGCTGAGCACGACGTCCGTCGAGACCGTGGCCGACGCGGCCGACGAGTTGAGGTACCGATGAACCCCACCCTGCCATCCGGCATCCATGTCGTCACGCGACATCTCGACCTCATCGTTCGCGCCGGCGTCGAGGCTTCGCTGCGAGGCCGCAGCGCCTTCCAGATTCTTGACGAGGCTCCGAGCGAATCGACGCCCATCGTCGTCGTCGAGTACGCCGACGCGATGCGCATGGCCGAGGCAGCCCGGGCGAATAGCTGGTGGCCAGCGGCGAATCCAACAAGGTCATCTCGCGCCGGCTCGGCATCGAGGTCGGACTCGTCGCTCAGCAGCTGTCAGCTGACGAGCCAGCTCAGCGCGTAGGCGGCTTCGACGAGCACGAATGCGATGGCGAGAACCGGCACGACGAACAGCGCAGCTCCGAACTCCGCGTGGTGCATCCGCACATAACGCCAGAGTGACTTCGGGGAATGGCGGCTCATGGCCGTCTCGTGTTCAGGCGCCGACGATGGCGGGGTACATGAACTCGCGCCCGACCATCGCGCGAGCGAAGAGGTAGTTCGCGCGGGCGCGCTGCGGCAGCGACTCCAGGTCGACACGGCCCTCTTCGTCGCACGGGAACGCCATGCCCGTGCCCGGACGGTGGAGCGAATCGAAGCGGACTTCGAAGCGGGCAACGCTGTGATGATTCAGCGGGGCGGACATGGCGAACTCCTGTCGGTCGCTGGGGTGGCTACTGAGTGGCGTGCTGCTTGCGCCAGCCGCTCGCGAGCTTGTGGAAGGTCTGGGCGCCCGCGGCGGTGGCACCCACGCCGGAAGACTGGCCTTCGCCGGCGGGGATCAATTCGCCGTGGGCGCGGGCTTCGAGGACGTCGGCCTTGACTTCGGCACGCGAGCGATCCCAGGTCAGCGGGCCTCGCGCCACGGTGTATTCCTCGGCCTCGCCGGCCGGGCGCAGCGCACCGTCGACGCGGGCTTCGCGAACTTCGTTGTTGACTTCGGCGCGCGTCAGCGACGAGCCTGTCGACGTGGTCGATGGCACGTCGTAGTCGGCCGCGTCGCCGGTTCGATGGAGCTGGTGCGCTGCACGGGCCGCCGTGACCGAGGCCTTGACCGATGCGCGCGAGACCGGATCGGCATCCACGCGATCGGCAGCCAGTGCGGCCACGCTCACGAGCGGGAGGAGGGAAGCGATGAGGGTATGACGAATCTTCACGATGGATTCCTGTTCAGTGATGGGAAGTCGATGGATCGCATGTGATTCACCGATGACACAAATCTAGGCGCGCACCGCCCGAAGAAAAACCGCATCTCGCGCAATCGAGTGTTCAGGGCATCGCAACAATCCTTGCGCGCATTGCCGGAGTCCACAAACTTGCCCACGCTGTGCTCGAACTCAGGACGAGCGCTGCGGCTCGTGGACGAACACGCCCTGCATCGGGTCGGCGGGGTCGTTCCATGCCGCGCGGGAGATCGCCTGCAGTGCATCGCGGTGGCCCGCACTCCAGCGCTCGCGGATGCCCGAACGCGTGAAGTCGACATCCTTCAGGACATCGTCCCTCGCCCCGGGCGGTGCCATCAGGCGCACGACATGTACCGTGGTGTCCGCGCCGTGCGCCGCCAGGTCGAGCCAGCGCGGGATCTGCTGCTTCGGTCCAGGCCAGCGCTCGAGCAGGTCGTGCAGCAGTCGCCGCATGTGGTGTATTTGCTTGTGGCGCGCGATGTGCGAGTCGGCCCGGCTGGCGAACTGGATGTCCTTCTGGCGCGCCATCACCTCCCAGATCGAGCGCGGCTCGGGCGCGGTGCGCTGCCAGACGTTGACCGCGAAGATCAATGCGCTGCGTCGGGGGTGGTCTTCGATCACCGGCTCGACCGGCGTGTTGGAGTAGATGCCGCCGTCCCAATAGGCCTCTCCGTCGATGCGCACGGCCGGGAACGCCGGCGGCAGCGCGCCCGACGCCATGATGTGATCGATGCCCAGCGTCTCGTGGCGACTGTCGAAGTACTTCATCTGTCCGCTGCGCACGGCCACGGCGCCGACCGTGATGCGCGGGCGGCCCTTGGCCAGCAGGTCGGTGTCGACGAGTTCTCGCAGCGTGCGCCGCAGCGGCTCGGTCGTGTAGTAGGACGCCTGATCCAGGCCCACCGGCACATGCGACCCCGCCCAGGCATGCGGCCGCGGCGTGAAGAACGCCGGCAACCCGCCGGCGACGATGGACCAGGTGCCCAGCGATGGCTTCTGTTCCACGCGCTGCCAGAACTCGCGCAGTCGATCGAGACGCGCGCCTTTCGGATTGCCGGCGATCAGCGCCGCGTTGATCGCGCCGATCGAGGTGCCGATCACCCAGTCTGGCTCGAGGCCCGCACCGGCCAGCGCCTCGTAGACGCCGGCCTGATAGGCCCCCAGCGCGCCGCCTCCGGGCATCACCAACACGACCCGCCCATGGCCGACACGGCGGCTGCGACTCATGCCGGCACGCTTCAGTGCATCGACCAGCCGTGGCTCACGACCATCGACTGCCCGGTGAGCGCATTGCTCGGGAACGCGGCGAACATCAGCGCCACCTCGGCCACGTCGGCGAGCGTGGTGAACTCGCCGTCGACGGTGTCTTTGAGCATCACCTTGCGAATCACGTCCTCCTCGCTCAGGCCCAATGTGCGGGCCTGCTCGGGAATCTGCTTGTCCACGAGCGGCGTGCGCACGAAGCCCGGGCAGATCACGTTGGCGCGCACGCCATGGGCTGCGCCCTCCTTGGCGACGACCTTGGCCAGGCCGATCAGTCCGTGCTTGGCGGTGACGTACGGCGCCTTCAGCAGCGACGCCTCCTTCGAGTGCACCGAGCCCATGTAGATCACGCTGCCGCCTCGGCCGGCCGCATACATGTGGCGCAGCGCGGCGCGCGTGGTGAGGAAGGCGCCGTCGAGGTGGATGGCCAGCATGCGCTTCCATTCGTCGAAAGCGAATTCCTCGATCGGCCTGACGATCTGGATGCCCGCGTTGCTGACCAGCACGTCGAGGCCACCGAAGTGCGCCACGCCGGCATCGACTGCCGCATCGACCCGCGCTTCGCTGCTGACATCCACCGCGAGGCCGAAGGCCTGGTGGCCCTCGCGTTGCATTTCCTGGGCGGTTTGCCGCGCGGCGGCTTCGTCGAGGTCGGCAATGATGACCCGCGCGCCTGCACGGGCGAACGTCCACGCGATTTCGCGGCCGATGCCGCTGGCCGCGCCGGTGATGAAGGCCACCTTGTGGTCCAGACGCATTCGAATCACTCCTTGCCGAAGGTCGACGAGTAGTCATGCACGACCGTGCCCAGCGCGAGGGTGAGGTCGGTGATGAAATGCAGTGCCGAGACCACACGGCGCACCGGCAGCGCGGCCATCGGCGCGAGCGCGTGCGGGTGCAGGTCGAGCGACGCGGGACCGCTCCACGCGCCCTTCAGCGTGACGTCGACGGTGTGGTAGCGCACCAGCTCGCACACGCGCGGCGAACCGTCGACGTGAGGGATGACCTTGAGCAGGTAGTTCGGCGCTGCCAGCGCGGCCAGCACGGCGTCGGACGGCGCCACGCGGTGCTTGAAGCCCATCGTCGCCGTGGCAATGCGCACGGGCCCGTAGTCCAGCGTACCCAGCAGCGTATCGCTGGCGACCTCGAGCCGTGGCCTGCCGAGCTTCTTCGGAAAGCCCCACAGCTCGCGGCCGCCGGCGATGGGCGAATGGTTGTCGAGGAACATCGCATGCACGTAGCTGCCGGGCTGGCCGTCCAGCGTCACCGGGATGACCTGGCCGGCCTCGGTGTAGTCGCCGAAGCCGGTGGAGTCCGGCATGCGCATCACCTCGAACTTGACGATGGGTTCGTGCACCTGCAGCGGCTCGGGCACCACGGCGCGCAGGGCGTCGATGTCGGTCTCGTAGGTCACCACCAGGTATTCCCGGTCGATGAACCGATAAGGCCCGTGGGGAAAGGCCGGGCTGGTCAGCGGCATGGCGAACGGCCCGCCGCGCAAGTCTTGCACGCGCATGGATGCTCCAGGGGTGGGGAAGGGTCAGTTGGAGACGGCACGAAGCGCGTCGGCGAGTAGGGCTGCGGAGCGGCGCATGTCAATCCGCGTAGTCGAACGCCGGCATGGCCTTGATGGCCTCCTTCGTCGCGCCTGGCAGCAGGAACTCGCCATCGCGCTGCGCGAGCAGGGTGACCGGGATCGCGACGTGATGCCTGCGCACTCCCACGAAGCCGCCGACGCCGACGATCGCATAGGAGACCGAGCTGTCGGGTGTGACGATCAGATCGTCGATCCTGCCGACCTTGTCGCCCGCGTCGTTGTAGACGGCGTGGCCGATGATCTGCTTCTTTGCGCTCCAGCCGACCGCGACTTCCTGGACTGCGGTGACCGAGATGCCGACGGTGGTTGTTCCAGCCACCTGGGCTCGGGCCGCTCCGTTGGCGAGCGCGAATGACAGCCCGAGGAGGGCCATGAGTAGCGTGCGTTGCATGTGTGTGCCTCTCGATCCTGCTGTGTGGGTATCGGCATGTTGAGCGGCTTCGGGCGCAAGCGCCTCACCATTTGGGACTACCGGAACCTCGACCAAAGATGTGTTCGATCGTTGGAACGTCGACGTCACGAACCGCGTTGGGCCGCGGACACCGCCTGTGCCTGATGCTCGGCCTCGGTCCGCAGGAACAGCCACGCGGGATGCGGGTAGAACGTCGCGGCGTAGTCGAACCCTGGCTGCGCCTGCAGCCGCTTGCCGATCACCGCCGGATGCTCGCCCAGCGAATGCTCGGCGTGCGGCGCCGGCTCGACAGCGTCCGGTGCCGCATTGGCGTTGATCGCGAACGCGAGCGCGACGGCGGGGAGGACGATATGACCAATGGCTTTGGTGATGGACATGGTGTGCTCCGAAGCGAGATCGATGGGTTGCGAAAGATGAGGGCGGTGAAGACCGCGCGGCGACCGTCCCGGTCCGCGGGCCTCCGATTGGCGAACTTTGGGGCGTTGAACCGGGCTCAGCCCGTGCGGCGCCCGACCATCAGCTTTGCCGTGAGCGTCTGCACGACTTCTTCACGCTGATTCACTGTGTTCGAACGCATGACGACGAGACCCCGATCCGGGCGAGAGCGCGAAGGTGTCAGCGCAACGATTTCGCAGTGCACCTGCAGCACGTCGCCGGGGCGCGTGGGCGCCTTCCACTCGATTTCGCCCCCGGCGCCGACGATGCCGTTGGCCAGGGGCGGCCCGCTGCTCACGAGCAGCCGCATCGTGATGGCTGCCGTGTGCCACCCGCTGGCGGCGAGGCCGCCGAACATCGACTCGCGCGCGGCAGCTTCATCGAGATGGAACGGCTGCGGATCGAACTGCTGCGCGAAGGCCTTGATCTGCTCGACGTCCAGCGTATGCGTTGCGGTCCGGAAGGTGTCGCCGACCTTCAGGTCGTCGAGGTACAGAGGTGTGCGGCTCATGAAGCTTCCTTGATGTCTCGGGGTGGGGCCGCCCGTGACGGCGACCGCATCGGTGACTCTAGGCATCACGATCGGGTAGAGAAAGACCGGAAGCCTGAAGGCCCTCTTTCATTCCGAGCAAAGATCGCCATGGCCAGGCGTCCAACCCGGACGGTCTGCCGAAGGACTGAGGTCATCAACGCGGATCTGCTGGCGTTCATCAAGGGAGGTACGTACTGGACCGGGAGTATCCGCACACGCTTACGACAACCGCTCGCCGCGGCGCTATATTGGCCGCTGGTCAGGGATCTTCGTCGAAAGGCGTCCCGAGTGCATTCCACCGGTGTTGTCTGGATCGTGCTCGGCTGCATCGCGATCGGCGTGATCGCCGGCGCGCTGGCCATGTGGCTGTTCTTGCGCCTGCGCACGCGCGGACGCGGCAGCCCCATCGCCGACGAGCGTACGCTGATGCGCACGCTCATCGACCTGATGCCCGACTACATCTACGCGAAGGATGCGGCCGGCCGGTTCGTCCTGGCCAATGTGGCCGTCGCGCGCGTGATGGGCGCAGACTCGCCGACCCAACTCATCGGCAGGACCGACGCCGATTTCTACTCGCCGGAGATGGCGGCCAAGTTCCGCCCCGACGATGAGTTGGTGCTGAAGGGCGTTGCGCTCCAGGATCGCGAGGAGCTCGGGACCGACTCGGCAGCCGGCGAGGCACGCTGGCACCTGACGACGAAGCTGCCGGTGCGCGACGCGCGCGGCGAGGTCGTCGGGCTCGTCGGCCTCAGCCGCGACATCCATCGCCGCAAGCTGGCCGAAGACGAGATCCGCCGCCTGAACGCCGAGCTCGACCAACGGGTCAAGGACCGCACCGCCGACCTCGCGGCCGAGCGCCACCTGCTGCGCACGTTGATCGACAACGTGCCCGATGCCATCTACACGAAGGACACCGAGTCTCGCTACGTGCTGGTCAACAACGCGATGGCGGCGGGCGTGGGCAAGACACCGGCCGAACTGCTGGGCCGCACCGTCTTCGACTACTACCCGTCCGAGCAGGCACAACGCTTCTTCGACGACGACCGCGAGGTGATGCGCTCGGGCCGGGCGCTCGTCGGCCGCGAGGAACTGGCGCTCGATCGAAGCACCGGCAGCCAGCGCTGGCTGCTCACGACCAAGGTGCCGCTGCGCGACGACGGCGGGCGCATCGTCGGCATCGTCGGGATCAGCC
>DATCSE010000369.1:0-7169 GCA_036568605.1 Burkholderiaceae bacterium | reverse complement strand
GCTTGCGCTGCAGGCCGAGCCGCTGGTGCCGGCCGTCGTGCAGCGCCAGCAGCAGCGCTTCCTCGAGCGCTGGCAGGAGGCGCTGGACGCCACCGGCGCGACACAGACGATCTCGCGCGAAGCGCTGCAGGAGCGCGCGCTGAACGAAGCCGCGGCTTACGCGATCCGCATCGACGTGGCCGAAGAGCTGTCGCGCTTGCGCGCGCACCTGGACGAGATCGAGCGGCTGCTGAAAGCCGGCGGCGAGATCGGCAAGCGCCTGGACTTCCTGATCCAGGAGCTGCTGCGCGAAGCGAACACGCTGGGCTCGAAGGCTTCGGCGCTCGAGCTGACCAACATCTCGGTCGAGATGAAGGTCGCGATCGAGCAGCTGCGCGAGCAGGTGCAGAACATCGAATAGGCGACGCGTCGGCCGCAACGCGACACGCGGCGCGCACCCTCAGTCGAACGCGATCACCTCGTCGCCCGGTGCCGCCTGGCACCCCGGCCCCAGCGGCTGCCAGCCGCGCCGCACGACGATGTGCCCGGCGTCGTGGCACAGCTCGATGCGCTGGGCCTGCGGCAGGCGTTGCCGCACGAACGCTTCGATAGCCGACGGCATGCTGATACGCAGCTTCATCGCGTAGAGGTCGTCGGTCGGATGGTCGGCGAGATGGACCAGCGGCACGAACTGCGCCGCGAACATCAGCGCGTGCGAGCCGACGTCGACCGTCGCCGGCGCATAGCCCTGCCCCTGCAGCCAGTGCTGGGCCTCCTCGCGTGCCGGCCGGTCCGGGTCGAGCCGGCCCCAGGCGCTGGCAATCAGCTCCATCACCCATTGGTTGCAGTTCTGGTAGCGCGTGCTGTAGGCATAGGCATTCGCGCTGTAGTCCGCACTCAGCAGTTCGAGTGCCAGCCGCGGATCCAGCGAGGTGCGTGCCAGCGCCTCGCCCTCGGCCTCGGGCAGCAGCACGATGGAGGCATAGCCCACCGAGGGATCGTCGGTGCCGATCAGAAAGCCCGCCATGCCCTGATCGAACAGGCGCGGCCGCGACTCGTCGCACGCGTAGTAGAGTTGACGCACCGACCACGGCCCGTTCGGGCTCGCCTTCAAGCTGATGCCGGCATGCGAATAGCGCACCCCGAAGCGGCTCAGATCCATGCCCGATCGCGCGATCAGCGCGACGCTGCGCTCCGAGCGATCCAGCGTCTGCTTGACGACCGCGGCAAAGCGCAGCAGCCGGTCCTGCTCGCCCGCGCTGATCGCGGCGGGCCGGTCGCAGAAGCGCGAGCTCGCAGCCGCGCCGTTGGCGGCCTGTGCGGCCGGACAGATGCCGATACCCACCAGAGCGGCGGCCGCGAGCCACGCGAAGCGCGCGACGATGCCACGCACGGCCCGCTCGCGGCGACGCGTCACAGCGCGACGACGTGCGGATCGAGCTCGCGATGCCAATCGTCGGTCAGCACGAGGAAGAAGGGCTCGCGCGTGTCGTCACGCGCGAACTCGAAGCCGTAGGGGCGCTGGCGCGCCTGCACCAGGTCGCCGGTACCAAGGGGACGATCGCCCAGTGCCTGGCGCGGCAGATCGAGAAAGAACTCGCTGGCCGCGCCGGGCTCGGTCGCGCGCAGCTTCAGGCGCGTCATCGCCGGCCGCTCGGGCACTTCGGCCACCTCGATCACGCGGTACTGGCCCTCGCCCACCTGCTTGTCGCGGTTCGAGCTGTTGCTCGAGCCCTTGATCGAATCGGAGACGCTGCCCGAAGACGCCGAACCGGCGCTGGATGCCGACGAGGCGAAGCTCTCGGCCAGGCAAGGCGGCACGGCGATGGCGCACATCAGCGCCAGGCTGGCAGCGCGGAGAGGAAACAAGCGAGTCATAGGCATCCTTGAAACGATCTGCGTGGAACAACGATCGACATGTGACGATGGCCGCGGGGCCCGGCGATTATCCCGGGCCGGCGGCGTTCCTGAGCGCCGCAACCCTATCAAACAAAAAAGGCGCCCGCTCATCGCGGGCGCCTCAACGGAAGAGGACGCTGCCTCAGCCCTTCACGCACACCACTTGCTTCAGCGTGTGCACGACCTCGACGAGGTCGCGCTGCGCCTCCATCACCGCATCGATGTCCTTGTAGGCCGCGGGCGTTTCGTCGATCACGTCCTTGTCCTTGCGGCACTCGACGCCTTCGGTCGCCGCGCGGTGGTCGGCCAGCGTGAAGCGGCGCTTGGCTTCGCCGCGGCTCATCACGCGTCCGGCGCCATGCGAACAGGACTCGAACGACTCCGGATTGCCCTTGCCGCGCACGATGTAGCTGCGCGCGCCCATGCTGCCCGGAATGATGCCGAGCTGCCCGGCCTTCGCGCTGACCGCGCCCTTGCGGGTCACGTAGACGTCTTCGCCGAAGTGATGCTCCTTCTGCACATAGTTGTGGTGGCAGTTCACCGCCTCGACGAGGCTCTGGAAGTTCTTGTGGATCACCGTCTTGGCGGCTTCGATCACGCGCTTCATCATCACCTCGCGGTTGATCGCCGCGAACTTCTGCGCCCAGCTCACCGCGCGCACGTAGTCGCCGAAGTAGCGCGAGCCTTCCTCGAAGTACGCCAGGTCGCGGTCCGGCAGGTTGGCCTGCTGGCGCATCGCGTCCTGCTTCGCGAGCTCGATGAACATCGTGCCGATGAAGTTGCCGACGCCGCGCGAACCCGAGTGCAGCATGAACCAGACGAACCCCGCCTCGTCGAGGCAGACCTCGATGAAATGGTTGCCGGTGCCCAGCGTCCCCAGGTGCTGGATGTTGTTGGTCTTCGCGAGCTTCGGGTAGTCGCGGCACAGCTCGGTGAACTCGGGCTCGAGCTGCGCCCACGCCGTGTTCACCGCGCCGGGCGCCTTCTGCCACGCGCCCGGGTCGCGTGCGCCGGGCGCACGGCCGTGCGGCACCGCCCGCTCGATCGCCGCACGCAGCGGGCCGAGGTTGTCGGGCAGGTCCTCGGCCGTCAGCGTGGTCTTGGCCGCGATCATCCCGCAGCCGATGTCCACGCCCACCGCGGCCGGGATGATGGCCTTGACGGTCGGGATCACCGAGCCCACGGTCGCACCGATGCCGTAGTGCACGTCGGGCATCGCCGCGATGTGCTTGAAGACGATGGGCAGGCGCGCGGCATTTTCGAGCTGGCGCCTGGCTTCGTTCTCGACCGGGACGCCGCGGGTCCACATCTTGATGGGCACGCCGCCGCCCACCGGTTCTTCGATGTAGTGGGTATCGTTCATGGTGTTTCTCCTCGCGCGATCCGGCTCATGCAACGTGCAGCGGTCCGCGCTTGGTGCGCGAGCCGATGCGCTCGATGCGGCGCCAGCCGCTGTTGTCGTTCAGTGTGATCCAGCGCCGCTCCTCGGCGCGATAGAACCAGTCCTTGTCTTGCTGGTAGTAGACCTGCGCATCGGCCGACTCCCAGATGTTGACGATCTCGTTGCTGTGCGCACGCACCTCGTCGAAATCGGTCGTCGCCTTCTGGCCCATTTCGCTGTAGCACGCATTGAGCTGCAGCAGCAGCGTGTTGACGTCCGCCGGCATGCGCTGCGCCCGCAGCCCGATCTTGACGGCTTCGTCGAGCAGGATCGGGTAGCTGTGGGAAGGGTACTTCCCGTTCAGCGCCGTCGCGATCGCGTCGGCCTTCGCCTCGTCGGCGATGTGGTAGGCCAGCAGCTCGCGGCACAGCATGATGGACAGCGACTCGGCACGGTCGACCGCGCCGATCACCAGCGGGTGCACGTACTGGAACAGCGACTTGTAGGCGTTCTCCGGTGCGATGTCGCCCTGCGCCTGCTGCTCGCGCCACAGCCGGATCACGCGCTGCAGCTCGTTGAGGCTGACGCTGACGCGGTCGTTGTCGCGGTCGACCGGCGACAGCGCGTGGTTCAGCGACGTGTCGACCGCCGTCAGGTACGCCGTCGGCCCCATCAGGATGTCGTCGGCGCCCAGCGCGATCATCGTCGCGGCCGATGCGCATTCGAGCGGCACCAGCGCGACCAGCCGGTCGCAGTGCTGGCGCAGCAGGTTGACGAGCCGCAGCGAGACCTGCCCGCTGCCGCCGTCCGACTTCAGGAACAGGTAGATCGCGTCATGGCGGCCGAGCCGGCCCAGCACGTGGTACAGCGCGATCACATCGGAGTGGCACACCGACCCGCGCGGTCCGTTCCAGTACGCCACCACCGGCCCGCCGAGGCAGCCCGCCAGTTGCGCGATCAGTGCCTGCGTCTTGCCGAAAAGCACCGGCGGCTGCTTGACCTTGATCTCGATCGCCGGAAGTTGTTCGTTCTTCATGATTGATTGATGTCCTGGTTGAGCGCCCTGCCCGCACCTCGAAGGTACGAGCAGGGCGGGCGCTCAACGCAGCTTCACCAGTCCGTTGAGCACCTGGTCCAGACCTCCGAACACGGAGATCTTGTCGATGCGCTCGGCCACGCGTTCCAGCGTCTCAAGCTCCTTCAGCCGCAGCGCGACGGGGTTGTCCTCCATCACCTTGGCCGTGTTCAGCAGCGAACGGGTGGCGGCCGTCTCTTCGCGCCGACGGATCACGTTGGCCTCGGCCGACTTGCCGGCCTCGACCACCTGGGCGAGGATGGTCTTCATCTCGCCCGGCAGCACGATGTCCTTTACGCCCACGCCGTCCAGCGCCAGACCGTAGTCCGACAGCTTGGCCCGAACCTGGGCGGTCACGACCTCGTCGATCACCGTCTTGTTCTCGAGCAGCTCGTCGAGCGAGCGCGTGCCCACTGCGGCGCGCAGGCCGAACTGCAGCTCGCGGTACAAATGGTCCGCGGGCTTGGCCAGTTCCTTGTAGGCCGTCAGCACATCGGTGTAGCGCCAGGTGGCCGACAGGTTCAGCCGCAGCGCGACCTTGTCGCGGGTCAGGATCTCCTGGCCCGTCACTTCGATCGCCTGCAGCCGCAGATCGACCAGCTCGACCGACACGTTGCGGTTGAACTTCCAGAACGCGTACGAGCCCGGCGCGAGCAGCCGCTCGACCTTGCCGTCGATCCACAGGAGGCCGGCGCCGTGCTCGGGCACCTGCACCTGCAACACGCCGGCCAGGCCCGCGACCGCGCGCTGGCGCAGCTGCGTCTGCACGAGTCGCGCCGCCAACGCCTGCGGCACTTCGGCCGACGTGCCGATGTCGATCACCTCGACTCGCACGTCGACCAGCCCGTTCCAATAGAGGCGCCGGGTGGACGGTGCCAGCACCTCGACCAACGCGCCGTTCTCGGTGCGCAGGCCGACTTGCGTCTCGGTGAGCTCGACACGCGCGAACTCGGCCGCGACCACGTCCGGCTCCTTGGCCATCAGGTAGTCGGCCAGGCCGTGCGTGAACGCCGGCTGCTCGAGCGCAAAGAGCTCGACGCGCAGCACATCGAAACCGGCGAAGAGCCAGTGCGTGCCGGGTTGCAGCACGCGCTCGAAATCGCCGTTGCGCAGCAGCAGGCCGCGCTCGTTCTTCTTCACGGTGACACGCTTGAACGTCATCATGGGTGTTCTCCTTGTCTTGCAGCGTGCGTTGGTGGAATGGGTGCCGTTACAGCGACGACCGCGGACGGCGAATGCCAGGGCTCGGATCCAGGACGCGCGTCGGCTGCCGCCTCCCTCTCCTCCCGGAGGCAACCTCGTCTGATCATGGACGCGAAGCCCCGCGTGCTCGCCGCACGAGCGGCCGACGCTGATGAGCGTCGGGTGCACGCCTTGCGGCGATTCCCTCCGCTCACGTCCGGCGGTGGTCTTGCGACCGTTCTTTGGAGTTGGAGCGGGAGTCGAACCCGCGACCGACGCGTTACGAGCGCGTTGCTCTAACCACTGAGCTAGCCAACATGGCGGCGAAGCCGGGAGTCGAACCCGGGTCCTGGCGGACCAGCCGATGCGTCACCATTCCGTCGCTTCCGGCAAGGCGGCATGTGCGGCGTCGACGGGGAATCCGGACGCCGCACACCGGCGGGGTTCACGAACCCCTGGCCTGTGAGCGTTTGCCTTTCACGACAGACTCTTTGCGCCCAAGCCGTTCAGCTCAGGCGCGATCCCTTCGGCAGGCGCGCGGCCAGCCACTCGTGCACGTCGGCGCGGATGTGCCGGCCCTCGAGCAGGAAGTCCTCGAAGCGGCTCGGCACGTACGGCAGGTACACGAGCGGCATGCCCGCTTCGTCCGGCGTGCGGTCGGCCTTGCGGCCGTTGCACCAACCGCAGGCGGTGACCAGGTTCATCCAGGTCCAGCCGCCGCCGCGCGCCTGCGGCACGATGTGCTCGCACGACAGCTCGCGTTCGCCGAAGCGCTGGCCGCAGTACGCGTAGGTATGGCGGTCGCGGCGAAACAGCTTCGCCTTGCTGAAGGCCGGCACGACGTCGAACAGGTTGACCTTGGAGGCGCCGTGCAGCGCGATGATCGGGTGCACGTCGATGAGCGATTGGCGGCCGCGCGCGGCGTTGAAACCACCACGCAGCGTCGCCAGCGGACCGTCGCCGTCGATCCACGCGACCGAGCCCGTCGCCACGTGCGTGGCCGCATGCTCGAGCGAGATCCACGCCTGCGGCGTGCCCTGTATGTCGAGTTGCAGCACGTGGCTGTGGTGTGGGTGGTGCATGGGTGGCCTCCTTTCATGGCCGCGCGGGCTGGTATGTCCGAGTGGATTCGAACCACTGATTGGTCGTCCGGGGTGGGCACGATCCACCGGCCTTCGCCTTATGAGGGCGCTGCTCTGCCGCTGAGCTACCGGACTGCGGTTGATTGGTCCCCTCGGTCCGAGTCGAACGGACATGCCCGTCGCGGGCCCCGGTTTCTGAGACCGGTGCGTATTCCTGTTCCGCCACGAGGGGTTGTTCTGTGGTGCGTCGCCAGGGGCTCGAACCCTGACCATCCGGGGTAAGAGCCCGGTTCTCTGCCGCTCGAGTTCGCGACGCATAGCTGCCGCATGCGCTTGGGGGTGACCGGCCGGAATTGAACCGGCGTCGGCGGGGTCACATCCCGCAGCTCTGCCATTGAGCTACGGCCACACCCAAGCGCACGCGCATGCAGTGGCGCCCCGTGCGAGGGTCGAACTCGCGGCTTCCGGCTAGACAGGCCGGCACTCTGGCCGCTGAGTTAACGAGGCATATTCCATCCGGTCACGGGTTCCGGCGCCGCCCAATCGTTGCGGCCGATTTCCACCCTCGAAG
>DATCSE010000368.1:0-9853 GCA_036568605.1 Burkholderiaceae bacterium | reverse complement strand
CGGCGGGGGATGCGGCGCTGGGGCGCTGGTAGTCGGGGCCGACGGCGCAGGCGCTGAGGAGGGCAGCACCGAGCCACGCGACGACCCTCACCCCAGCCCTCTCCCGCAAGCGGGAGAGGGGGTCGCATCCGAGGTTCAGCTCCCTCTCCCGCAAGCGGGAGAGGGGGTCGCATCCGAGGCTCGGCTCCCTCTCCCGCTTGCGGGAGAGGGCTGGGGTGAGGGTGTGCGCGTGAGGCTTCATCGTTCTCAAGTCAAAGTCGCATCGCCGACCCGGCTCAGATACCGCTCGTCCGCCTTGCGCCGCCGCAGCTTGTCCAGCAGCAGGTAGACGACCGGTGTGGTCAGCAGGGTCAGCGCCTGGCTCGCGATCAGCCCGCCGATGATCGCGACGCCCAGCGGCTGGCGCAGCTCCGAGCCTTCGCCGAAGCCGATCGCGAGCGGCAGCGCGCCCAGGCCCGCCGCCAGCGTCGTCATCAGGATCGGGCGGAAGCGCAGCAGGCAGGCCTCGCGCACCGCTTCGAAGGAGCTCAGCCCGCGCGAGCGTTCGGCCTCGAGCGCGAAGTCGATGATCAGGATCGCGTTCTTCTTGACGATGCCGATCAGCAGGAACACGCCGATCAGCGCCATCAGCGAGAAGTCCATCTTGAACAGCAGCAGCGCGAGCACCGCGCCGACGCCGGCCGACGGCAAGGTCGACAGCACCGTGACCGGGTGGACCAGGCTTTCGTACAGGATGCCCAGCACGATGTAGATCACGACGAGCGCGGCGACGATCAACAGGCTCTGCTGGCCGCTGGACTGCTGCGCCGCCAGCGCGCTGCCCGCGTATTCGCCGCGCACGGTCGTCGGCATGCCGATGTTGGCCTCGGCGGTCTTGATCGCTTCGCGCGCGCTGGCGAGCGTCTCGCCGTCGGCCAGGTTGAACGAGATCGTCGTTGCGAGCTCGGTGTCCTGGTGGTTCACCGAGGTCGCGGTCGACTCCTCGACGAAGCGCGCGAAGGTCGACAGCGGCACCAGCTGCGTCACGTTGTTCGCGAGCACGTTGCCGCTGGAGGCGTTGCGCGAGCCGGCGTTGGCCGAGACGTTGTTGACCGTCGCGGTCGCCGCGTTCGTGCTCTCGACCGCGACCGCCTGGCCGCCGTTGTTGACGATGCGCGTCGCCGGCACGTAGATGTCGGACAGCGCGTTCGGGCTGGTCGTGTAGCCCGGCGCCCACTCCATCACGACGTGGTACTGGTTCAGCTCCGTGTAGATGGTCGCGACCTGGCGCTGGCCGAACGCGTTGTACAGCGCCGCATCGACGCCGCTGGCGTTGATGCCCAGTCGCTTCGCGGTGTCGGGATCGACGCGCACCATGGTCTCGACGCCGTTCTCCTGCTGGTCGGTGTCGACATCGGTCAGCGCGCTCTGCAGCTTCATCTCGTCGGCCAGCTTGCTCGCCCACTTGCGCAGGTCGGCAACGTTGTCGCTCTTCAGCGTGTACTGGTAGGTCGAGTTGCTCGAGCGGCCGCCGGAGCGCACGTCCTGCACCGTGTTCAGGAACACCTGCAGCCCGGTCACGCGCTGCAGCTGCGGGCGCAGTCGCGCGATCACCGCGCTGCCCTTGTCGGTGCGCTGGCCCGGCTGGGTGCCCAGCGGCTTCAGGTTCACGAACATGAAGCCGCCGCCGGCACGCCCGCCTCCGGTGAAGCCGACGACCGTGTCGACCGCCGGGTCGTTGCGCACGATGTCGGCGACCTGGCGCAGCTTCTCGCCCATCGCCTTGGTCGAGATGCTCTGGTCGGCGCGCAGGCCGCCGTTGAGCTGGCCGCTGTCCTGCTGCGGGAAGAAGCTCTTGGGCGCGGCCGCGTAGAGGTACACGTTGAGGCCGATCACCGCGAGCAGGATCAGCATCACCAGCCACTTGCTCGCCAGCGCCCAATCGAGGCTCGCCTCGTAGCGGCGCAGCATCCACTGGTAGCCGCGCTCGGCCACGCGTGCCAGCCGTCCGGGCGGCTTCTCGTGCTCGCCGCCGGGCTTGAGCAGCCACGCGCACATCATCGGCGTGGTCGTCAGCGAGATCACGAGCGAGATCATCACCGCGGCCGACAGCGTGACCGCGAACTCCTTGAACAGCCGGCCCTGCTGCCCGCCCATGAACAGCAGCGGGATGAACACCGCGACCAGCGACAGGCTGATCGACAGCACCGTGAAGCCGACCTCCTTGGCGCCCAGCAGCGCGGCCTGCAGGCGCGTCATGCCGGCCTCGATGTGCCGGCTGGTGTTCTCGAGCACGACGATCGCATCGTCGACGACGAACCCGGTCGCGACCGTCAGCGCCATCAGGCTCAGGTTGTTCAGCGAGTAGCCGAGCAGGTACATCACCCCGAAGGTGCCGAGCAGCGCCGCGACCGTCGCGACCGCCGGCACGATGGTCGCGCGCAGCGACCGCAGGAACACGCTGACGACCAGAACGACGAGGACCACCGAGATCATCAACGTCAGCTCGACCTCGCGCAGCGACGAACGGATCGAGTTGGTCGCGTCCGACGCGACATGCAGCTCGACGTCGGCCGGCAGGTCCGCCTGCAGCTCGGGCAGCAGCGCGCGCACCTTGTCGACGGTCTCGATCACGTTCGCGCTGGGCTGGCGCGTGATCAGCACGATGATCGCCGGCTCGCCGTTGAACAGGCCCAGCGTCTGCGTGTTCTCGACGCCGTCGACGACCTGCGCGACGTCCTGCAGGCGCACCGCGGCACCGTCGCGCCAGGCGACCACCATGGGGGCGTAGTCGCTCGCGCGCAGCGCCGGGGTCTGCGTGTAGATCTGCAGCCGGCGGTTGCCGTCCTGCACCGTGCCCTTGGGGCGGTTCGCGTTGCTGGCCTGGATCGCGGCGCGCACGTCCTCGGTGCTGATGCCGTACTTGTTCAGCGCGAACGGCAGCAGCTCGATGCGCACCGCCGGCAGCGAACCGCCGCCGAGCTCGACGTCGCCGACGCCGTCGACCTGCGACAAGCGCTGGCTGATGATGTTCGAGACCGCGTCGTAGATCTGCCCCGGCGTCTTGGTCTTCGACGTCAGCGCGAGGATGATCACCGGCGCCGCCGCCGGGTTCATCTTGCGGTAGGTCGGGTTGCTGCGCAGCGTGGCCGGCAGGTCGACGCGGCTCGCGTTGATCGCCGCCTGCACCTCGCGCGCCGCGCCGTCGATGTTGCGGTTCAGGTCGAACTGCAAGGTCACGCGGGTCGAGCCGGTCGAGCTCTGCGAGGTGATCTCGTTGACGCCGGCGATCGTGCCCAGGTGCCGCTCCAGCGGGGTCGCAACGCTGGAGGCCATCGTCTCCGGGCTCGCGCCGGGGATGTTGGCGCTGACCGAGATGACCGGAAAGTCGACTTGCGGCAGCGGCGAAACCGGCAGCGCGAAGAAGCCTGCGATGCCGGCCAGCGCGACGCCGGCCGTCAGCAGCACCGTGCCGATCGGGCGGCGGACGAAGGGGAGGCTGAGGTTCATGGGGGACCCCTCACCCTAGCCCTCTCCCCGCGAGCGGGCAGAGGGAACGAGCGGTGCACTCCCTCTCCCGCCGGCGGGAGAGGGTGGGGGTGAGGGTGGCTCGTCATCCATCACCCGCCTCGTCGTCCCGCCCCCCAGCCGATCGAACATCAGATAGATCACCGGCGTCGTGAACAGCGTCAGCAGCTGGCTGACGACCAGCCCGCCGAAGATCGCCAGGCCCAGCGGGCGGCGCAGTTCGGCGCCGTCGCCCCAGCTGAACATCAGCGGCACCGCGGCAAACAGCGCAGCCAGCGTGGTCATCAGGATGGGCCGCAGGCGCAGCAGCGCGGCCTGGTGGATCGCCTCGCGCGGGCTCTTGCCTTCGGTGCGTTCGGCGTCGATCGCGAAGTCGATCATCATGATCGCGTTCTTCTTGACGATGCCGATCAAGAGGATGATGCCGATGATGCCGATCACGCCCAGATCGTGGCCGGCGATCATCAGCGCGAGCAGCGCGCCGATGCCGGCCGACGGCAGCGTCGACAAGATCGTCAGCGGGTGCACGTAGCTCTCGTACAGCACGCCCAGCACGATGTAGACGCAGACCACCGCGGCCAGGATCAGCCAGAGCTGGTTGGCCAGCGACTTCTCGTAAGCACCGGACGCGCCGAGGAAGGTCATCGTCACGCTGGCCGGCATGGCGATGTCCTTCGCGGCCTGGCGGATCGCGTCCACCGCCTCGCCGAGCGCGACGCCCGGCGCGGTGTCGAAGTTCAGCGTGCCGGCCGGGTACTGCGCGACGTGGGTGATCTGCAGCGGCGCCTGCTGCTCGTTGATTGCCGCGAACGCCGACAGCGGCGTCGCGGTGCCGCCGCTGGCGATCAGGTTCAGCTTGCCCAGGTCGGCCGCGGTGCCGACCAGCCCGGGCCGCGCCTCGAGGATCACGCGGTACTGGTTGGTCTCGGTGAAGATGGTCGAGACGATGCGCTGGCCGAATGCGCTGTACAGCGCGTCGTCGACCGAGCTCGCGGTGATGCCCAGCCTGGACGCGGTGTCGCGGTTCACGTTGACATACGCCGCGAGGCCGGTCGCGCCGGCATCGCTGCTGGCGTTGCGCACCTGCCGCGGGTAGTGGCTGCGCAGCTGCTCGATCAGCTTGCCCATCCACTGCGTGATGGTCGCGCTGTCGACGCCTTCGAGCGAGGCGCGATACTGCGTCGGGCCGGTCTCGGCATCGATGGTCAGGTCCTGCGTCGGCTGCAGGTACAGCGTGACGCCGGCGACGCCGCGCACATGCTCGCGCAGCCGCTCCATGATCACCTGCTGGTCGCCATGGCCCTTGCGCAGGTTGATCAGCATGCTGCCGGCATGCAGCATCGTGTTGTTGGCCGCGTCGACGCCGACGAACGAGCTCAGGTTCTCGACCGCCGGGTCTTCGAGGATGACCTTCGCGGCCTGCTGCTGCAGTTGCGCCATGCGTTCGTACGAGACGTCCTGCGAGGCCTCGATGCGGCCCTGCAGCTGGCCGGTATCCTGCGTCGGGAACAGGCCCTTCGGGATCAGGACGTAGAGCACGACGGTCAGCACGAAGGTCGCGAGCGCGACCAGCAGCGTGATGCCCTGGTGGTCGATGACCCAGCCCAGCGCGCGGTCGTAGCGCGCCATCAGGTCGGCGAAGAAGCGCTGCACGCGCGTCGGCCCGCCGTGGCTCGCCGCCTTCGCGGCCTTGCGCGCCTCGGCGCGGTCGTGGTCGGCCTTCAGCCAGCGCGCCGACATCATCGGCACCAGCGTCAGCGAGACGACGGCCGAGATCAGGATCGTCAGCGCGAGCGTGACCGCGAACTCGCGGAACAGCCGGCCGACCACGTCGCTCATGAACAGCAGCGGGATCAGCACCGCGATCAGCGAGACGGTCAGCGAGATGATCGTGAAGCCGATCTGCGTCGCCCCCTTCAGCGCCGCCTTGAATGCCGACTCGCCTTGCTCGATGTAGCGGCTGATGTTCTCGATCATGACGATCGCGTCGTCCACGACGAAGCCGGTCGCGATCGTCAAGGACATCAGCGAGAGGTTGTTCAGCGAATAGCCGAGCAGGTACATCAGCCCGAACGTGCCGATCAGCGAGATCGGCACCGCGATGCTCGCGATGATGGTCGCGCGCAGCGAGCCCAGGAACGCGAAGATCACCAGCACGACCAGCACGACCGCCAGCACCAGTTCCATCTCGACATGCTCGACCGAAGCACGGATGCCGTTCGTGCGGTCCGCCAGCACCTCGACCTTGACCGAGGCGGGCAGGCCGGCCGACAGCGTCGGCAGCTGCTTCTTGATCGCGTCGACCGTCGCGATCACGTTCGCGCCGGGCTGGCGCTGCACGTTCAGCACGATCGCCGGCTGCAGCTCGCGCGCGGGGTTCGCGCCGAAGCAGCCGCTGTGGCCTTCGTCGCAGTCGGTGCCGGCCCACGCGCCGAGCTGGTTGTTCTCGGCACCGCTGACGACCCGCGCGACATCGACCATGCGGATCGGCGCGCCGTTCTTGTACGAGACGATCAGGTTCTTGTAGTCGTCGACCGTCAGCAGCTGGTCGTTCGAGTTGATCGAGTAGGCGCGCTTCGGGCCATCGAAGCTGCCTTTCGCGGCGTTCGAGTTGGCCGCGCTGATCGCGGTGCGCAGGCTGTCCAGCCCGATGCCGTTGGCGGCCAGCGCCTGGGTGTCGGCCTGGATGCGCATCGCCGGCCGCTGCCCGCCCGACAGCGACACCAGCCCGACCCCGGTGACCTGGCTGATCTTCTGCGCGAGCCGCGTGTTCACGAGGTTCTGCACCTCGGTCAGCGGCAGCGAATCGGAGGTGATCGCGAGCGTCAGCACCGGCGCATCGGCTGGGTTGACCTTCGCGTAGACCGGCGGCGCCGGCAGGTCGGCCGGCAGCAACGAGCCGCCGGCGTTGATCGCGGCCTGCACCTCCTGCTCGGCGACGTCCAGCGACAGCCCCAGCGAGAACTGCAGCGTGATGATCGAAACGCCGGCCGCGCTGGTCGAGGCCATGCGGTCCATGCCGGCCATCTGGCCGAACTGGCGCTCCAGCGGCGCGGTGACGGTGTTGCTCATCACCTCGGGGCTGGCGCCGGGGTACAGCGTCTGCACCTGGATCGTCGGGTAGTCGACCTGCGGCAGCGCCGACAGCGGCAGGAACTTGAAGCCGACCAGGCCGGCGAGCACGATCGCCAGCATCAGCAGCGAGGTCGCGACCGGGCGCTCGATGAAGGGCTTGGAGGGGCTCATGTGTCCCCATCCCCCGTTCGGTTTCCAACCCCCGTTCGCCCTGAGCTTGTCGAAGGGCCGATGGCGCGCCGCGCTGGCTTCGACAGGCTCAGCCCGAACGGGGACTCGCGGCCCTCCGTTCGCCCTGAGCTCGTCGAAGGGCCGATGGCGGACCGCAAGGGCTTCGACAAGCTCAGCCCGAACGGAGCTTCTCGCGAAACCGTCATGCTAGGAACCGTCGCGGCGCCGCGCCGCCATCTGCTGCCAGCGCTCCAACGCGGCCGGGTCGCCGCGATCCAGCGCTTCGAGAAAGCGCTTGCGGCGTTCGAGCTGCTCCGGGTCGTCCTTCGCCGAATCGAGCATGCGCTGGCGCTGCTCGGGTGTCGGCAATGCGACCTTCTGGGCCGGTGCCGATGCGGCCGATGAGATCGGCGCGCTCGCGCCGAAGCCGGGGCCGTTGGCGCCGAAGCCGCCGCGCTCGCGCCGCCCATGCGCGCCGGACGCCGCACCCGATGCCGCGCCGGCCGGCCGGTCGACACTGGTCTGCACCCGGGCGCCGTCCTTCAGCCGGTCGCCGCCTTCGGTGACGACCTGCTCGCCCAACGCGAGGCCCGTCGCGATCGCGACGTTGTCGACGCCGGCCTCGCCGCGCGTCACGTTGCGCAGCGACACGGTCTTGTCCTCGTTGACGACATAGACGAAGTCGCCGTTCGGCCCGTGGCGCAGCGCGGTCACCGGCACGACCACCGCGCCGTCGATGGTGCGCAGCTGCAGCCGCACGTTGACGAACTGGTTCGGGAACAGCGCGCCGTCGGCGTTCGCGAAGCGGGCCTTGGCCTTCACGGTGCCGGTGGTCGTGTCGACCTGGTTGTCCAAGGTCGAGAACGTGCCGCTGTCCAGCCGCTTCGTGCGCGAGCGGTCGTAGGCCGCGACGCCGAGTTGGGCGCCGGCCGCGACCTGCTGCTGGATCTCGGGCACGCGGTCCTGCGGGATCGCGAACTCGATGTCGATCGGCGCGATCTGCGTGATCACCGCGACGCCGGTCGAGTCGCCGGCGGCGATGTAGTTGCCGGCATCGATGGTGCGCAGCCCGACGCGGCCGGCCACCGGCGCGACGATGCGCGAGTAGTCCAGGTTCAGCTTCGCGGTGCCCTCGTTCGCGCGGTCTATCGTGACCGTGCCTTCGAGCTGCTTGACCAGCGCGGCCTGGGTGTCGACGTCCTGGCGGGCGATCGAGTCCTGCTTCAGCAGCGTCTGGTAGCGCTGCAGCGTCACGCGGGCGGCCTCGAGCTGGGCCTCGTCGCGCAGCCGCGCGCCGGTCGCCTGCGCCAGCGCCATCTCGAACGGCTTCGGGTCGATGGTCGCGAGCACCTCGCCTTTCTTGACCATCTGCCCCTCGCGGAACAGCACCTGCGTGATCACGCCGGCGACCTGCGGCCGGACCGTGACGTTCGCGGCCGGCGTGACGGTGCCCAGCGCCTCGATCAGGATCGGGATGTCGGCGCGCCGCGCGACCGCGACGCCCACCGTGCTCGGCGGTCCGCCGCGACCCCCGCCGAAGCCGCCAGGACCTCCAGGCCCGCCCGGTCCAGGGCCGCCGGGCGCGGCCACTGCGCTGCGCGGCTGGTGCGTCAGGTGCCAGGCGGCCCAGCCCAGCCCCGCCAGCGCGAGCACCGCGACCACGCTGCCGGTCCAGCGGCTCTTTCTCGACAGCGTGCGCGGCGCGACGCCTGGAGGCTGCTGCGCGGGTGCGGCGGGCTGCGGATTCGGAGACTCGGGTTGTTCCATGGCGGATTGTTCGCTGGGCTGGCGGCGGGTCGACCGGGGCGCGCCTCCCGCTTCGAAAACGTTCGAGAGTTGTGTCGGGCCCGACACAGGATCTGCCCCGGCACGGGGGCAAACCCGATGTTGACCTGAACGGCGGCGCTAAATTATTCTTTACCCAAATTGGTCAGGCCACTTGGCCATCAGCCAGCCCCTCTCTCTTCCCACGGCGCACCGTGCGCCGGCATCGCAGCGTTCCCCATGCCGATCCAGACCATCGAACCGCGACGCCTGTACCGCCAGATCGCCGACCAGCTGCGCTCGCTGGTCGAGCGCGGCGAGTACCCGGTCGGC
Source organism: Burkholderiaceae bacterium (assembly GCA_036568605.1). Taxonomy (GTDB): domain Bacteria; phylum Pseudomonadota; class Gammaproteobacteria; order Burkholderiales; family Burkholderiaceae_C; genus DATCSE01. The sequence goes on along the minus strand of DATCSE010000368.1, from coordinate 1,003 downwards.
TCGCGGCTGCCGACCGAGCGCGAGCTGGCGCTGCAGCTCGGCGTCTCGCGGCCCTCGGTGCGCGAGGCATTGATCGCGCTCGAGGTCGAGGGCGTGGTCGAGGTCCGCATGGGCTCGGGCATCTATGTGCGCGGCATCGTGCCCGGCGCCGCGGCGCGTGCGATCCCCGGCGAGGGGCCGCTGGAGACGATACGCGCGCGCCAATTGATCGAGGCCGAGCTCGCCGCGAACGCCGCGCGCCTGATGAAGAAGCCGCAGATCGCAGGCCTGCGCGAGGCGCTGGTGCTGATGCAGGAAGACATAGACGCCGGCCGCATGCCGACCCGCGGCGACCGGCTGTTCCACCTGCGCGTCGCCGAGGCGGCGCAGAACTCGGTGCTGCAGCGCATCGTCGCGCAGCTCTACGACGAGCGCCACAACCCGCTGTTCGCCCAGCTCGGCAGCCACTTCGAGACGCCGGAAACCTGGAGCATCGCGATCGCCGAGCACCGCGCGGTGATCGACGCGATCGCCGCGCACTCGCCGGAGGCGGCACGCGAGGCGATGGCCACGCACATGGCCCGTTCGCACGATCGCTTCACCGCGAACATCGCGCACAGCCAGGGAAAGATTCACCGCAAAGGCGCAGAGGACGCAGAGGGCCGCCGAGACAAGAAGCCCGCCAAGTCTCTGCGGTCCTCTGCGTCCTCTGTGCCTGCGCGGTGACGAAACCGCCACGAAGGAGAACACGCCCATGACGCTCACCTGCCGCATCCACGGCGCAAAGGACCTGCGCCTCGAGGACGACGCCCCGGCCGAGCTCGGTGCCCACGATGTCGAGCTGCGCCTCGGCGCCGGCGGCATCTGCGGCTCGGACCTGCGCTACTTCCATCACGGCCGGGTCGGCGCCTTCGTGATGCGCGAGCCGCTGATCCCGGGGCACGAGGCCTCGGGCATCGTCGCGCGCACCGGCAGTGGCGTGACACGCGTGAAGGTCGGCGACAAGGTCGCGATCAACCCGTCG
>DATCSE010000367.1:0-5706 GCA_036568605.1 Burkholderiaceae bacterium | reverse complement strand
GGTGCGGTTGTCCAGCCCCCAGGTCGGCTTGACCGGCGCCCAGAAGCCGTCGACCAGCCGCTTGTAGCTGTTGATCGTCGGCCAGAACATCGGCGCGAACTCCATCAGGTGCGCGACCTGGCCGGCGAGATAACTCTCGAACAGCCGGCTCATGCGGCGCGGCGTCTTCGCGTCGTGGAACAGGTTGGCCTTGCCGTCGGACAGGCTCTGGTGGATGTGCCCCGAGCAGCCCGGGAAGCGCGCGCTCCACTTCGCCATGAAGCTGGGCATGATGCCGAAGCGCGCGGCGATCTCCTTGGCTCCGGTCTTGAACAGGATCGCGCGGTCGGCCGCCTCCAGCGCCTCGCTGAACAGGATCGCGGCCTCGTAGACGCCCGGCCCGGTCTCGGTGTGCAGCCCTTCGATCGGCACGCCGAATGCGAGCATCTCGTCCATCAGCGCGTTGAAGTACTCGCGCTTGTGGCCCATGCGCAGCAGCGAATAGCCGAACATGCCGGGCGTGATGGGTTCGGGGTTGACGCCCTGCTTCGCGGCCCAGCTCTGCGGCGTCTCGGCGAAGTTGAACCACTCGAACTCCATGCCGCACATGGGCAGCACGCCGAGCTTCTCCGCGCGTTTGAGCACGCGCTTCAGGGTCTGACGCGGGCAGATGGGGTACGGGCCGCCGTCGGCGTCGACGAACTCGCCGAGGAAGAACGGCACGCCGCCGTCCCACGGCACGCGACGGCCGGTCGCCAGGTCGAGGCGCGCGAGCGCATCGGGGAAGCCGTGCTGCCAGCCGGTGAGCTGGGTGTTGTCGTAGCACTGGTCGCCGGAATCCCAGCCGAACACCACGTCGCAGAAGCCGAAGCCGCCGCCCGGCACGGGCTGCGCGGCGCCGAAGAACTTGTCGAGGTGCAGGTACTTGCCGCGCAGGATGCCGTCGATGTCGCTGACCGCGACCTTGACCTTGTCGGCACCCGAGTCACGCACGGCTTGCAGGGCCGGGTGCTCCTTGTGCGCTGGCACGTTCTTTTTGCTTGCCACATTGCGCTCCTCATTTGCGAACGGGGGAACGCGCGGGTTTAGCTCCAACGGGTGCGCTTACCGCATCCCCAACTCCCGCATCACCTCACCCACCGCATTCACCGCCTGCTGCATCTCGCGGCGCGAGATCGCGCCGATGCAGCCTACGCGAAAGGTCTCGACCTGGGTCAGCTTGCCGGGATACAGGATGAAACCGCGCTGCTTCACCGCCGCGTAGAACGCCTTGAAGTCGTACGCGGCATGCCGGGGCGCATGGAAGGTCACGATGATCGGCGCCTGGATCTCGGCGCGCAGGAACGGCTCGAAGCCCAGCGTGCGCATGCCGTCGACCAGCGTACGGCAGTTGTCGGCGTAGCGCGCGAGCCGCGCCGGCTGCCCGCCCTCCTCGACGAACTGGCGGACCGCCTCGGCCAGCGCCGCGACCACGTGGGTCGGCGGCGTGAAGCGCCACTGCCCGGTCTTCTCCATGTACACGTACTGATCGTGCAGGTCCATCGCGAGTGAGTGCGAGTGGCCTTCGCAACGCGCGAGCGCCTCCTGGCGCAGGATGACGAAGCCCATGCCCGGCACGCCTTCGAGGCACTTGCCGCTGGCCGCGACCAGCGCGTCGAACCGGACCTCGCGTGCATCGATGGGCAGTGCGCCGAACGAGCTCATCGCGTCGACGATCAGCCCCTTGCCGTGGCGCGCGCAGACGTCGGCCACCGCCTTCAGCGGGTTCAGCACGCCGGTGCCGGTCTCGCAGTGCACGAAGCCCACATGCGTGATGCCGGGATCGGCGCGCAGGGCGGCATCGAGCTCGTCGGCCGAGACCGGCTCGTCCTCGGCACGCGCAAGGATGGTCGTGCGCCGGCCCATCAGCGTCGCGAGCCGGCCGAAGCGCTTGCAATAGGCACCGTTGTCGAGCACGAGCACGTGGCCATCACGCGGCACCACGGTCGCCACCGCAGCCTCGACCGAGAACGTGCCGCTGCCCTGCAGCGGCACGACGACGTGCGAGCCTTCGCCGTGCACGATCGTCAGCAGCTCGCGGCGCACCTCGGCGGTCAGCGCGTTGAAGTCCGCGTCCCACGAGCCCCAGTCGCGCAGCATCGCGAGCTTGGTGCGCAGCGTGGTCGTCAACGGGCCGGGGGTCAGCAGGATGGCGTCGCGGTCCATGGGAGTCTCCTGATCGTTGTGGTGACCATGGGCGAGCGACCGACCTGGCTTACGCTGCCAGTGGCAGCCAGCGATACTCGCGCGCGCCGAGCTCGAACACGCCGATGCCGGCTTCGTCGGGCGGCAGCGTCAACAGGATCTCGCCGTCCGGCGAATAGGCCTTGCTGTGGCCTTGCCAGCGCGCTTCCGGCGTGTTCAACGCCTGCGGCCAGTTGCACTGCACCAGGTGCGTGTTCAGGCGCCGCGCGAATTCGCCGGCCCGCTGGACGTAGCCCAGGTCCTGCACCTCGCGCTCCGGCTCCGCGATCGTGCCGGGTGCATGGCCGACGATGGACGGCCAGAACATCAGTTGCACCGGCTCGGCCGCGAGCTGCGCGGCGATCTCCGTCACGTCCTCGATCTCGCGGCACATCACGGTCGAGCAGGTCCGGCCGGCATAACGCAGCACCGGGCGGTCGGCACCGGGCTCGAAGAAGGTCAGTTCGGCGGGCGTCAGGCCGTTCTTGTGCACCGTGCTGCCGATGTCGCCGGCAGCGTCGATGAACGCGTAGCTGTTGCGCACGCCGCCGTCGGCCGTGAACGTCGGCAGGCCCAGCAGGCTGGCGACACCGGCATCGCGGCAAGCGGCGCGCACGCGCTGCAACGCCGGCTCGACGATCTCCGGCTTCGCCTCCTCGCGGATCCTGCGATGAAAGCCGGTCAGCGCAAGCTCGGGGAACAGGCACAGCTGCGCACCCTGCCCCGCTGCCAGCCCGATCGCATCGACGATGTGCTCGACGTTGCGTCCGGTCGTCCAGGCCATCGGTTGCTGGACGATGGCCACGCGCAATTCATTGAAGGTGTCGTTGTCGTTCATGTCGGGTTCGTGTTGCGCCAGGCCTGGGTCCGCCTCTCGACCCACCAGCCCAGCGCGATGAAAAGCAGCGAGACCAGCGTCGACCCCGCGGTGATCAGCACCGCGCAGGCCGCCGCCGGCCCGGCCTCGCCGGCTTCGTCCAGGTTCAGGATCGCGATGGACGCGACCTTCGTTTCCGGAGAATAAAGGAACACGACCGCCGAGATCGTCGTCATCGCGTTGATGAAGAAGTAGCGGCCGATGTCCAGCAGCGTGGGCGTGCAGATCGGCAGCGTGACGCGCCAGAAGGTCTTGAAGAACGGCACCTTCAGCGAGGCCGAGACCGATTCGAATTCGGCGTCCAGCGCCTTCAGCGCGGTCACCGCGGTCAGGTGTCCGGTGGTGTAGAAGTGCACGATGGTGCACAGGATCAAGAGCGGCAGCGTGCGGTACAGCCCGTGCAGCGGATTGCCCGGCGCGTTGAAGAAGAAGATGTAGCCCAGCCCCAGCACCAGGCCCGGCACGGCCATCGGCAGCATCGCGAGCAGCCGCGCCAGCGGCCGGGCCCAGGCGAGCCCGCGTGTCTTCTCCAGCATGTAGGCGCCGACGAAGACGACGATCGTGCCGAAGAACGCGGTGCCGGCCGCGAGCTGCAGGCTGTTGACGAACGCGTCGCCGACCTCGGCATCGACCAGCCCCATCGTGTAGTGGCGCAGCGTCGGCGTCAGGTTGTAGGGCCAGAAGCTCGCGAACGACGCGAACACCGCCATGCCGAGCATCGCCAGCATCAGCACGGCGATCGTGGACGCATACGCCGTCATCGCGGCATCGAAGCCGCGCGACGGTTTCGGCCGGTAAGGCACCGCGCGCGCGCCGAGGATCGCCGTCTGCTTGCGTTGCACCAGCCCGTCGATCACGAAGGTCAGCACCGCCGGCGTCAGCAGCAGCAGGCCGACGACCGCGCCGCGCTGGAAGTCCTGCTGGCCGATCACGAGCTTGAACACGTCGGTCGCCAGCATGTTGAAGTTCCCGCCGATCACCTTCGGGATGCCGAAATCGGTGATGACCAGCGTGAACGCCACCAGCGCCGCCGAGATCAGCCCGTACTTGGCGCCGGGCAGCGTGACCGTAAAGAAGCGGCGGCGCGTCGAGGTGCCGAGCGCGTCGGCCGCTTCGTACAACCGCGCGTCGGCCAGCGACAGCGCGCTGACGAGGATCATCAGCACATGCGGGAACGTCGCGAAGCACTCGGCGACCACGATGCCCGGCGCGCCGTAGATCGTCTCGAAGCCGATCGCCTGCAGCACGCCCTTGGCTATGCCCTGGTTGCCGAACCAGTAGATCAGCGACAGCGCCGAGAGCAGCGACGGCGCGAGCAGCGGCACCAGCGCAATCGTGCGGAACAGCGGCTTGAACGGCATGCAGCTGCGCATCAGCGCATAGGCGAAGCCGAACGCGAGCGGCACGGTGACCAGCGTGACCAGCGCCGAGACCCAGACGCTGTGCCACAGCGAGCTGAGCAGCGACTGCGTCTTCAGATAACCCGCGAAGTTGGCGAACCCGGCATACGCGCCGTCGGCGTTCTGTACCGACTTGACGAGGATGGCGGCCAGCGGCGCGGCCATGAACACGACCAGCAGCATGACCAGCGCGAGCAGCACCGCATGCGCGACCCGGTCGCTCCAATGGGCACGCTGGCGCAGCGCGGGCGTGGCGGGCAGCGACAGGACGGCAGCCATCGCGGTCGGGTGCGGCGTCAGAAGAAACGCATCCGCTCCGGCATCACCCGCAGCGGCAAGCGGCTGCCGACCTCGAGCCGCTGCTCGGCGAGGAAGTTCAGCGACAGGTAGACGACCAGCGGGCTCGCGCCGATCGCGGCCGAGCGCACGCTGACCAAGCAGTACGAACCGAGGAACTCGATGCGCTCGATGTCGGCCTCGAAGACGTTCGCATCGCCCGGCGCGATCGGCCGCGCCAGCACGTCTTCGGGGCGCAGATAGACCTTGACCTCGCGCACCGCGTCGCAGTCGACCTCGCAGGCGAAGCGGCTCTGCCCGACCCGCAGCTCGCGCCCCGGGTGCAGCGTGCCGCCGAGCACGTTGATCTTGCCGACGAAGTCGGCGACGAACGGCGTCGCCGGGTCGCGGTAGACCTGCATCGGCGTGCCGACCTGCTCGATCACGCCGTGGTTCATCACGACGATGCGGTCGGCGATCGACAGCGCCTCCTCCTGGTCGTGCGTGACCATGATGGTCGTGACGCCCAGCTTGCGCTGCAGCGAGCGTATCTCCTGGCGCAGGTGCACGCGCACGATCGCATCCAGCGCCGACAGCGGCTCGTCCAGCAGAAGCAAACCCGGCGAAGTCGCGAGCGCGCGCGCCAGCGCGATGCGCTGCTGCTGCCCGCCCGAGAGCTGCGCCGGGTACCTGGCCCCGCTGCCGGGCAGGCCGACAAGCTTCAGCAGTTCGTCGACCCGCTGCGCGATCTGCGCCTTGTTCTGCCTGCGGTTGACCAGGCCATAGGCGACGTTGTCGGCGACCGTCAGGTTCGGGAACAGCGCATACGACTGGAACACGATCCCGTAGTCGCGGCTGCCCGGCGGCAGCACCGAGATGTCGCGGCCGTCCTGTTCGATGCGGCCGGCGGTCTGCGTCTCGAGCCCCGCAATGATGCGCAGCAGCGTGGTC
>DATCSE010000366.1:0-4745 GCA_036568605.1 Burkholderiaceae bacterium | reverse complement strand
GTGCAAGGCGCTCGCGGCGTTCCTGTTCGACAGCGAGGATCACCTGATCCGCATCGACATGAGCGAGTACATGGAGAAGCACTCGGTGAGCCGGCTGATCGGCGCGCCGCCGGGCTATGTCGGCTACGACGAGGGCGGCTACCTGACCGAGGCCGTGCGGCGCAAGCCGTACAGCGTGCTGCTGCTCGACGAGGTCGAGAAGGCGCACCCGGACGTGTTCAATGTGCTGCTGCAGGTGCTGGACGATGGCCGGCTGACCGACGGGCAGGGCCGCACGGTGGACTTCAAGAACACCGTGATCGTGATGACCAGCAACCTCGGCTCGCACCAGATCATGCAGATGGCGGGCAAGCCGTCCGACGAGATCCGCGATGCGGTCTGGATCGAGGTCAAGCAGCATTTCCGGCCCGAGTTCCTGAACCGGATCGACGAGACCGTCGTGTTCCACGCGCTCGACCAGCGCAACATCGAGGCGATCGCGAGGATCCAGCTCAAGGTGCTGGAGTCTCGCCTCGAGAAGATGGAGATGAAGCTGGATGTCTCACCGGCGGCGCTGGCCGAGATCGCGAAGGCCGGCTTCGATCCGGTGTTCGGCGCGCGGCCGCTGAAGCGGGCGATCCAGCAGAAGATCGAGAACCCGGTCGCGAAGCTGGTTCTCGAAGGGCGCTTCGGCCCGAAGGACGTGATCCCGGTGGACGTCGAGAACGGCGAGTTCGTGTTCGAACGCGTCGTGCACTGACGGCCAAGACGGTCAGTGGCGCCGGGCCTCGGGCCCGGCGCGCGGGCCACTGCGCCGCTCGGCGTATGCCGGCGGTGCTTCGTCGAGCAGCGAGTCCATGCGCAGCACCTGGAGCCGCGCGAGCGTCAGGTTGGCGTGGCTCTTGTCGAGCACGGCATGCAGCGCGAGGCCAGGGTGGCCCGGCACTGCGCGCAGCAGCAGGTGATGGCCGCCCAGCGTGATCGCCGCTTCGGGCAGCGAATGGCCGAAGCCCAGCGTGCGGCTCGTGGTCGTCATCGCACCGAGCAATGCGCTGCCGTGGCTGGCCAGGTCGGCAGCGCTCGGGCTCGCGCCGGCATGCAGCACATCGCGGCCGGTCGCGATCTCGAAGATGCAGCAGCTCACCATGCCGGCCAGCTCGCTCAGGTGATGCATATAGCGCTCGAGCGCGCCCTCGGGCAGCACCTTGCGTTCGCCGCTGGGCGTGACTTGCGGCATCGGCCGCATCGGCAGGGCGGCGGGAACGGCGGTAGCGGGAGAAGGCGCTGTCGCGGCGGCCGCAGGTTTTTGCGGCACCGGCCGCGGCGACGCGTGCTGACCAGTGTGTCGAGCCGCCATCGTGTCGGCATTCGCGGAGGCCGCAGGCGCAAGGTCGCCGAGCACGCGGCTCCAGGCGCCATTGATGAAGCCCCATGCATCGGCCGGACGCGTGACCTGCGGCGTTGTGCGCACGGTCACGCCGGTGCCCAGTCCGAGCTCCGCACCTTGCGCGGCCAGCGTGCTGGCCGTGGTCAGCGGCAGCAGCAGCAAGTGCCGGTTCGGCCACGGGCCAGCGACGATGGACTCGCGCAGCGGCTGCAGCACCGTCGGGATCGCGTGGGCCGGCACCTCGCCGACCATCACGACGCCGAGCCGGCTGAATGCCAGCAGCGTCCGCGAGAGGCTGGGGCGTGTCGCGGCATCGGTCTCGGCGTCGGTCGCGTACAGGCGCAGCGTGCTGCCGCCGGGCGTCGGCAGCTCGACGAACTCGATCGTCGCGAGCAGCGTGCCGTGGCCCTGGCGCCGGATCACCAGCTTCTGCACGTTCCGCGCGCTGGCCGCGGCGATGCCGACCAGCAGCTTGCGCGCCGAGCTCGTGCAGATGTCGTGGACCGCGATGTAGTCCGGATGCAGATGCTCGAACTGCTGCTGCAACGCCTCGGCCGGCGCGCAGGAGACGAACAGCTCGTGGGTGTTGGCACCGGTCGGGCGGCCGATCTCGGGCTTCTCGGCGAGGTAGTCCTCCTCGCTGTGCAGGATCTGCGTCGCCATCGCGGTCTGCGCTCGCGTGGCTTCCCAGACTTCGGGCGTCTCGCGGCGCGACGGCGTTGCCCCGCTCTTCGTCGGCATCACCGCGGTGGCGGCCCAGCCGCCGTTCTCCATCTTCGGATCGGAGCTGCTCATCGATTCGGTTCCCTCTTCGAAGTCATGCGCTCGAGGGCGCCACAGTGGCATGTGCCCCGGGGGGTCTGCAAAGAAGTGTAAGTCGCACCGTCAGGACTGGGGGCCGCGTTGCATGCTGGTTTTCACGGCACTGTTGCGGCGAGGCCCGTGGGCCGCCCCAACCGGCATATGCACAATACCGCGCCATGCAGCCGCTCCCGTCCAGTGCCGAGCCCGTGCCGTCAGACCGACGCACGCCGACGAGCGATGACGACGAACAGCTCGACGCGCGGCTCTGGCAGCGCCGCACGCGGATCACGGTGGCGTTGCTGGGCGTCTGGCTGCTCGTGACCTTCGGCGTCGCGTATTTCGCGCGCGAGCTGAGCATCGTGGTATGGGGTTGGCCGCTGAGCTTCTGGGTCGCGGCCCAGGGGGCGCTGCTGGTCTACATGGCGCTGGTGGTGGTGTACGCACTGCGCATGGGCCGTATCGATGACGAGCGCGATGCGACGACAACCGCCGGCCACCGCTGACGCGCTCGCCGTGCCGCTGCACGACGAACGGACGCGGTTCCGGCGCCGCCTGAACCGCATCTACCTGCTGTACACGATAGGCTTCGTCGTGTTCGTCGGCGTGCTCGCGGTGCTCGAGCGGTTCGGGCTCTCGAAGCGCTGGATCGGCATCATCTTCCTGCTCGCGACCGTGGTGCTCTACGCGGTGATCGGCGTGCTCAGCCGCACGACGGACCCGGCCGAGTATTACGTGGCCGGGCGGCGCGTGCCGGCGATCTACAACGGGATGGCGACCGCGGCCGACTGGATGTCGGCCGCGTCGTTCATCGGCCTGGCCGGGACGCTGTACCTGCAGGGTTACGGCGGGCTCGCCTACGTGATGGGCTGGACCGGCGGCTACGTGCTGCTGGCGCTGCTGCTGGCGCCGTACCTGCGGCGCTTCGGTCAGTACACGATCCCCGACTTTCTCGGCGAGCGCTACGGCGGCAGGATGGTGCGCCTGGCCGCGCTGATCGCCGCGGTGCTGTGCTCGTTCGTGTACCTGGTCGCGCAGATCTACGGCGTGGGGCTGATCACGACGCAGTTGACCGGCGTCGACTTCGTGATCGGCATCTTCCTCGGCCTGGGCGGGGTGCTGGTCTGCTCGTTCCTCGGCGGCATGCGCGCGGTCACCTGGACGCAGGTGGCGCAGTACATCGTGCTCGTGATTGCGTACCTGGTGCCGGTGGTGTTGCTCTCGGTCAAGCAGACGCAGGTGCCGGTGCCGCAATGGGCGGTGGGCCAGCAACTTGCGAAGCTCAGCGAACGCGAGCGCGAGCTGCTGAACGATCCGAAGGAGGCCGAGGTCCGCGCGCTGTTCAAGGCTCGCGCCGACGAGGCCGCGGCGAAGCTGCGCGACGTTCCCGCGGCGCTGCTGGCCGAGCGCAACGCGGTCCGCGCGCGCATCGAACAGCTGCGGACCGAGCATGCCCCGTTGCGCGAGATCCAGGCTGCCGAACGCGCGCTCGGGATGCTTCCGCGCGACGAAGCGCAAGCGCGCGAGACCTGGCAGCGCGCGGTCGTCCAGAACACCGCACGCGCCCAGCCGCTGGCCGGCATGCCGCCGCACACCCAGGCCTTCGCCGGCGATCCGAACGGCAGCGCGGCCGAGCGCACTGCGTTCGCCGATTCGCGCCGCAATTTCATCGCGCTGGTGTTCTGCCTGATGGTCGGCACCGCGGCGCTGCCGCACATCCTGGTGCGCAGCTACACGACGCCGACGGTGCGCGAGGCACGCGAGTCGGTCGCGTGGACGCTGTTCTTCATCTGCATCCTGTACCTGACGGCGCCGGTGCTCGCGGTGCTGGTCAAGTACGAGGTCTTCAACGAGCTGGTCGGGATGCCGTTCGACCGGTTGCCCGGCTGGATCGCGGCCTGGTCCAAGGTCGATCCGGCACTGGTCTCGGTGACCGACATCAACCGCGACGGCATCCTGCAGCTCGGCGAGATCCGTCTGGCCGGCGACATGGTCGTGCTCGCGACACCCGAGATCGCCGGGCTGCCGTACGTGATCTCGGGCATGGTCGCAGCCGGTGGGCTGGCGGCGGCGCTCTCGACCGCCGACGGGCTGCTGTTGACAATCTCGACCGCGCTGTCGCACGACCTGTATCACAAGATGATCGCGCCGCACGGCGCCGCGACGCGGCGCGTGACGATCTCGAAGGTGCTGCTGCTGGTCGCGGCATTGGCTGCCGCGGCGCTTGCGACTCAGCGCCCCGCCGACATCCTGTTCCTCGTGACCGCGGCGTTCTCGATCGCGGCCGCGGCCTTCTTTCCGGCACTGGTGCTGGGCATCTTTTGGCGCCGCGCGAACGGCTGGGGTGCGATCGCCGGCATGCTGGCCGGGCTGGGCGTCACCCTGTACTACCTGCTGCGCAACGAGCCGTGGCTGCGCGCCGCGTTCGGCGTGACGATGCCGCCTGAGCCGTGGTTCGGGATCGCGCCGATCGCGGCCGGCGTGTTCGGCGTGCCGCTGGGGTTTGGGGTCTGCGTTGTCGTCAGCTTGCTGACCCCGGCACCGGCCGCTGCCCAGCGCCGGCTGTGGCGCGAGCTGC
>DATCSE010000365.1:0-7128 GCA_036568605.1 Burkholderiaceae bacterium | reverse complement strand
CGCACGACCGCCAGCGGGCGTTGCGGCGATTGGGTGCTCCAGTCCTTCGTGTTGCGCTCGGGCACGTCGGCGCCGATCAGCACGGCCTGTGCGCCCAGCTCGCGCTGCAGGTCCAGCAGCGCCTGCGGGATCGTGTCGTCGGCAGTGGAGGCATTCATGGGGAGAGGGCGGTCGGAAGCGTTGGATCGCATTATCTTGTATGTAAGGTACTAAGGCACACTAGTACAATCACGGATGGCAAGTGCCGAATCGCCGGGCACCGTGACAATCGCGGGTCGAACTTCAGGGAGTCGCGCATTGAGCGCACCGAGCTTCAAGATCGAGACACCGAAATCGCTGGCGACCATCGTGGCGCAGCGCCTGCGCGAGGCCATCATCGACGGCGAGTTCGCACTGGGCGCGATGATTCCGGAGGAGACGTTGGCCACTTCGTTCGGCGTCAGCCGCACGCCGGTGCGCGAGGCGCTGAACCAGCTGCAGCTGCTGGGGCTGGTCAGCATCCGCCCGCAGCGCGGCAGTTATGTGTTCGAGCCCAGCGAGGCCGACATCGCCGCGTTGTGCGAGTTCCGCTTCGTGATGGAGCCGCGTGCGGCCGAGCTGGCCTGGCAGCACGACAAGGCCGCGGCCCTGAGCGACCTCAAGGCGGCCGTCGCCGAGATGGCCGCCGCGCGCAAGGCCAAGGACGTGGTGCGCTACAGCCGTGCCGACACGCGGCTGCACGAGGCGTTCGTGCAGCATTGCGGCAACGCTTACCTGCAGGCCGCGTATGCGACGGCCGGTGCGAAAATCGCCGCGCTGCGCACGCACCTCTCGGCCGGCACCGACGTGCTGAATCCGCGCGGCTTCGAGCAGCACAAGCGGCTGCTCGATCTCTTCGAGGATGGCGACTTCAAGGCGTTCGAGGCGCTGCTGCGCGACCACGTGATGGGCACGCGCGCCAGCTACGTGGCCAGCTTGCAGGCGCGCAACAGCACCGCGCGTGCCTGAGAATTGCTTGCACCGGTTGTGGTTCAACGAACGGGGAAAGATGACCCATGAGCGATCTGTCGTTCACGAACTGGTTCCCGTGGCTGCCGTCGTCGGTCGACGAGCGCTTCAACAACGGCTGGACCTTCGGCAACGTCTACGTGACGCAGGCGAACTCGCGTTCGCCCGAAGCCGAGCGCGAGATCGTCGGCCGGTACAGCTATGGTCGCCAGCTCGGCCGCCTGACCGACGCGGTCGTCGCGCTGGCGGCCAAGGCCAAGGCGAGCCATGACAAGGACATCGAGCCGTTGATCAAGATGGCGAACGAGATCAACGACATCAAGGCAAAGGCCAAGCAGCACCATGCGGCCGAACTGCTCGAGGAGCTGAAGGCGCTCAAGCGCGCCGACCCGAAGGCCTGGGCGGCGCTGGTCAAGTCGGTCGACGGGTGAGTCAACCGTGTTCCCTCGATTCCGTTGGGGCTGAGCCTGTCGAAGTCCTGTCCCTTCATTTCCGTTCGGGCTGAGCTTGTCGAAGCCCTGTTGGAGAGCGCTTCGACCTCAGCGCGAACGGTTTTGTCGGTCTGCCTGCCGCGTCCTGTCCGTCAATTCGCGCTGCTGCTCGCCTGCGCCATCGCCCGCAGAATCTCCCCGGTCACCGCATCCGCCGGAAAGAAAGTCTCGAGCGCCAGTTCCGACAGCGTGATGTCGACCGGCGTGCCGAACACCGTCGTCGTGCTGATGAACGACAGGGTGCCGAACGAGGTCGCGAGCGTCATCGGCACGACGATGCTGCTCTCGGGGTCGAGCGGCGCCTCGCCCGTGGGAGCCGGGTAGGCGCGCAGCTCGTCGGCGAGCGCGGAGAGCACAGGGTCGGCGCTCGCGACGATCTGCAGCCGCAGCCGGTCCAGCAGGTGCGCGCGCCACTGGCCGAGGTTGACGATGCGCGGGGCGAGGCCGTCGGGGTGCAGGCCCAGCCGCAGCACGTTGACCGGCGGCTTCAGCAGCGCCGGGTCGACGCTCTGCAGCAGCGGTGCGAGCGCGCGGTTGTGCGAAACCAGGTTCCAGTGCCGGTCGACCGCGAGCGCGGGGTAGGGCTCGTGGCCCCGCAGCACCAGCTCGATCGCCTCGCGCGCCGACGCCAGCGCAGGGTCGTCGAGCTTGCGCTCCGCGAACATCGGCGCGTAGCCGGCGGCAGTCAGCAATCGGTTGCGTTCGCGCAAGGGCACCTCCAGGCGGTCGGCCAGGCGCAGCACCATCTCGCGGCTCGGCAGCGCGCGGCCGGTTTCGACGTAGCTGAGGTGGCGGGTCGAGACCTCGGCGTCGCCGGCGAGGTCGAGCTGGCTCAGGTGGCGGCGCAGGCGCCATTCGCGCAGCAGCACGCCGACAGGCAACGAGGCGGATGGATTCATGCGGCGGGACGATAGCGCAGCACCGCGCGCGTCTCCATGACCTGCGAGGTCATCGACGGCCGCACCTCGCGCGCCGACGATGAAGCTCCTGATATCGAAAGGAGATCCCGATGACCACGCTCGTTCAACCGTCCACTTTCCTGCGCCGTGTGCTGCTGGCCGATGCCGCGTTCAGCCTCGCGGGAGGCGCGCTGATGGCATTCGGCGCGGCGCTGCTGGCCGGGCCGACCGGCATCCCTACGGCGCTGCTGCTGAGCGCGGGCCTCGCGCTGTTCCCCTATGCCGCGTATGTCGCGTGGCTTGGGACGCGTCGCGCGGTGCCGCGTGCGGCGGTGTGGGTGCCTATCGTGCTGAATGTCGTCTGGGCGGCGGACTGTGCGCTGGTGCTGTTCGGCGGCCGGTACGCGCCGACGCTGCTCGGGGAGCTGTTCATCGTGGCGCAGATGGTCGCGGTACTGGCGTTTGCCGAGCTGGAGTTCATCGGGCTGCGGCGGGTGGGGGCGCTGGTGGGGCACTGAGGGTCGCGACGACCCTTACCCCAGCCCTCTCCCGCAAGCGGGAGAGGGAGCAAGTCGGCACGGCCTCCCCCTCTCCCGCCTGCGGGAGAGGGCCAGGGTGAGGGCAAGCCGTGCGCTATCGTTGCCTCGTGAACCTTTCCGCCGCTGCCGCCACGATCCCCGCTCCGCCCGCTTCGCAGACCGAACGCCACGCCCGCCTGGACGCGCTGCGCGGCGTCGCGATCGTCTGGATGGCGCTGTTCCACTTCTGCTTCGACCTGAACCACTTCGGCTTCATCAAGCAGGACTTCCATGTCGATCCGTTCTGGACGGTGCAGCGCACCTGCATCGTCTCGATGTTCCTGTTCTGCGCCGGCTTCGGCCAGGCGATCGCGCTCGAGCAGGGCCGCGGCGGGCCGCGCTTCACGCGTTCGTTCTGGCGCCGCTGGGCCCAGGTGGCGGGCTGCGCGGCGCTCGTCACGCTGGGCTCGATGTGGATGTTTCCGAGGAGCTACATCAGCTTCGGCGTGCTGCATTGCATGGCGCTGGCGCTGATCGTGATGCGGCTGACGGCCGGCGCGGGCGCGGGCCTCTGGCTGCTCGGACTGGCGGCGCTGGTCGCGCCGCAGCTCGTGCACGACGCCTGGTTCGACACCCGCGCGACCAACTGGATCGGCCTCGTCACGCGCAAGCCGATCACCGAGGACTACGTGCCGCTCCTGCCGTGGATAGGCGTGATGTGGTGGGGGCTGGCCGCCGGGCAATGGGTGCTGGCGCATCGTCGCCGCTGGGTTGCCGGCGCGCTGCCGCAGTGGCTGGAGCCGCTTGCCACGCTGGGCCGCTGGAGCCTGAGCTTCTACATGATCCACCAGCCGGTGCTGATCGGGCTGCTGATGGCGTGGATCGCGCTGTTCCGGCATTGAGTCGCACGCGCGGTCGCGGACCGCGGCCGAATGCCGCGGCACAGCCGATACCATAGCCCGATGGCAACCCAGATCCTGTTCGGCTTCCACGCGGTCACGGTGCGGCTGAAATCGGCGCCGCGCTCGGTCGTCGAGGTCCATGTCGATGCGACGCGGCGCGACCAGCGCATGCGCCAGTTCGTCGAGCGCGCGAAGGAGGCCGGCGCGCGCCTGATCGACAGCGACGACGCGCGGCTGCAGCGCCTGGCCGGCACGCACCGGCACCAGGGCGTGGTCGCGCGGGTCGAGGCGGTCACGCTGAGCCATTCGCTGGACGACACGCTCGATGCGGTCGAAGGCCCGCCGCTGCTGCTGGTGCTGGACGGCATCACCGACCCGCACAACCTGGGCGCCTGCCTGCGCGTGGCCGACGGCGCCGGTGCGCATGCGGTGATCGCGCCCAAGGACCATGCGGTGGGCATCAACGCGACCGTCGCGAAGGTCGCGAGCGGCGCGGCCGAGACGGTGCCGTACTTCATGGTGACCAACCTGGCACGAACCTTGAACGAGCTGAAGGAGCGCGACATCCGCATCGTCGGCACGTCGGATGCCGCCGAGCGCTCGCTCTACGAGCTGGACCTGAGCGGCCCGCTCGCGCTGGTGCTCGGCGCCGAAGGCAGTGGCATGCGCCAGCTCACCGGCAAGACCTGCGACGAGCTGGTGCGCCTGCCGATGCGCGGAGCGGTCGAGAGCTTGAACGTGTCGGTCGCGAGCGGCGTGTGCCTGTACGAGGCGCTGCGCCAGCGGCTGAAGGCGGAAGAACAATCGAATCAGGGAACTACACGAGGATAGAGCCATGCCCGTCATCGACGTCAAACATCCGCTGGTCAAGCACAAGGTCGGCCTGCTGCGCGAGCACGAGATCTCGACCAAGAAATTCCGCGAGCTGACCAACGAGATCGCGCGGCTGCTCGCCTACGAGGCGACCGCGGATTTCCCGCTCGAGAAGGCGACCGTGCAGTGCTGGAGCGGCCCCACCGAGATCGAGCAGATCAGCGGCAAGAAGGTCACGGTGGTGCCCATCTTGCGTGCCGGTCTGGGCATGCTCGACGGCGTGCTCGACATGATTCCCAGCGCGAAGGTCAGCGTCGTGGGCCTGAGCCGCAATCACGAGACGCTGCAGCCCGAGAACTACTTCGAGAAGTTCGTCGGCAAGCTCGACGAGCGCACCGCGATCATCATCGACCCGATGCTCGCGACGGCCGGCTCGATGATCGCGACCGTGGCGCTGCTGAAGCAGCGCGGCTGCAAGGACATCCGCGCGCTGGTGCTGGTCGCCGCGCCCGAGGGCGTGAAGGCGCTGCACGACGCCCACCCCGACGTGCGCTGCTGGGCCGCGGCGATCGACAGCCATCTGAACGAAGTGGGCTACATCATCCCGGGGCTGGGCGACGCGGGCGACAAGATCTTCGGCACGAAGTCGTGATGGTGGATCGGCCGCGATGACGGCCGCGTGACACGCGCCGTGCAGTGGCATTGCACGGGGCGCAACGGCCCCGCGTTTTACAAGCCTTTACCCCGGCGGACTTGCGATAGACACATGGCCTTCCTACTCTTCGCGCCATGGACGACACGACGCTTCCCACGCTGCCCCTAGCAGACGATCAACAGCCGTCCCGCCCCGGTCGGCGCCGTCTCTCGAAACCGAAAATGCGGCGTCGCTTCCGGCTGTGGATGACGGGCAGCGTCGCGGTCGTGATGGCGGCCCTGATGCCCTCGCGCGCGGCGGCCGAGGCAGAGCGCAGCGAGACGCATCGGCTGCTGCGCCACAGCCGCTACGGCGTGGTCGAGACCGTGCAGCGCATCGAAGCCGCGGCGCTGCTGCAGGGCATGACGGTGCTGGCGCGCGTCTCGGCGTCGGGCCAGCCGGTGATCGTGCTCGAGTCCTCGATCGGCGGCACGCTGGTCGTGATGGACGAGGCCACCGAGCGGGTCGACATCCCGTTCAGCCTGCAGGTGCGGGAAAGCGCCGATGGCGGTGCCGACGTGCTGCTGGCGGTGCCGACCGACGCGCCGGGCGAGTGGCAGGACGTGCCGGACCGCGTGGTGGCCGACCTGAAGCTGCTGCCGGAACTGGTCGACCGCGCGGTCGGATAGGTGTCGGCCGAATAGATCCCGAGCGAGATCGCGAGCGCCGCTACACCCAGCCGAGCACGCCCACGAGCGCGCCCAGCGCGACCAGCCACATCGGGCTCACCTTCGTGCGCGTCATCGCGAGCACCGTGATCGCGACCAGCGCCAGCGAGCCCCAGCGGTAACGCGGGTCGCGCACGTACGGTTCGGCGAGCAGCCAGCCGGTGGCCAGCAGCAGCCCGACGGTCAGCGGCGTCAGCCCGTTCGTGAAGGCGCGCACGCCGCGCGTCTCGCGGCGCTGCGCGCCCCAGCGCGTGGCCCACAGCGTCAGCACCGTCGACGGCAGCAGGATGCCGGCGGTGGTCGCGAACGCGCCCCAGGCGCCCGCGGCGTTCCAGCCGAGCACCGCGACGAACAGCAGGTTCGGCCCCGGCGCAGCCTGCGCAATCGCGATCGACGAGGTGAACTGCGCGTCGGTCAGCCAGTGGTGGTCGGTGACCAGGTAGCGGTGCATGTCCGGCGCGGTTGCGATCGCGCCGCCGACCGCGAGCAGGCTCAGCAGCAGGAAGTGGCCGAACAGGCCGAACAACTCGGCGGCGGTCATGGGGGCGATGACTCCGAGGACGAGGACGACGCGGCGGCCTGGCCGAGGCGATACCACGCCACCGCCATCGCGATCGACCCCAGTCCGAGCACGACCCACACCAGCGGCCAGCGCAACAGCGCCGTCAGCACGAAGGTCGTCGCGGCGAACGCGATCGCGATCCAGCGGCCCATCGGGTTGCGGCGCACGGTGGTCGAGAGCTTCAGCGCGGTCGAGAGCACGAGGCCGGCCGAGACCGCGCCCATGCCGCGCAATGCGCCGCCGACCAGCGGATGCTGTGCGTATTGGCCGTACAGCACCGCGAGCGCGAGCACGACGACCAGCGGCGCGGCCATCATGCCGGCCAGCGCGACCACCGCGCCGCGCGCGCCGAACCAGCGGTCTCCGAACATCAGCGCGAGGTTGATGATGTTCGGCCCGGGCAGCACCTGGCTGACCGCGAGCATCTCGACGAACTGCTGCTTGTCCAGCCAACGCAGCCGCTCGACCAGTTCGCGCTGCGCGACCGGCAGCACGCCGCCGAAGCCTTGCAGCGCCAGCCGGTTGAAGGCGAAGAAGAGCTCGCGCAGGTTGGCCGGCGCCGCGAGCGCGGGCGTTGTCGAAGCCGGCGAGGGC
>DATCSE010000364.1:0-8046 GCA_036568605.1 Burkholderiaceae bacterium | reverse complement strand
CTTCACCGTCACCGAGCAGATGCTCAAGCAGTTCATCAAGAAGGTGCACGACAACAAGCTCTTCTCGCCGTCACCGCGCATCATCATCTGCGTGCCGTGCGGCTCGACGCAGGTCGAGCGCCGCGCGATCCGCGAATCCGCGCTCGGCGCCGGCGCGAGCGAGGTCTACCTGATCGAGGAGCCGATGGCGGCGGCGATCGGCGCCGGGCTGCCGGTCGCCGAGGCGTCGGGCTCGATGGTCGTCGACATCGGCGGCGGCACCACCGAAGTCGGCGTGATTTCCCTCGGCGGCATGGTCTACAAGGGCTCGGTGCGCGTCGGCGGCGACAAGTTCGACGAAGCCATCATCAACTACATCCGCCGCAACTACGGCATGCTGATCGGCGAGCCGACGGCCGAGAGCATCAAGAAGAACATCGGCTCGGCGTTCCCGGGCAGCGAGGTCAAGGAGATGGAGGTCAAGGGCCGCAACCTCTCCGAGGGCGTGCCGCGCAGCTTCACGATCAGCTCCAACGAGATCCTCGAGGCGCTGACCGACCCGCTGAACCAGATCGTGTCGTCGGTGAAAATCGCACTCGAGCAAACGCCGCCGGAACTCGGCGCCGACATCGCGGAACGCGGCATGATGCTCACGGGCGGCGGCGCCCTGCTGCGCGACCTGGACCGTCTGCTGTCCGAGGAAACCGGCCTGCCGGTGCTGGTGGCCGAAGATCCGCTGACCTGCGTGGTGCGCGGCTGCGGGATGGCGCTCGAGCGCATGGAACGGCTGGGTTCGATCTTCACGTCCGAGTGAGGCGGGTTCCGCAGCGGTAGACAGCAGCGCCCGGCCCACTAGCGCGAGCGGTCATGACCATTGGCACCCTCGATCGCACCCCGCCGCCGTTCTTCCGACAGGGGCCGTCGGCGCTGACCAAGCTCGTGCTGTGCTCGGCGCTGGCGCTCTTCTTGATGGTGGCGGACAACCGCTTCACGATCACGCGGCAGCTGCGCGCGGTGCTCGCGACCGCGCTGTACTACCCGCAGCAGGTGCTGCTGGTGCCGGTCAACGCCTGGAACGGCGCGACCGACTACCTGATGGGGCTGCACCGCGCGCTGGTCAACGAGGACGCCGCGAGGCGCGACCTCGCGCGCCAGGCGGAGCGCTCGCTGCGAGTCGAGCAGCTGACCGTCGAGAACACCCACCTGCGTGCGCTGCTCGAGCTGCGCCCTAGCCTGACGGTCCGCTCGCAGGCGGCGCAGGTGTTGTACGAGGCGTCCGATCCGTACTCGCGCAAGGTCGTGATCGACCGCGGCGCGACCAATGGCGTGGCGCTGGCTTCGCCGGTGATCAACGAGGCCGGCGTGCTCGGGCAGGTGACGCGGGTCTTCCCGCTGTCCGCCGAGGTGACGCTGCTGGTCGACAAGGATGCCGCGATCCCGGTGCTGAACGCGCGCACTTTGGCACGCAGCGCGGTGTTCGGCGGTGCCGGCGTGGGCGGCGGCACGATGGAGATGCGCTTCATGGCAAGCAACGCCGACGTGCAGGTCGGCGACTTGCTGACCACGTCGGGCGTCGACGGTGTCTACCCGGCCGGGCTGCCGGTCGCCAAGGTCGCCAGCGTCGATCGCAAGGTGGACTCGGGCTTCGCCCGCATCGTGCTCGCGCCCACCGCGATGCCCGACGGCGTGCGCTACGTGATGGTGCTGCAGCCGCTGGGCGTGCAGATGCCGGCGCGGCCGGCGTCGGCGCCCGAAGAGGAAGCCGCGGCCGCGAAGGCCGCGGGGCAGAAGCGGGGGCGCAAGTGATCATGTCGCGTGAAGGTCACAGGAGGCACGCATCGTGATCATGCCGCGTGAAGGTCACAGGAGGCACGCGTCGTGATCATGCCGCGTGAAGGTCACAGGAGGCACGCGTCATGATCATGCCGCGTGCTCAGGACCAGCTCCTGCTGCCCGTCAACCCGCTGTTCGTCACGACGACGCTGTTGTTCGCGCTCGCGCTGAACCTCGTGCCGCTGGGCCGCATCCCGGCGATGCCGGACTTTCTCGCGCTGGTGCTGGTGTTCTGGAACGTGCACCAGTCGCGCCGGGTCGGCGTCGGCCTCGCGTTCTTCTTCGGCCTGCTGATGGACGTGCACGACGGTGCCGTCCTCGGCCAGCATGCGCTGGCCTACACGCTGCTGAGCTTCTTCGCGATCGCGATCCACCGGCGGCTGCTGTGGTTCACGGTGCCGTCGCAGGCGGTGCAGATCCTGCCGCTGTTCTTCGCGGCGCATGCGGTCTCGCTGATCGTGCGGATGATCGCCGGCGGCATGTTCCCGGGTTGGGAGCTGCTGCTCGCGCCGGTTTTCGAGGCATTGTTGTGGCCGATTGCCACGTGGGTCTTGTTGGCTCCGCAGCGCCGGCCACCCGATCGGGACGAGAATCGGCCCTTGTAGCGGGCAGGTGAGCAGGGCATGACGGAACTCAAGAACGTCGAGCAGGAAGTTGCGCGCTTCCGGCTGCGCCTGGCCGCCGCGGCGGCGTTCGTGCTGTTCGCGTTCGGGCTGCTGGTGGCCCGGTTGGTCTACCTGCAGGTCTACAAGCACGACGAGCTGTCGACGCAGGCCGAGAACAACCGGATCGCGGTCGTGCCCATCGTGCCGAACCGCGGGCTGATCCTGGACCGCAACGGCGTCGTGCTCGCGAACAACTACTCGGCTTACACGCTGGAGATCACGCCGACCAAGCTCGAGCGCAGCGTCGACACGGTCATCGACGAGCTCGCCCGCATCGTCGACATCCAGCCCCGCGACCGCAAGCGATTCAAGCGGCTGGCCGAGGAGAACAAGAGCTTCGAGTCGCTGCCGATCCGCAGCAAGCTGTCCGACGAGGAGGTCGCGCGCTTCACCGCGCAGCGCTTCCGCTTCCCCGGCGTCGACATCAAGGCGCGGCTGTTCCGCAACTACCCGCTGGGCGAGGTCGGCAGCCACCTGATCGGCTACATCGGGCGCATCAACGAGGCCGAGCAGGAGAAGATCGAGGACTCCGACGACGAGTCCAACTACCGCGGCACGCAATACATCGGCAAGCTCGGCGTCGAGCAGAGCTACGAGTCCGAGCTGCACGGCACCGCCGGCTTCGAGGAGATGGAGACCAGTGCCGGCGGCCACCCGGTGCGCCGCCTGAAGAGCAGCCCGGCGACGCCCGGCAACGCGCTCGTGATGTCGATCGACATCCGGCTGCAGGCGCTGGTCGAGGAGCTGTTCGGCGACCGCCGCGGCGCGCTGGTCGCGATCGATCCGCGCAACGGCGAGATCCTCGCGTTCGTCAGCAAGCCGAATTTCGACCCGAACCTGTTCGTCGACGGCATCGACGCCGAGAACTGGAAGGCGCTGAACGAGTCGCTCGACAAGCCGCTCTTGAACCGCGCGCTGCGCGGGACCTATGCGCCCGGCTCGACCTACAAGCCCTTCATGGCGCTGGCGGCGCTGACGCTGGGCAAGCGAACGCCGCAGCAGGCGATCAGCGACCCGGGCTACTTCTGGTTCGGCAACCACCAGTTCCGCGACGACAAGGAGGGCGGGCACGGCTCGGTCGACATGTACCGCTCGATCGTGCAGTCGTGCGATACGTACTACTACATGCTCGCGAACGACCTCGGCGTCGACGCGATGCACGACTTCATGGCGCCGCTCGGCTTCGGGCAGATGACAGGCATCGACATCCAGGGCGAGCGCGACGGCGTGCTGCCGTCGACCGAGTGGAAGCGCAAGGCGTACAAGAAGAAGGAGATGCAGAAGTGGTACGCCGGCGAGACGATCTCGCTGGGCATCGGCCAGGGCTACAACTCGTTCACGATGCTGCAGCTCGCGCAGGCCACCGCGACGCTCGCGAACTGGGGCAAGCGCTACAAGCCGCACCTCGTGAAGGTGATCGAGAACAGCGACACCAAGGCGCAGAAGCGTCAGGTCGGCGAGGAGCTGCCGCCGCTGCCGTGGAAACAGGAGCACGTCGCGTTCATCCACAAGGCGATGTTCGGCGTCACGCAGGAGGGCACCTCGCGTGCCTCGTTCGTCGGCGCGCCGTACCAGTCGGGCGGCAAGACCGGCACCGCGCAGGTCGTCGGCATCAAGCAGGGCGAGAAGTACAACGCGAAGAACGTCGACGAGCGCCACCGCGACCACGCGCTGTATTCCGCGTTCGCACCGCTGGACGAGCCGCGCATCGCGCTCGCGATGATCGTCGAGAACGCCGGCTTCGGCGCGCAGAACGCCGCGCCGATCGCGCGCCGCGTGTTCGATTACGTGCTGCTGGGCCAGTACCCCAGCGAAGCCGACATCGCGGCGACCAAGCTCGGCCAGTCGACCGCGCCGATCGGCACGCCGCGTCCGATCTCGGAGGTGCCGCTGCCGGGCTCGACGGTCGACGGCTCGACCAGCGCGGCGCTGGCGCCGCTGACGCCGGCAAAGGCGGCTTCTGCGCCCGCTGCGGCCGCTGAGTTGCGCGCGGCCCTCACCCCAGCCCTCTCCCCGAGGGAGAGGGGGCAATCTCTCCCTCTGGGAGACGGTCGGAGTGAGGGCCCGCGGGTCACCCCTGTGGCGACGAGACGCCCATGAGCGCCATCTTCGAGAAGCCCAGCCTCTGGCAGCGCATCAAGCCGATCTTCACCGGCTTCGACGGTCCGCTGCTGTTCGCGATGGTGCTGCTCGCGTGCGCCGGGCTGACGACGATGTACTCGGCCGGCTACGACAACGGCACGCGCTTCGCCGACCACGGCCGCAACATGCTGCTCGCGCTGGGCGTCGTGTTCCTGGTCGCGCAGGTCTCGCCGCAGACGCTGATCAAGCTCGCGGTGCCGCTGTACACGATAGGCGTGGCGCTGCTGGTCGCGGTCGCGGTGGCCGGTGTGACGAAGAAGGGTGCCACGCGCTGGCTCAACGTCGGCGTCGTGATCCAGCCCAGCGAGATCCTGAAGATCGCGATGCCGCTGATGCTTGCCTGGTGGTTCCAGCGCCGCGAGGGCCAGCTGCGAGTGCCGGACTTCCTGATCGCGCTTGCGCTGCTCGCGGCGCCGGTCGGGCTGATCGTCAAGCAGCCCGATCTGGGCACGGCGATCCTGGTGCTGTCG
Source organism: Burkholderiaceae bacterium (assembly GCA_036568605.1). GTDB lineage: Bacteria > Pseudomonadota > Gammaproteobacteria > Burkholderiales > Burkholderiaceae_C > DATCSE01. Next base: position 2,957 of record DATCSE010000364.1, on the reverse strand, counting down.
GCGGGCCTCTACGTGATCTTCTTTGCGGGCTTGAGCTGGCGGCTGATCATTCCGGTGCTGGTGATCGGCGCCGCGGCGATCACCGCGATCGTCGTCTCCGAGGATCAGATCTGCCAGCCCGACGTCAAGTGGCCGCTGCTGCGCGACTACCAGAAGAACCGCGTCTGCACGCTGCTGGACCCGACCACCGACCCGCTGGGCAAGGGCTTCCACATCATCCAGGGGATGATCGCGATCGGCTCGGGCGGCGTCGAAGGCAAGGGCTTCATGAAGGGCACGCAGACCCACCTCGAGTTCATCCCCGAGCGCACGACCGACTTCATCTTCGCCGCATTCTCCGAGGAGTTCGGGCTGGTCGGCTGCGGCTCGCTGATCCTCGGCTTCATCTTCCTGATCTTTCGCGGGCTGATGATCGCGGCGGATGCGCCCACCGTGTTCACGCGGCTGCTCGCCGGCGCGATCACGCTGAGCTTCTTCACCTATGCGTTCGTCAACATGGGCATGGTCAGCGGCATCCTGCCGGTGGTCGGCGTGCCGCTGCCGTTCATCTCGTACGGCGGCACCGCGATGGTCACGCTGGGGCTGGGCCTCGGGATCCTGATGGCGATCGCGAAGAGCCGGCGACTGATCCAGAGCTGACGGTTCAGGCCGAGCCGGCTGGTTCGCGCGAGTCCGGCGCGACGGCGGCAAAGCGCAACGAGAACAGCGCACCCGGGTTCGGCGACGGGGTCGTGCCGCCTTCTTCGCCCGCGCTTCGCGATCGCGGGTTGGCATCGCTCAGCGTGACCTCGGCGCCGTGCTGCTGCGCGATCTCGCGCACGATCGCGAGGCCCAGGCCCGAGCCGTCGACCTGCGAGCCGAGCGACCGGTAGAACGGCTGGAACACCTTCTCGCGCTCGGCCGGCGGGATGCCGGGGCCCGAATCCTCGACCTGCAGCACGACGACCTGGCCGAACGGATCGTCGATCACGCGGACCGTCACGGTGCCGCCGCCGGGCGTGTACTGCAGCGCGTTGTCGACCAGGTTGCGGATCAGCTCGCGCAGCAGCAGCGCATGGCCGCGCACCAGCGCGTGGCGTTGCTCGCCGGGCCCTTCGTAGCCGAGGTCGATGCGTTTTTCGAGCGCGCGCGGCACGAAGTCGCGCACGGTCTCGGTCGCGAGCCGCGCGAGGTTGACGGTCTGGTGCTGCGCTGCGACGCCCTGGTCCTCGGCGCGCGCCATCGCGAGCAGCTGGTTCACCATGTGCGCGGCGCTCTGGCTAGAGCGGGCGATCTGCTGCAGCGTCTTCTTCAGCGCCAGCGGGTCGGATTCGCCGGCGTCGATCTGGCGCTGCGCCAGTTCGGCCTGGGTGCGCAGGCCGGCGAGCGGCGTCTTCAGCTGGTGGGCCGCATCGGCGAGGAAGTGCTTCTGCGCGCGCATCGATTGGTCCAGCCGGCCGAGCAAGTCGTTGATCGCGCGCACCAGCGGCGACACCTCCTCGGGCGCCTGACGCTCGTCGATCGGGCTCAGGTCGCTGCTGTCGCGCTTGCGGATGCGCTGCTGCAGGTCGTTCAGCGGCGCGATGCCGCGCGCCAGCGCGAGCCACACCAGCAGCACCGCGACCGGCAGGATCACGAACTGCGGCAGGATCACGCCCTTGATGATCTCGGTGGCGAGGCGCGAGCGCTTGCCCAGCGTCTCGGCCACTTGCACGAGCGGGGCGCCGCTGCTGTTGTTGCCCTCGCGCACGCCGACGTTGACCCACATGTAGGCGACGCGCACGTTCTCGTTGTTCAGCTGGTCGTCGCGAAAGCGCACTTCGCCGGGCACGGCGTTGGCACCGGTCGGGTCGTCGTCGGGAACCGGCAGCGCGGTGTCGCCGCTCAGGTGCTCGCCGCGCAGGCCCAGCACCTGGTAGTAGATCTCGTCGGCCTCGTCGGTGTGCAGGATCTCCGCGGCGCCGGCCGGCAGCTTGAATACCGCCTGCGGCCGCCCACCGTCGGTCTGCACGACGACCTCCTTCGCGAGCACGCGCACCATCTCGCCGAGCTCGCGGTCGAACGGCTTGTTCGCGATGCCTTGGGCCACCAGCCAGGTCAGCACGACGCTCATCGGCCACAGCAGCAGGAGCGGCGCGAGCATCCAGTCGAGGATCTCGCCGAACAGCGAGCGCTGCTCGCGCGGCGCGTCGGCCGTTGGACCGGGCAGAGCGGCATCGGTCCATGCGCCGGGCTCGCCAGCCGCGTCGCGATCGCGGCGCGGGTACCGGCCCGGCGGCACGTGGACCGTCGGCGCTGACTCTGCTGTGGAGGACTTCACCGTGGCGGGCTCTGAATCTTCTCCAGGCAGTAGCCTAGCCCGCGCACCGTCGCGATCCGCACCGGGCCCTGCTCGATCTTCTTGCGCAGCCGGTGGATGTAGACCTCGATCGCGTTGTTGCTGACCTCGTCGCCCCATTCGCACAGCCGCTCGACCAGCTGGTCCTTGCTGACCAGCCGCCCGGCGCGCTGCAGCAGCACCTCGAGCAGCGACAGCTCGCGCGCCGAGAGCTCGACCATCTGGTCGTTCAGGTAGGCGACGCGTCCGGTCGCGTCGAAGCTCAGCGGCCCATGCTTGATGATGGCCGACGCGGTGCCGAGGCCGCGCCGCGTCAGCGCCCGCACGCGCGCCTCCAGTTCCTGCAGCGAGAACGGCTTGGCCATGTAGTCGTCGGCGCCGAGGTCGAGGCCCTTGACGCGTTGCTCGACGCTGTCGGCCGCGGTGAGGATCAGCACCGGGGTCGACACGCCGCGCGCGCGCAGCTTGCGCAGCACCTCGAGCCCGTGCAGGCGCGGCAGGCCCAGGTCGAGGATCAGCAGGTCGAACTCGTTGTTCGCCATCAGCGCGGCATCGGCTTCGCTGCCGCTGGACACATGGTCCACGGCGGCGCCGGAAGCGCGCAGGGACCGCAGCAGGCCGTCGGCCAGCACCTGGTCGT
>DATCSE010000363.1:0-11046 GCA_036568605.1 Burkholderiaceae bacterium | reverse complement strand
CGATCACGTTGACCCAGAACAGCCACACGTAGTGGCGCTCGTACAGCGCCGGGTTGTTGGTGGCGATCGACAGCAGGAACGCGAGCACCAGCCCGGCGCCGGTGGCGGCGACCGTCGAGATCAGCAGCGCCCAGCGGCTGGCCTTGGTCATCCTGGAGTTGTAGCTCAGTTGATCTTTTGCGTGCGCTGGACCGCAAGAGACCAGTCGGCCTGGCCGCCGACGCCGATCTGCATCGGCCGCGGCAGCAGCGAGGTGTCGAGGCGGTAGCTGAATTCGAGGTAATGGTGGCTGCCCTCCTCGATCTGCCCGGCCTCGGCCACCTTCCAGCGCGAGCCGCGGCTGATCGCCGCGAACGCTTCGTCGCGGCTGGTGTAGCTCTGGCTCAGGCCGCCGAAGGTCACCCGCCAGGTCGAGGTCAGCGGCTGGTAGACGATCTTCCAGATCCGCACTGCATGGGCGACACGCAGGTCGCGCCAGTACCAGCGGCTGCGGAACACCTGGGCCTCGGCGACGAAGAACAGCGGCACCGCCTTGCCCAGCGCATCGTCGACCCCGCGCGGCAGCTCGAAGTTCACGGCATAGCTGAGCAGCACGCCGTCGTCGCCGTTGAAGATCTCGAAATTGGCCAGCTCCGGCTGCTCGGCGGCCTGCACCGCCGGCGCCAGCACCAACGCCAGGCTTGCAAGCACGCAGGCGACGCGGGTGAGCCAGACCTGGACCCAAGATGTGCCTCGCATCGCGCGGGGCCGGGCTGTGCCGTGATCACGTGCCGCGCTGTGCATGGGGAAACGAGGGGCCTCAGGTCTTTTCGAGCAGTGCGTAGAAAAACCCGTCGGCGGGAGGACTCGTGCCGGGTGCCTCGGGCTCGCTGCCATTGTCCGCGAGCGGCAGCAGATGGCCGGGCGAAGCCGGGTGGGCAGCCAGCCGAGCCCGCGCTTGGCGTTGCAAAAAAGCATCGATCTGGTGCTGACCCTCGGCCTTGAACACCGAACAGGTGCAGTACAGCAATCGGCCGCCGTCCCGCAACAGCGGCCACAAGGTGTCCAGCAAGCGCGCCTGCGTCGCGGCCAGCGCGGGGATGTCGCTGGAACGGCGCAGCCAGCGCACGTCCGGGTGGCGGCGCACGATGCCCGAGGCGCTGCACGGCGCGTCGAGCAGGATCGCATCGAACGGCCGGCCGTCCCACCAGGCTGACGGCGCGCCGGCATCGGCCGCGAGGCAGCGCACCTGCGGGCCGGCCAAGTCCAGCCGGGCCAGCGTCTCCTCGACCCGCTGCAGCCGCGCCGGGTCGACGTCCAGCGCGGTCACCTGCAGCTCGTCGCCACCGAGCTCGAGCAGATGCGCGGTCTTGCCGCCCGGCGCCGCACAGGCATCGAGCACCCGCGCGCCGGGCGGCAGGCCGGCGCCGAGCAGCAGCGGCGCGGCGCGCTGGGCAGCGGCGTCCTGCACCGAGACGTCGCCGGCGGCGAACCCCGGCAGCACGCCGACCGGGCTGGGCCTGGCCAGCACGACTGCGTGCGGGTCTATCGCGTCGGCCGCGATCCCGTGCTCGGCGAGCCGCGCGACGTACTGGCGCGCATCGCCGCGCCGCGCGTTGACGCGCAAGGTCATCGGTGCGCGCCGGTTGTCGGCCTCGAGAATCGCCTGCCACTGCGCCGGCCAATCGGCCTTCAGGCGGGCGATCCACCAAGGCGGGTGGTTGTAGCGCGCCTCCGGCTGGCGCCCGGCCTGTGCGATCACCGCGTCGCGCTCGCGCAGCAAGCGGCGCAGCACCGCGTTGACAAAACCGGCGCTGGCCTTCGCGCGGGCGCGCGCCGCCTCCACCGCCTGATCGACCAGCGTGTGATCCGGGTACGGCGCCGCCGCGTCGTCGCCCTCGGCGGGGCCGCCGGGCAGCAGCAGCGCGATCGCGGTCAGCAGCAGCGCGTCGACAGCCGGCGGCGGCGCCTTGGGCGCGAGCTGCGCGCGAACCGCCTGCGCGGTGCCGAGCCGGCGCAGCGCATGAAAGCTCAAGGCCTGCGCACCAGGGCGTGCCGCGGCCGGGCAGCGTTCGAGCGCGGTGGTCAGCGACTCGCCGCCGCGCACCGCCTGCACCGCGTCGGCCGCGTGGGCGAGCAACCGCGCGAGCGGCAGCGCATGCGGGGACGAAGGGAATGGGGATGAACCGCCGGCGGCGGGGACTGCATCGTTCACCGCGAGCAGTCTACGGTCTGCTCGGACCGTGCCGGCTTCGAGTGCCCCACTTTGGTACCCTGTTGCCATTCCGATTCCAACAAGGCGAACGGCCATCATCATGCGCGGCGACCCCCAACCCACCCCGATCTTTCGCAACGAAGAAGACCTGGCGCGGCTCGCGCCGTCCGAGCGCATCCGCTACCGGCTGGTCAACGCGAACTGCCGCTACCACGCGAACGACAACATCGCTGCGTACATCGCCGACGGCGAGCTCGACCAGCTGCAGGCCGAGGTCGAAGGCAAGATGCAGGACGTGCTGCGCTCGCTGGTGATCGACACCGACAGCGACCACAACACCAACGACACCGCGAGACGCGTCGCGAAGATGTTCCTGACCGAGGTGTTCCGCGGCCGCTACGTGAAGATGCCGTCGGTCACCGAGTTCCCGAACGTCGAGCGGCTCAACGAGCTGATGATCGTCGGCCCGGTCAAGGTGCGCAGCGCCTGCTCGCACCACCTGTGCCCCATCCTCGGCAAGATCTGGGTCGGCGTGCTGCCCAACGTGCAGTCCAACCTGATCGGGCTGTCGAAGTACGCGCGCATCGTCGAGTGGATCATGAGCCGGCCGCAAATCCAGGAAGAAGCGGTCACCATGCTCGCCAATGAGCTGGAGCGCCGCGTCAAGCCTGACGGCCTCGCGATCGTGATGGAAGCCGATCACTTCTGCATGCACTGGCGCGGCGTCAAGGACGACGAGTCGATGATGACCAACAGCGTGATGCGTGGGGAGTTCCTGACGAACCCGAGCTTGCGCAGCGAGTTCATGTCGCTGCTGAATCGCAAGCTTTGAGCCGCGGCCGGCGACGCCGGCCGCGTCGCCGTCACTTCGCCGCGGTCTTGGCGCTCGCCTTCTTCGCCGCCGGCGTCTTGGCCGCCGCCGTCTTCGCCCCGCGCGGCTCGAACTCGAACACGACCTTGCCTTCCTTCTTGTCATAGGCCAGGTAGGCCTTGAACTTGCGCCGCGTCTTGTTCGAGACGAAGCCGTCGAGCAGGTCGGTCTTGCCGTCGGCGAGCAGCTTGGCCATCTGCTCGCGCGCGATCGGCTGCTGCAGGATGATCTTGCCGCTCTTGAAGTCGCAGGTCGTGTTCGCGCCGACCGCGTGCTCGCAAACGTAGCTGGTGCCGTGCTCGTAGACGCGGCCGTGGTCCTTCGGGCATGAGCCCAGCGGCTCCTGGCCCGAGAAGTCGACCGGCTCGCCGGACTCGGCTTCCTTCTTCGCGTCCTCGCCGAAGTCGAACTCGAGCTTCCAGTTGTCGATCTCGTCGTCGAACACCAGCTTCAGCTCGGCAGTGAACGGCCAGCCGGCCTTCGAGCGGAAGCCCTCGAGCGGGCCGATGCGCTTGTCGGCGAGGAAGCGTTCGACCTCCGCGAGCTCGAACGAGCGCCCGCCCGGGATCTTGCTGATCGAGAAGCCGCAACCGTGCCCGTCGTCGTTAGGCCCGTTGCAGGCGAAGCGCCGGTAGTTCTCCTTCACGACGCCGCCGCACTTGGGGCACGGCGTCTTCAGCGTCGCGTAGTCGCCGGGGATGGTGTCGCGATCGTACTCCTTGGCCTTCTTGACGATGCGCTCGGCCATCTTCGCGATCTGCGCCATGAACGCGTCGCGCTCGAGCCGGCCTTTCTCCATCTCGGCGAGCTGGTACTCCCAGTTGCCGGTCAGCTCGGGTTTGGTCAGGTCCTCGATGTCCAGGCCGCGCAGCAGCGTCATCAGCTGGAACGCCTTCGCGCCCGGCACGAGCTCGCGGCCCTCGCGGTGGATGTACTTCTCGTAGATCAGCCCTTCGATGATCGCGGCGCGGGTCGCCGGTGTGCCCAGGCCCTTCTCCTGCATCGCCTCGCGCAGCTCGTCGTCGTCGATCAGCTTGCCGGCGCCTTCCATCGCCGACAGCAGCGTCGCCTCGGTGTAGCGCGCCGGCGGCTTGGTGCGCAGCGCATTGACGTCCACGCTCTCGGTGCGCACGACCTCGCCCGCGGCCACCGGCACGAGATTGGCATCGTCCTCCTGCGCCTCGCGGCCGTAGACCGCGAGCCAGCCCGGCTTGACCATCACCTTGCCGTTGGTCTGGAAGCTGTGCTCCTTGCCGTCCTTCTTGACCAGCGAGATGCGCGTCGTCACGAGGAACTCGGCGCTCGGGTAGAACACCGCGATGAAGCGCTTGACGACCATGTCGTACAGCTTGGCCTCGACCTCGCTCAGGCTCTTCGGCGTCTGCAGCGTCGGGATGATCGCGAAGTGGTCCGAGACCTTCGCGTTGTCGAAGATCTTCTTGTTCGGCTTGACATAACCGTCCTTCACCGCCTTCTTCGCATGCGGCGCGAGCGCGCGCAGCGGGCCGGGCAGGTCTTCGCCGGCGATCGTCTCCAGCGTCTTCTTCGCGACCGCGACGTAGTCCTCGGGCAGGTGCCGGCTGTCGGTCCGCGGGTAGGTCAGGACCTTGTGCTTCTCGTACAGCGCCTGCGCGATCGCGAGCGTGGTCTTCGCCGAGAAGCCGAGCCGCGAGTTCGCCTCGCGCTGCAGGGTCGTCAGGTCATAGAGGCCCGGCGAGGCCTGCGTGCTGGGCTTGGACTCCTCGGTCACATGGGCCGGCTCGCCGCGCACGGCCTGCGCGATCGCCTGCGCGTCGGCCTCGGTCCAGAGCCGGTCGGCCCGGGCCTCGGCGTCGTTCGGGTCCTTCTTCCACTTGGGGTCGAACCACTTGCCCTCGTACTCGCCGGCCTGCGCGGCGAAGGTCGCCTTGATCTCCCAGTAGTCGCGCGGCACGTGCTTGCGGATCTTCTCCTCGCGCTCGACCATGATCGAGAGCGTGGGCGTCTGCACGCGGCCCACGGTGGTCAGGAAGAAGCCGCCGTCGCGCGAGTTGAACGCGGTCATCGCACGCGTGCCGTTGATGCCGACCAGCCAGTCGGCCTCCGAGCGGCTGCGCGCCGCCTCGGCCAGGCCGCGCAGCTCGCCGTCGCTGCGCAGGTTCTCGAAGCCCTCGCGGATCGCCGCCGGCGTCATGCTCTGCAGCCACAGCCGCTTGACCGGGTGCTTGCTCTTGCTGTGCTGCTGGATCAGCCGGAAGATCAGCTCGCCCTCGCGCCCCGCGTCGCAGGCGTTGATCAGTTCGCTGACGTCCTTGCGCTTGACCAGCTTGACGATCGCGTTGAGCCGGCTCTTGTTCTTGTCGATCGGGTTCAGCTCGAAGTGCGGCGGGATCACCGGCAGGTGCGCGAAGCTCCATTTGCCGCGCTTGACGTCGAACTCCTCCGGCGCCTTGATCTCCAGCAGATGACCGACGGCCGAGGTGACGATGTAACGCTCGCTCTCGAAGTAGTCGTCGTGCTTGTCGAACTTGCCGGCGGTCGGCGTCAGCGCGCGCACGATGTCCTGCGCGACCGACGGCTTCTCGGCAATGATCAGTGACTTGGTCATGGTTCGTTTTGCTCCAGCGAGCGTCCCTGCGGAACGCTCGCCGCATCATCCCTACAATCCGGTTTCTCGCGCGCACGCACACGTGCGCACGCGCGCGCCCATGAATTCAATGTACCCAAAGAAAATCCGATGACGCAAGCGAGTGCCCGTGCCCGTTCCCCTCGTCAGGCCCAGCTTCAGAGCGCGCGCAAAACCGGCGGGCGGCGCATCCAGGTCCGGCGCTCCGGCGTGCACGGCAAGGGCGTGTTCGCGTTGCAGCCGCTCGCCAAAGGCGAGTCGGTCATTGAATATATCGGCGAGATCATCACGTGGAAGCAGGCGCTGCGCCGCCACCCGCACAACCCGAAAGATCCCGACCATACCTTCTACTTTCACATCGATGACGAGCGTGTGATCGACGCGGCTGTCGGCGGCAATGCGGCGCGCTGGATCAACCATGCGTGCACGCCGAACTGCGAGGCCGACGAGGTCGACGGCCGCATCTTCATCAAGGCGCTGCGCCGCATCGAACCGGGCGAGGAACTGTTTTACGACTACGGCCTGATCATCGACGAGCGTTACACCCCGAAGCTCAAGAAACAGTTCGCATGCCATTGCGGCACCAAGGGTTGCCGCGGAACGATGCTCGCGCCCAAGCGCTAGGCTGCCCGAGTTATGGATTTCGCCCCCATCAGCGCCCGCGGAGCGCCCAACCCCTAGAGGTCCGATATGCCCGAGCCGACCGTGCCGCGCGCATTGCACTGGGGCGCCGAGGCGCTGTGGGAGCAGCTCGCACCGCTGCTGCCGGGCCTGAGCGTCGAGGTGCTGCGCAGCGTCGGCTCGACCAACACGGCGCTGCTGTCGCGGGCCCGCGTCTCGTCCGAGGTCGTCGTGACCAGCGGCGACGTGCAAGTGCGGCGCAGCGTCGAGAGCGGCGCGTTCGGGCGTCGCTCGGTCGATGTCGCGCCCTGTCTGCTGGTCGCCGAGCACCAGACGGCCGGCCGCGGCCGGCAGGGCCGGAGCTGGCAGTCGGGCGCGACCGCCGGCGCGTCGCTGACCTTCTCGCTGGGGCTGCCGCTGCAGGTGGATGACTGGTCCGGGCTGTCGCTCGCGGTGGGGGTCGGCCTGTGCGAGGCGATCGACGCGATCCGCGTGCCGGCGTCCAATGCGCCGCGCCTCGGCCTGAAATGGCCGAACGACCTGTGGCTGGGCGCCCCCGGCGAAGCCGGGCGCAAGCTCGGCGGCCTGCTGATCGAGACGGTGGCCGCCGGCACGCAGCGCTTCGCGGTGATCGGCGTCGGTCTCAACGTCGAACCGTTCGCCGCCGATGCGATCACGACCGGCTTCGCCTGCGCGCAGGAGCTGGACCCGGCGATCACCGCGCCGACCCTGCTCGAGCGGATCGCGCTGCCGCTGGTGCGTTCGATCCGCGAGTTCGCCGACGTGGGCTTCGCGGCGGCATTCGCCGCCCGCTTCGCCGAGCGCGACCTGCTCGCCGGCAAGGTGGTGCAGACGACCAGCGGCGACGTGCCCGAAGGCATCGCACAAGGCGTGTCGGCGCAGGGTGCGCTGCTGCTGCAGACGCCGCAGGGCTTGCGCGAGGTGACCAGCGGCGAAGTCAGCGTGCGTGTCGCGCCGTCGCCCGCGGCCGCGTCCGACGTGCCACCCGATGCAGGCCCCCACGCCGACGATGCCGGGCGGGGCGCCTGAGCGATGCTGCGTCTGGGCGTTGTCGCGCTGCTGCTCGCGAACCTGCTGTTCTACACGTGGACCCAGGGCTGGCTCGACGACGTGGTCGGCGTGCGCGCCGGCGGCGACCGGGAGCCCGAGCGGTTCACACGCCAGGTCAAGCCGGAGCTGATCCGGGTGCTGCCGCCGCAGGCCGCGTCGGCCGCGTCGGCAGCCACGAGCGCGGCCGCGCGCACATCCTGCATGGAAGCGGGCCCGTTCGCCGCCGACCAGATCGGCGGCGCCGATGCAGCGGTGCAGGCCGCGCTGCCGGCCGACGTGCGCGCGAACATCACGACCGTGAAGCTGGACCGGTCCGGGCAATGGCTGGTCTACATGGGCAAGTACCCGAACCGCGAGGCGCTGGCGAAGAAGGCCGACGAGCTGAAGCGCCGCAACGTCGCCTACGAGGAGGTCGGCAATCCGCCGGCGCTCGCCGGCGGGTTGTCATTGGGGCGTTTCGACGACAAGGCCGGCGCCGAGCGCGCGCTGGCGCAGCTCGGCCAGCAGGGCATCCACACCGCCCGGGTCGTCGAGGCGATCCCGGCCGCCAACGTGTTCATGCTGCGCGCCGCCTCCGCCGACGCGGCGCTCGCCGCGCGCCTCAGCGCGCTGAAGAGCGACGCGCTCGGCGCAGGCTTTGCCGAATGCGCGACCCGAAGCGCGTCCACGACGACGCGCTGAGGATCAGCGTCGCGGCGAGCAGGCCGGCGAGCCACCAAGGTTCGAGTGCACCGCCGCCACCGCCGCCGGACGACGATGGGACGGGTGCCGCCACGGTGACGCTCGCACTGGTCGCGTTCTGACGCCCCGAACTATCAGTCACCGTCAAGGCGACGGTCACGGTGCCGGCGGCCGTGGTGCTCAAGGTCGTCGTCGCCGCATTCGTCGAGCTGAGGCCCGCGATGTTCGAGCCGCTGGTGATGGCCCACGAATAGGTTGCGATCGAAGCGCCGTCGATGGCGTGCGAGCCGGAGCCATCCAGCGTGACGGGCGTGCCCGTGGTTACCGAGGTCGAGGACGCGCTGATGCTGGGTCGCAGCAGCACCGCCTTCAACGCACCGGCAGCATCGAGCAGGCCGGCGCCGCAGGTGCTGGTGGTGCAATAGCACTCGTCCTGCGCTGTCGAGCTCGGCGCCGCGCAGGCGTTGACGCCTGCTCCGCCGCCGCTGGCCGGGAAGGCACGGGCGCCCTGCGCGAGCATCGTGCGGACCTGCGCCGGCGTCAGCGTCGAATCCAGCGAGTACATCAGCGCCGCCGTCCCGGCCACGAGCGGGGCCGAGAAGCTGGTGCCGATCGATGCGTTCGAGCCGCCGCTCGTGTAGATGCTGGTCGACGGGCCGCTGGTGCCGCTGTTGCTGGTCGTCAGCAGCGGGAACTGGCAAGTACCGGTGAGCGTGACGCAGTTGCCCGCCGGTGCGCTGATCGCCACCTCGGGGCCCAGGTCGGAGTAGCCGACCTTCGTGCCGGTGTGCCGGACGCCCGCCACCGCGATCACGCCGCTGCAGTTGGCCGGCGTACCCACCGCCAAGCCATCGTTGCCCGCGGCGACGACGACGACGACACCCAGCGCGGCCACCTGGTTCACCGCATCCTGGTACGCCGCGCTGCAGCTGCCGCTGGACCCCAGGCTCATGTTGATGACCTTGGCCGGGGTCGTGTTCGTCGGCACGCCGCTGACCGAGATGCCGGCGGCCCAGCGCATCGCGTCAATGATGTCGGAGTCGTAGCCGCCGCATTTGCCGAGCACGCGCAGCGGCTGCACCATCACGTTGCGGCCGATGCTGGCCATGCCGGCGCCATTGTTGGTGGCGGCGCCGATCAGGCCGGCGGTCTGCGTGCCGTGCCAGCTGCTCGGGCCGATGTCGTCATTGGTGCAACCCTGGACCGTGCCGACATCCGCCGACGTGACCGCATCGCCCGGGTCGCTTGGATCGCTGTCACGCCCGTCGCCATCGTTGGCGGTCGGCGTGTCATGGATGAAGTCGTAGCCCGAGACGATCTTGCCGGCCAGGTCCGGATGCTCGGGGCGGATGCCGGTGTCCAGCACCGCGACGACGATGCCGGCGCTGCCCGTTGTGATGTCCCACGCGGCCTCGCCGTTGATCGCCGAGACGATGGTCGCGTCGGGCGTGCGCAGATACCACTGGCCGACCACCGGCGTCTGCGACGTTTGCCCGGCGGGGTACAGCGGATCGTTCGGCGCGGCGAGCGCACGCTGGCGGCCGTCGACCACCGCGTACTCGACATCGGAGTCCGCAGCGAGCTTCGCCGCGAGCGCCGCCGAGCTGAGCCCGCTGCCGAACATCAGCTGCGTGCGGGCGCCCAGGCCGCGGCCGTCGCGCAGCTTCAGGCCCAACCGCGACGACAGCGCCTGCGCCTGCTGCGGCTCGGCCTGAGTGGAGCGCGCCGCGAGAGCGCGCATCGCGCCCGACTCGCTCTTGAACTTGACGATCACGCGCGCCTCGGTCTCGGCGACCGCGGTGCCGGCGCTCGAGGGCGATCGGCGCACCGGCCCACGCTCCGCCGCGGCGGCGGCTCCCGCAAAGGCGAACGCCAGGGTCCACAGGCACAAGGCCGACACGAGGCGGCGGGAGGGCATCTTCATAGACGACGGCTCATCGAGAGAATGACGCGCCGAGTGTAGAGGCCGCCATCATGCGGCCTCGCGTGCAAAAGCACACGAAAACCACGTCAGTCTCGAACCGTTACCGGATCAGCAGCTGCGGCGACGAGAATGCGCCGGCTGCGAGCACCGTGTAGACCGTGTTCGCGTTCAGCGTCGTGCTGGTCGTGTAGTACACGCCCGACGAAGCCGACGAGAACAGCGACAAGGTCATCGCATCCGAGCTGCCGGTCACCGACGTGTAGCCCGACGCCGCGCCGGTCGCGATGCCCGTGGCCACGGCCGCGCTGTTCGCGGTGAAGGTCAGCGTCCCGGTGCTGCCGGTGATGCCGTTGATCAGGCGCAGCTTCACGGTCGTCGAATCGGTCGGCAGGCGGTTGTCGTCGGTGAACAGCGACGCGGTGGCCGAGCCCGGATCCCCATAGACGAGCAGGGTCATGTCGTTGCCCGCGACCAGCGAAGTCGACGGCGCGCTGACCGACGAACCGTTGACGCTGATGTTCAACGAGCTGCCGGCCGGCACCAGCGTGTAGTAGCCGAACGCCGGCGCGACGCTGCCGCTGTCGATCACGACCGAGGTCGTGCCGCTGCTGGCCGAGGCGGCGACGGTCGCACTGCTCGACACCGCCGAGGCCAGGCGCACCCGCGTATTCGTGTTGCGTGCCGCCGTGTAGGTGCTCTGCTGGCTCAGCAGGCCCGCGTTGATCAGCTGGCCGCCGCTGGTCGGCGTCAGCAGCACGTCGACCACCTCCTGGCTGGACAGCGTGATGGCCATGCTCGAGCGCAGATCGGTCTTGCTGCCGGCGGCGGTGACGCAGACGTTGTAAGTGCCGGCGCCCTGCGACACGGCCGTGTAGGTCGGCGCGGTCAGCGTGCCGAAGCTGGTGGTGGCGGAGAGCGACGTGAGGTTGGTGCAGGAATTGGTCGTGATGTAGACGTCGAGCTTGCCGGCTTCGATCGCGACGTCGTAGATGCGCACGGTCGCGATGCCCGAGGTGCTCGGCGCCGAGGCGTTCTCGTCGACGACCAGCGCCTTCACGGTCGTGCCGGACTCGTAGGCC
>DATCSE010000362.1:0-9458 GCA_036568605.1 Burkholderiaceae bacterium | reverse complement strand
GCCCCAGCCGTTGACGCACTTCTTCGCCGTGCCCTCGTGGTAGTCGGGTGCGACGAAGAACAGCCGCATCGTGTTGCCGAGCTTCGCGCGCCAGGCGTCGGTGACCGCCTCGGCGCGCTTGAGCTGCTCGCGCGTGGGCAGCAGGTGGTCGCGGTTCAGGAAGGCCCACGAGTAGTACTGCGTGTTCGCGAGCTCCAGGTACTCGGCGCCGAGCTCGGCCGCCATGCCGATGATGCGGTCGATGTGGTCGAGGTTGAGCCGGTGCAGCACGACGTTCATCACCATCGGCCAGCCCTGCTCCTTGATGATCCGCGCGACCCGGTTCTTCAGCTCGAAAGTCTTGGTGTGCGAGAGGAAGTCGTTCATCTCGCGGGTCGAATCCTGGAACGAGAGCTGCACGTGATCGAGGCCGGCCGCCTTGAGCGCGCGCGCGCGCTCGGCGGTCAGGCCGACGCCGGAGGTCAGCAGGTTGGTGTAGTACCCCAGCCGCCGCGCCTCGGCGACGATGACCTCGAGGTCGTCGCGCAGCAGCGGCTCGCCGCCCGACAGCCCGCACTGCACCGCGCCGAGCTCGCGGCCTTCGCGCAGCACGCGCAGCCAGTCGTCGGTCGACAGCTCGTCGGTCTGTGTCGCGAAGTCGACCGGGTTGTAGCAAAAGACGCAGTGCAGCGGGCAGCGGTAGGTCAGCTCGGCGAGCAGCCACAGCGGCGGCCCCGGGCGGGCGATGGCCGATGACGCGTTCATCACGAGCGTCACTCCCAGGTCAGCCAGCGCTGCCGGCCCGCGATCTCGACGAACGACAGCACGTCGGGCGTCAGCCCCGTGGCGTTGAACGCGCTCTCGAGTTCGCCGACGATCGCTTCGATGCTGCGCTCGCCGTCGCAGCGCACCATGATCTCGCCGGCGCTGCCGTTGAGCTTGACCATGCCCTCCGGGTAGAGCAGCACGTGGCAGCCCTGCGCCGGCTCCCATTGCAGCCGGAAGCCCGCACCTACGCGCGGCCGGGAGGACACCACCGGGGCATTCATGCTGCAGTCACCCCGTACTTCGTCGCCATCGCGTCGTTCATGGTCCACAGGATGTCGAGCTTGAACTGCAGCACGTCGAGCGCGCGCTCCTGCTGCGCCCGCGTCCGGAAGTACGCGAGCGTGATCGCGAGCCCCTGTTCGACGTCGCGCCGCGCCTGACTCACGCGGTTGCGGAAGTACTGCAGCCCTTCGGACTCGATCCACGGATAGTGCTCGGGCCAGTTCGCGAGCCGCTGCTTGTGGATCTCCGGCGCGAACAGCTCGGTCAGCGACGAGCACACCGCCTCCTGCCACGGCGCGCGGCGCGCGAAGTTCACGTAGGCGTCGACCGCGAAGCGCACGCCCGGCGCGACATGGCGCAGATCGGTCACCTCGTCGCGGCTCAGGCCCACCGCCTCGGCCAGGCGCAGCCAGGCCTCGATGCCGCCCGGGTCGCGCACGCCGTTCAGCTCGAACCCGTCGTGGTCGAGGATGCGCTGCACCCAGCCGCGCCGCACCTCGCGGTCGGGGCAGTTGGACAGCACCGCCGCGTCCTTGATCGGAATCGCGATCTGGTAGTAGTAGCGGTTCGCGACCCAGCCGCGCACCTGCTCGCGGCTCGCGCGGCCGCTGTTGAGCATCACGTTGAACGGGTGATGGATGTGGTACGCACGGCCACGCTCGCGCAGCTTCGCCTCGAACTCGAGCCCGTGCCAGGCCGGCTCGTCGGTGGGGGCGGACTCTCGCCGCGCTTGCAGGATCTCGGGCTTCATCGTCTCGGCACCTCGATCAGAGTTGGATCAGCATGCCGTCTTCGCACGGCTGGATGCGCGCGCGCGTCAGCACGGCGCGCTCGGCGGAATCCTCGTCGAGGATGGGATTGGTGTTGTTGATGTGGATCAGATAGCGCCGCGTAGGTTCGGGCAGCTTGGCCAGCCACTCGATCATCCCGCCGGGCCCGGACTGCGGCAGGTGCCCGATCGCCCGCGCCGTCTTGCTGCTCAATCCGAGGCGCGGCATCTCGTCGTCGGTCCAGAAGGTGCCGTCCACCAGCACCGCGTCGGCCCCCATCATCGCGTCGAACACCGGCGGCGTGATCGCGCCCAGCCCCGGCGCATAGAAGACGTGGGTGCCGCGAGTCGTGTCGGTGATCAGCACGCCGATGTTGTCGCCGGGAACGGGCTGCTCGCGGTGCGGCGAATACGGCGCCGGCTTGCTCGACAGCGGCAGCGCGCGAAAGTTCAGGGTTTCGACGCCGGGTATGCGAAACGGCGTGCCGTCCAGCGCGATGCGATGGCGCTCGACGCCGCAGTAGTGGCCCAGTACGCGCAGGATCGGGTTGCCGTGCTGCAGGTCTTCGTGGACCGGGTCGGTGCACCACAGCGGCAGCGGCGTGCCGCGCTCGCGCAGCATGAACAGGCCGGTTGCGTGGTCGACCTGGCCGTCCATCAGCACGACGCCGGCGATCGCCGTGTCGCGCAGCGCGCGCGCCGGCTGCAGTTCGGGCCGCGCGCGGATCTGCTCGAGGATGTCGGGCGACGCGTTGAAGAGCACGCCGTCCTGCCCGTCGTCGGGCCGCACGAAGATCGACGACTGGGTCCGCGGCTTGCACCGCACGCGGCCCGAGCGCACGCCGGCGCAGTTGCGGCAGTTGCAGTTCCACTGCGGGAAGCCGCCGCCTGCGGCGGAGCCGAGCACGCTGATACGCACGGTTGCAGGAAGCGTGAAGGGGAACCGTAGACAAGAGCGCCGGTGCGGCGCGCAAACGCCGCGCCGGCGCCGTGACCGTCAACGAGCAGCGATGTACAGCGTGATCTCGAAGCCGAAACGCAGGTCAGTGGCGGTCGGGGTGGTCCATTGCATAAAGAGCCTCCTTCGGTTGAACAACAACACACGCAGGCCGATCGACCTGCGCAGGAACGCAGTCGCATCCCGCACTGCATCGTCCCTCCGGCCGGCCGCGCCGACCAGTCGCGCCGCCATGATTCGGGCCTCATGATTTTCATGAATCGCGGTGCGGGTCGGTCCCCTGCCGCCGGCACGGCACAGTGGCGCCCGCTACCATCGCGGCATGACGCTGCGCCTGAAGATCAACCTGATCGTCGGCGCGCTGACGATCCTGTTCGTCGCCGCCGTGATGGGGCTGCAGTTGCGCAGCATGCGCGAATCGGTGAACGAGGAAGTCGTCGCGGCCAACCGGGTCGCGACGCAGCTGCTGCAGCGCAATGCCTGGCTCTACGCCGCCCAGGGCACGCCGGCGATGCTCGCCTACCTGCAGGGAATCGGCCGCGTCCGCTCGAACGAGATCGTGCTGTACGACGAGCAAGGTCAGGAGCTGTACCGATCCCCGCCCTCGCTCTACAAGGCCGGGCACGATGCGCCCGACTGGTTCGAGCGGCTGATCGCGCCGGAGCCGTCGGTGCAGTCGATCGAGTTCCCCGGCGGCGGCAAGCTGGTCACGCAGTCCAACGCCTCGCGCGCCGTGGTCGACGCGTGGGACTACGTGGTCGTGCTCGGGTCCACCGCGGCCCTGCTGCTCGCGGTCGTCAACGCGCTGGTGTTCTGGCTGGTCGGGCGCACGGTGCGGCCGTTCGGCCAGATCGTCGGCGCGCTGGGCGAGCTGGAAGCCGGCCGCTTCGACGCCGCGCTGCCGCCGCTGGCCGGGCGCGAGGCGGCAGCGATCGGCGGGGCCTTCAACCGGATGCTGGCGCGCCTGCGCCAGAACATCGAGACCGAGCGCCGCGCCGTGCTGGCCGAGAGCCGGCTGTCGGAGAACCGCGAGCTGACCCGCTGGATCGAGCGCCAGCTCGAGCAGGAGCGGCGCCTGATCGCCCACGAGCTGCACGACGAGCTCGGGCAGTCGGTCACCGCGATGCACAGCATGGCGGTCTCGATCGCGCAGCGCGTGCGCGGCGTCGACGCCCAGGCCGAGCAGGCGGCACGCACGATCGCCGACGAATCGTCGCGGCTCTACGAGGCGATGCACGGCATCATCCCGCGGCTCGCGCCGCTGGTGCTCGACAACTTCGGCCTCGCCGACGCGCTGGCCGATCTGGTCGAGCGCACGCGCCGAAGCCAGCCCGGCGTGGCGATCGAGCTGCAGGTCGAGCTCGGCGAGGCGCGCCTGGCGCCCGATGCCGCGCTGGCGTTCTACCGCGGCGCGCAGGAAGGTATGACGAATGCGCTGCGCCACGGCCACGCCCGCCATGTCGCGATCGAGCTGCGCGGCGATCGCGACGCGGTGCTGCTGACCGTGACCGACGACGGCGACGGCCTGCCCGCCGGCGCGCCGCCCGCCGGCCACCACGGCCTGCGCTGGCTCGCCGAGCGCGCCGAGGGGCTGGGCGGCACGTTCCGCATCGCCGGGCGCGCGCCGCGCGGCGTGCAGTTGCAGGTCCGCCTGCCGCTGCAGCAACACGAGGGGGCCACGCCGGCCGCACCGGCCGTGTCGGCCGAGGAGGTACGCGCCGCATGATCCGCGTCATGCTCGTCGACGACCATGCGCTGGTGCGCATGGGTTTCCGCATGCTGCTGGCCGATGCCGAGATCGAGGTGGTGGCCGAGGCCGACAGCGGCGAGCAGGTCTGCGCCGACTACGCGCGCGTGCGGCCCGACGTGGTCGTGATGGACCTGTCGATGCCCGGCATGGGCGGGCTGGAGGCAGTGCGGCGCCTGCTCGCGCAGGACCCGAAGGCGCGCGTGCTCGCGCTCTCGGCGCACGAGGACACCGCGCACCCGAGGCGCGTGCTGCGCGCCGGTGCGCTCGGCTACCTGGCCAAGCGCAGCGCGCCCGAAGCCCTGATCGCCGCGGTGACGGCGGTCGCGGCCAACCGGCCGTACGTCGACGCGCACACCGCGCAGGCGCTGGCCGTCGCCGAGGTCCGCGGCGAGACCAGCCCGGCCGATGCGCTCAGCGAGCGCGAGTTCTCGGTCTTCGTGCAACTCGCGCGCGGGCTCAGCGTCGCGCAGATCGCCGAGAACCTGAAACTGTCACCCAGCACGGTCGGCACCCACCTGTTCCACGTCAAGCAGAAGCTGGGCGCCAGCAATCAGTCGGAGCTGACGCTGGTCGCGCTGCACTGGGGCCTGATCGAAGCGTGAGAAACTGAGCGGGTCCCCTGTTTATATCGGGTAAACCCGCATTCCGGGCATGGATGTTGCCTGACGCTACCGGCGGTCGGGCACTCCCGCGCCGCGGGAGCGTTCGCCATGCGTTGGTCCATCGTCATCCTGGTTCTGCTGCTTGCCGGCCCTGCGGCCCGTGGCGATGAGAACATCCTCGACGTGCTGGCGCGTTCGCAGCAGGCCCGGCTGGACCGGGCCCACGCCGTCGCGGCAGGCAGCCCGCGTGCGCAAATGGTGCGCACCAGTTTCGAGACCCTGATCCGTTCGCTGGCCCTGCGCGACACGGTCGAGCTGTGGGTGATCGACGGCGCGACCGTCGCCGAGACGCTGCAAGGCCGCATCGTGCTGGCGAACGAGTCGCTGGCCGACCTGAGCGAAGGCGAGCGCCTGTTCATCCTCGCGCACGAGCTGGGGCACGTCGAGCTGCAGCATTGGGAACAGACCCAGCGCCTGTACCAGAAGTGGGTCCCGGGCGTCGTGACGCCGGACCAGACCGAGCCGGTCGCCGCGCTGCTCGGGCGTGACGCCTCCGGGCTCGCGTACCGGCAGGAGCTGGAGGCCGACGCGTTCGCGCTGCGTGCGCTGCGTACGCTCGGTCATACGTCGCGCGACGCGGTCGGCGCCTTCATGCACATGGGTGCCAGCCAGGACACCGCCACCCATCCGGGCACCAGCAAGCGGCTCGCGGCGCTGCGGGCCGCCGACGCCGCCGGGCCGCGCAGCGCTCAGGCCGATACGCGGAACGAACCCATCGATTCGGTCAAGCGCGCCGACTGACCCTTCAGCGACTGCGCGGCCGCCGCGAGCTCCTCGACGAGCGCGGCGTTCTGCTGCGTCATCGTGTCGATCTGCGCGATCGCCTGGTGGACCTGCTCGATGCCGCTGCTCTGCGACTGGCCGGCGTCGGCGATGTCGGCGATCAGGTGCGAGACCCGGTTCACGCTCTCGAGGATCTCCTTCATCGTGCGGCCGGCATCGTCGACCAGCCTGGAGCCGGCTTGGACCTTCTGGGTCGAGTCCTCGATCAGCGTCTTGATCTCGCGCGCGGCGGTCGAGCTGCGCTGCGCGAGCGCGCGCACTTCGGAGGCCACGACCGCGAAGCCGCGGCCATGCTCGCCGGCGCGCGCGGCCTCGACCGCGGCGTTCAGCGCCAGGATGTTGGTCTGGAACGCGATGCCGTCGATCACGCCGATGATCTCGGAGATCTTCGCCGCACTGCCGTTGATCTCGCCCATGCGCTGGATCATGTCGCGCATCGTGCGCTCGCCGCGCGTCGCGACCTCGCTGGACTGGCTGACGACGCTGCGCGCCTCGTTCGTGTTGCGCGCGTTGCTCTGCACCGCGTTGGCCAGCTGTTCCATCGTGCTCGCCGTGTGCTGCAGCGCGCTGGCCTGGCTCTCGGTACGGGTCGACAGGTCCATGTTGCCGCTGGCGATCTCCTCGGACGCGGTGTTGACGCTGACCATGGTCGCGCGCGCGTCCAGCACCATCGTGCGCAGCTTCTTGCGCATCGAGTTCAGCTCGGCGCGCAGCCACGAGATCTCGTCCCGCCCGGGCGATTCGATCTTGGTTTCCAGGTCGCCGCCGGCGATGCGGATCACGCATTGAACGGTGGGCTCGACCGTCTGCTTGATGCTGCTGCGGACCGTCCAGGCCGCGCCCAGCGCGAACAGGCAGCCGACCACGGTCAGCGCGCCCAGGGCCCAGGCCGCGGCGCCAGCGTCGGCAGTCGCCGCGACCCGGCTCTGCAACGCCCAGACGCCGCCACCCCCGATGCCGCCGATGATCGCGGCACAGCAGCCAAACCCTATCGTCACCCGCTGCACGAGGCTGACTCTGCGTATCCAGTTCATTGCATGTCTCCACCCACTCTAGCGGGACAGCCCTGCACTGGCGTGCGATTCGGCGCTGCCCCCTGTATCTCGACAAGATATCGGCGCCGGCTCGTGCAACATGAATTCACGAAGCATCCAGGGCGTGCGAAAAGCCCTGTCGCGAACCCCAGAAACAAGTCGGCGCGCCCGAACCCTCAGCCGGGGTCGACGATGCGCCAGCCAGCCGCCAACGCGTGCTGCCGCAAGGCGGCATCCGGATGCACGGCGACCGGATCCGACACCGCGTTCAGCAGCGGCAGGTCGCTGGCCGAATCCGAGTAGAACCAGCTGCGCTCGAACGCCGCCAACTCGGCGAAGCCGGCCGGCCCGGACTGCCCCAGCCACTGCCGGACGCGCGTGACCTTGTGCTCGCGAAAACAAGGCAGGCCGGCGATCTCGCCGGTCAGCGCGCCCTGCGGCGTGCCGTCGGCGGTCGCCGCTTCGGTCGCGACCACGTGGGACAGGCCGAACAGCCGCGCGCAGGGCTCGGCGATGAAACGCGTGGTCGCGGTGACGACCGCGCAGAGATCGCCGGCATCCAGGTGGCGCCGCACCAGGCCGCGCATGCCGGCGGGCACGCGCGTGCGCAACGCCGCTTCGAACTCCCCGGCCCACTGCGCCAGCACCGCACGCGGAAAGCGCGCCAGCGGCGCCACGCTCGCGCGGTGCATCGCATGGATGTCCAGCGTGCCGGCCACGTACTGCCGGCAATAGCCCAGGTAGGTCTCCTCGGCCTCGGCCGGCAGCACGCCGCGCTCGACCAGGAACCGCGTCCAGGCCATGCCGCTGTCGAACGGGATCAGCGTGTGGTCGAGGTCGAACAGCGCCAGGTTCATGCCGCGTCGTGCCGAGGCAGTGCGCCCAATTCGGCGTCCAGCGCCCCGCGCAGCGCGTTGCAGACGACGACGGCCTCGGCGCGCGCGAGATCGGCGCGGGTCAGGCTGCGCTCCTGAGCATCCCAGGCCGGATCGTCCAGCAGCACGCCGCGCATCACGCCGGGCAGCACGCCGTCGGACAGCGGCGGTGTCCACCAGCGACCGGCCAAGCGGACGAAGACGTTGCTGCGGCCACCCTCGAGCAGCCGGCCGGCGGTGTCGAAGAACAATGTGTCGAATGCGCCCACGCGTTCGGCCGCGCGCACGCCGGCGTCGTAGGCCCGGCGATGCGTGGTCTTGTGGGCCGCGAGCGGACGCGCCTCCGGCAGCGGCGCCTCTTCGAGCACGAGCCGGACCGGCCCGGGCGGCAGCAGCGCGAGCGGCGCATGCGTGAGGCGGACCTGCCCGTCATGCGCGAGCGCGAGCCGCAGGCGCGCGACGATCGCGATGTCGCCGGCATACGCCCGCAGCGCCGTCAACAACGCGTGACGGTCGAACGCGAAGCCCAGCACCAGCGCACTGCGCTCCAGTCGCGCCAGGTGGCGTTCGAGATGCCCCACGCCCTCCCCTGGCAACCACCGCATGGTCTCGAACAGCTCGAAGCCGGGGTCCAGGCCGGTCAGGAAGCGCGCCTTCAATCGGCATTCGTCGAACTCGTCGTCGGCGCGGCTGTCGCTGACGATGCCGGCGCCGACGCCCAGGCGCAGCGCGCGCAGACCGTGCGCCGGTGCGGCCAGCGTCAACGTGCGGATCGCGACAGAGAGGCAGAAGTTGCCGATCCGCGCGTCGCCCTGCGGCGCGTCGCACCAGCCGATCGCGCCGCAGTACAGGCCGCGCGGCGTGCTCTCGAGGCCCGCGATCAGCTCCATCGTGTGGTGCTTGGGCGCGCCGGTGATCGAGCCGCACGGGAACACCGCGCGCAGCAGGTCCGGCATGCCGACCTCGGGGCGGATCTGCGCCTGCACCGTCGAGGTCATCTGGAACACCGTGGTGTACGGTTCGATCGCGAACAGCGCCGGCACCCGCACCGAGCCGATCTGCGCGAGCCGGCCCAGGTCGTTGCGCAGCAGGTCGACGATCATCAGGTTCTCGGCGCGGTTCTTGATGTCGATCGCGAGCAGCCGCGCCGATTCGCTGTCGCTCTCGGGCGCCGCGACGCGCGCGGCCGTGCCCTTCATCGGCCGCGCCGTGAGAACGCCGGCGTCGTGCCGCAGGAACAGCTCCGGCGACAGCGACAGCACATGCGTGAACGGCCCGCCGTCCGGCAGCGCGATGAAGGCGCCGTACTCGACCGGCTGGCGCGCACGCAGCCGGCGGTACAGCGCGATCGGGGAACCGAAGGCCGCGCCGTCCAGCCGGTAGGTGTAGTTGACCTGGTAGGTCTCGCCGGCGCGGATCGCCTCATGGATCGCGGCGATCGCGCCCGTGAACTCGGCGCGCTCGACGCTGGGCCGCAGGTCCATCACGCCGGCCGTCTCGTCCGTGCCGCCGGTGTCCTGCTCGGCAAGCCAGGCATCGACCTCGTCGCGCGACAGGCGCTTCGACGTGCGGAACATCAGCACGCGCAACGACGCATC
>DATCSE010000361.1:0-5514 GCA_036568605.1 Burkholderiaceae bacterium | reverse complement strand
GGGCTGGTCGGCGCGACGGTGGCGGCGCGATGAACCTCTCGGAGCTGTTCATCCGCCGTCCGGTGCTGACGGTGCTGCTGAACGCTGCGATCGTCGTCGCCGGCATCATCGCCTACGGCAAGATTCCGATCGCCGCGCTGCCCAGCTACAACACGCCGGTCATCAACGTCTCGGCGACGCTGCCCGGCGCCAGCCCCGAGACGATGGCGACCTCGGTCGCGCTGCAGCTCGAGAAGCAGTTCCAGACCATCCCGGGCATCAACGTCATCAGCTCGACCAACACGCTGGGCACGACGTCGGTGACGCTGGAGTTCGACCAGGGGCGCGACATCGACGCCGCGGCGGTCGACGTGCAGGCCGCGCTGCTGCGCGCGCAGCGCACGCTGCCGGTCGACATGACGATCCCGCCGTCGTACCGCAAGGTCAATCCAGCGGACGCGCCCATCCTGTTCATCGCGCTGACCTCGCCGTCGCTGAACCTGTCCGAGCTGAACGACTACGCCGAGCACCTGATCTCGCCGACGCTGTCGACGCTGGACGGCGTCGCGCAGGTCAACATCTTCGGCCAGAAGCGCTTCGCGGTGCGCGTGCGCGCGCTGCCCGAGGCGCTGACCGCGCGCAACATCAGCCTCGACGAGGTCAACGCGGCGCTGCGCGCCGCCAACGTGAACACGCCGGTCGGCACGCTGGATGGGCCGAAGCAGACGCTGACCCTGCAGGCGAACAGGCAGCTGCGCAATGCGGCCGAATTCGCCGAGCTGATCATCAGCAGCCGCAACGGCAACACGGTGCGGCTGCGCGACGTTGCGCAGGTGGAAGACAGCTACGAGATCGTCAAGACCTCGGCCAGCCTGAACGGCGAGACCTCGATCAGCCTGGCGGTGCTGCGCCAGCCCGATGCGAACACCGTGAAGGTGGTCGACGCGGTGCGCGCCGCGATGCCCGGCTTCCAGGCGCAGCTGCCGCAGTCGGTGCGCATGACCATGGTCAACGACCGCTCCATCTCGATCCGCGCCGCACTGCACGACGTGACGCTGACGATGCTGGGCACGATCGTGCTGGTCGTGCTGGTGATCTTCCTGTTCCTGCGGCGCTTCGTCGCGACGGTCATCCCGACGCTGTCGCTGCCGGTCTCGCTGATCGGCGCGATCTCGCTGCTCTGGGGCTTCGGCTACACGCTGGACAACATCTCGCTGCTCGGGCTGACGCTCGCGGTGGGTCTGGTGGTCGACGACGCGATCGTGATGCTGGAGAACATCATGCGCCACGTCGAGGAGGGCGTGCCGCCGTTCCAGGCCGCGCTGCGCGGCTCGCGCGAAGTCGGCTTCACGATCCTGTCGATCTCGAGCTCGCTGGTCGCGGTGTTCATTCCGATCTTCTTCATGCCGGGCGTGATCGGCCTGCTGTTCCACGAGTTCGCGGTGATCGTCGGGCTCGCGATCGTGGCCTCGGCATTCGTCTCGTTGACGCTGGTGCCGATGCTCGCGAGCCGCTTCCTCAGCGACGAGGCGCACAAGAAGCCGCCGGGCGCGCTGGTGCGTTCGTTCGAGCGCGGCTTCGACGCGGTGCTCGCGCTGTACACGCGCTCGCTGGACGTCGCGCTGCGGCACCGCGGCATCGTGCTGCTGGTCGCGCTGGCGACCTTCGCCGCGACCGCCTGGCTGTTCGTCACGATCCCGAAGGGCTTCTTCCCCGAGGAGGACATCGGCCAGATCACGATCTCGACCGAGGCCTCGGAAGACACGTCGTTCCCGGAGATGGTGCGGCTGCAGGACCGCGTGGCCGCGATCATCCGCGAGGACCCGAACGTGCGCAACGTCAGTTCGTTCAACGGCGGCACCGGCTCGCAGAACACCGGGCGCATGTTCGTCACGCTGAAGGAGCGCCGCGAGCGGGCGTCGATGAAGCAGGTGATCGAGGGGCTGCGCCGCAAGGTCGCGGCGGTGCCGGGCATCGCGGTGTTCATGCGGCCGATCCAGAACCTGCAGCTGGGCGGCCGGCCGAGCAAGGCGCAGTACCAGTACATCCTGCAGAGCGTGCGCGCCGACGAGATCAACAGCTGGGCCGTGCAGCTGCAGGACAAGATGCGCCCGGACGTCGCGCTGTTCCGCGACGTGACCAGCGATTCGCAGCTGCGCGGGCTGCAGGCCTCGCTGAAGATCGACCGCGACCGCGCAAACACGCTCGGGGTGTCCATCGACAACGTGCGCTCGGCGCTGTACAGCGCGTTCGGCGAGCGCCAGGTCTCGACGATCTACACGCCGACCGACAGCTACCAGGTGATCCTCGAGGTCGTGCCCGGCGCGAAGCAGGACGAGAACGCGTTCAACGGCATCTACGTGCGCTCGGCGACCGGCGCGCTGGTGCCGATGTCGGCGTTCACGACGGTCGACCGCACGGTGGGCCCGACCGCGATCAACCACGTCGGCCAGCTGCAGGCGGTGACCGTGTCGTTCAACCTCGCACCCGGCGCCGCGCTGGGCGACGCGACCGCGAAGATCGAGCGCTACCGTGACGAACTGAAGATGCCGGCCTCGATCATCACGACGTACGGCGGCGACGCGGCGGTGTTCAAGAGCTCGCAGGGCAGCCAGGCGATCCTGATCGTTGCGGCGCTGCTCGTGATCTACGTGCTGCTGGGCGTGCTGTACGAGAGCTACATCCACCCGATCACGATCCTCGCCGGGTTGCCGTCGGCCGCGGTCGGCGCACTGCTCACGCTGAAGATGTTCGACATGGACCTGACGCTGATCGCAATGATCGGCATCCTGCTGCTGATCGGCATCGTCAAGAAGAACGCGATCATGATGATCGACTTCGCGCTGGACGCGCAGCGCCAGCAGGCCATGGCGCCGGCGCAGGCCATCCGCGAGGCCTGCATCCTGCGCTTCCGCCCGATCATGATGACGACGCTCGCGGCGCTGGCCGGTGCGTTGCCGATCGCACTCGGCCTGGGCGCCGGTGCCGAGCTGCGTCAGCCGCTGGGTCTGGCGGTCGTCGGCGGGCTGGTGTTCTCGCAGGCGATCACGCTGTACATCACGCCGGTGATCTACCTGGCGCTGGACCGCTTCAGCGGCAAGGGGCCGGTGACGACGCCGGAGAGCGGTGCCGCACCGGTGCTGACGGAAGAAGAGGCCAAGCACGCCTAGACCTGTATCTCATTCTGTACATTTCGGTCGATTTGTATAGAATGAGAATCAGCATGCCGGCCAAACCGCCTGATCCTGGTGATGTCGCGACGGCCCGGCTGCAGGCGCTGGGGGCGCAGATTCGTGCGCAGCGCCAGCATCACAAGCTCAGCGCGACGACTGTCGCGGAGGCCGCCGGAATGTCGCGTGTCACGTTGCACCGCATCGAACGCGGCGAGCCGTCCGTGACGATGGGGGCTTACATGAGCGCGATCTCGGCGATCGGCCTCGAGCTCGAGTTGGTCGATCCCGTGGCACGCAAGTCGAGCGAACGCAACGCGACGATCCGGGTGCCGGCGCATATCGTTCTCGATGAATTCCCGCAGCTCAAGCGCCTGGCTTGGCAACTGAAGGGCACGACCGAGATCACGCCCGCCGAGGCGCTGAGTCTCTACGAGCGCAACTGGCGGCATCTCGACCATGAGCAGATGCTGCCGCACGAGCGTGCGCTGGTCGATGCGCTGATCGCGACCGTCGGCAAGGGACGCCCGCTTGTTTGAGCGCGCGCATCATCGTTGTGTGGCGAGCGTGCTGGAAGCGCTGGCTGCCGAGCGGCTGGAAGCGAACGGCTGCCTGTTCGGCGGCGGCACGGCGATCGCACTGCGCTACGGCGAATACCGCGAGTCGGTGGACATCGACTTCCTCGTGTCCGACCGCGACGGCTATCGGCATTTGCGGCAAAGCTTGTCAGGACCGGATGGAGTCGGCGCTGTCGTGAAGCCGGGCAGGGCGCTGCAGCAGGTACGCGAGGTGCGCGCCGATCAGTACGGTGTGCGGACCATGCTGCGGGTCGGCGATGTCGAGATCAAATTCGAGATCGTGTTCGAAGCCCGGATCTCGCTCGAGCGGCCGGGCGAAGGGGATCGTGTGTGCGGTGTCGCGACACTGACCGCGCTCGACATGGCCGCGAGCAAGCTTTTGGCGAACTCGGATCGCTGGCGCGACGACGCGGTGTTCAGCCGCGATCTGATCGACCTCGCGATGATGGAGCCGCCCAAGAAGCTGTTGCGCGACGCCGTCGACAAGGCGAAGGGCGCCTACGGCGCAAGCATCGAAGCGGACCTGGTCAAGGCCATCGCGAGCCTGCGCGAGCGGCCGCATCGGCTCGATCAGTGCATGCAGGCGATGCAAATGACGACGGTTCCAAAAGCGGTGCTCTGGGCACGCATCAAGGCGTTGATGCCACGGCCGGTCGCGAAGCGCACGTAGGTGCGCTTGGGCGCTCAATGCAGCGTCGAGCCCCCCGGCGCGGTGTTCATCACCGTGAACACCGGCTGGCCGACGCTGCGCTCCTCGATCTCCTGCTCGGTCGCCTCGCGCACCTCCAGCACCTTCAGGGCGATGCGCAGCGCGATGCCGGCCAGCGGGTGGTTGCCGTCGAGCACGACATGGTCGGGGTAGGCCTCGGTGACCGTGTAGATCGCATCGGCCGGCATGTTGGGCGTCTTCGCGCCTTCGGGGACGCCGTCGAACTGCATGCCGACCTCGACGCCTTCGGGCAGCGCCGAGCGCTCCTCGAAGAACACGAGCGCCGGGTCGTACTCGCCGAATGCATGTTCGGGTTCGAGGTACAGCGAGGCTTCGAAGCCGGGCTCCTGGTCGGCGAGCGCCTCTTCGACCTTGGCGAGCAGGTCGTCGCCGCCGTAGAAGAACTCGACCGGCTCCTTCAGCTCGTCGATGAGCTGGCCCTGGGCATCTTGCAGTCGCCAGGTCAGCGTGACGACGCAGGGATTGGTGATGTGCATCGGACGATGATCGCACAGGCCGCCGGGCCGCGGCGACGCACAATGCCGTGATGGACATCGAACTCGCGACGCCGCTGCTCGGCGGCCTGTCGCCGCAGACCTTCATGCGCCGGCACTGGCAGAAGAAGCCGCTGCTGGTGCGCGGCTCCTATCCCGGCGGCACGCCGCCGATCGCGCGCCAGCAACTGTTCGAGCTGGCGGCGCGCGACGACGTGCAATCGCGCCTGATCGTGCACCAAGGCGCACGTTGGTCGCTCGCGCATGGGCCGTTCTCGCGCCGTGCGTTGCCGCCGCTGAAGCAGCCGCGCTGGACGCTGCTGGTGCAAGGCGTGGACCTGCATCTGGACGAGGCGCACCGGCTGTTGACGAACTTCCGCTTCGTACCCGATGCGCGGCTCGACGATCTGATGATCTCGTACGCCAGCGATGGCGGCGGCGTCGGCCCGCACGTCGATTCCTACGATGTGTTCCTGCTGCAGCTGCGCGGCCGGCGGCGCTGGCGCATCGGGCCGTGCCGCTCGCCGCGCTTTCGCGCGGGCCTGCCGCTGAAGATTCTCGAGCGCTTCGAGCCGACGCACGAC
>DATCSE010000360.1:0-9344 GCA_036568605.1 Burkholderiaceae bacterium | reverse complement strand
TCGTGATGCTGACCAGCGTGATCCGCGCGCACCTGGCGGAGCTGTTCCCGGGGCGCGAGGTCGAGGCGTTCTCGCAATTCCGCGTCACGCGCGACTCCGATCTCGAGGTCGACGAGGACGACGTCACCAACCTGCGCCAGGCGCTGCGCACCGGGCTGACGACGCGCCACTTCGGCCAGGCGATCCGGCTCGAGGTGGTCAAGACCTGCCCGGAGGAGCTGTCGGCGTTCCTGCTTCATCAGTTCGGGCTGCCGCAGGCCGCGCTGTACCGGGTCAACGGGCCGGTCAACCTGGTGCGGCTGAACCAGCTGATCGACCAGGCCGACGACCCGGCCGACGGCGCCGACGGCTCCGGCCGCGTGCCGCTGCGCTTCCCGTCGTACGAGCCGGCGTGGCCGCACGGCCGGCTGCCGCGAGAAGAGTCGATGTTCGAGCGTCTGGCCGAGAGCGACGTGCTGCTGCATCACCCGTTCGAGTCGTTCGAGCCGGTCGTCGCTTTCCTGCGCGAGGCGGTGCACGACCCGGACGTGCTCGCGATCAAGCAGACGATCTACCGCACCGGCAGCGAGTCGCCGCTGATGGACCTGCTGCTCGAAGCGGCGCGGCGCGGCAAGGAGGTGATGGTCGTCGTCGAGCTGAAGGCGCGCTTCGACGAGGAGGCCAACATCAATTGGGCCGAGCGGCTCGAGGCGGTGGGCGTGCAGGTGGTGTACGGCGTCGTCGGGCTGAAGACGCATGCGAAGCTGCTGCTGGTCACGCGCCGCGAAGGCTCGAAGACGCGGCCGGTGCTGCGCCGCTACGCGCACCTCTCGACCGGCAACTACAACCCGAAGACGGCGCGGCTGTACACCGATGTCGGCTACCTGACGGCCGACCCGGCGCTGACCGCCGATGCCGACGCGGTGTTCCAGCAGCTCGCGAGCCTGGGCCGCATGAAGCCGCCGCGCGTGCTGCTGCAGGCGCCGTTCACGCTGCACAAGCAGATGCTCGCGCATGTCGAGCGGGTCGAGCAGGCGGCGCTCGCCGGCCGCCGCGCCCGCATCGTCGCGAAGGTTAACGCGCTGACCGACGTGCCGCTGATCCACGCACTGATCGATGCCGGCCGCGCCGGCGCGACGATCGACCTGATCGTGCGCGGCGCCTGCATGCTGCCGCCGGGCATCGTCGGCGTGACCGACCGGATCCGCGTGCGCTCGATCATCGGGCGCTTCCTCGAGCACTCGCGGGTGCTGTACTTCGCCTGGGGCGACGGCGCCGACGACGAGGCGCTGTTCCTGTCCAGCGCCGACTGGATGGGCCGCAACATGTTCGGGCGCATCGAGATCGCCTGGCCGGTGCGCGATGCCGCGATGCGCCAGCGCGTGATCGACGAATGCCTGGTGCCGTACCTGCACGACGCGCAGGACGCCTGGGGGCTGCGCCTGGACGGCACCTACCAGCGCATCGGCACCGATGGACCGAGCGCGCAGCGCGCGCTGATGGAGCGGTTCGTGGCGCGGCCCGGCTGAACGTGGAATCGGAAGGAGGGGCGAAGCGAGATGGACCTGATCCTGTGGCGTCATGCCGAAGCGTTCGAGCTGCAGAACGGCGAGGGCGACGACCTCGAACGCGCGCTGACGCCCAAGGGGGAGCGCCAGGCTCAGCGCATGGCCGAGTGGCTGAACCAGCGGCTCGCACACTCGACGCGCATCCTCGCGAGCCCGGCGCTGCGCTGCCAGCAGACCGTGAAGGCGCTGAGCCGCAAGTTCAAGACCGCACCCGAGCTCGCGCCCGACGGCAACGGCGAAGCGCTGCTGAAGGCGGTGCGCTGGCCCGATGCGAACGAGCCGGTGCTGGTGGTCGGGCACCAGCCGACGCTGGGGCTGGTCGCCGCGTACCTGCTGGCCGGAACGCCGCAGTCGTGGACGATCAAGAAGGGCGCGGCCTGGTGGATCCGCAGCCGCAACCGCGAAGATCGCGCGCAGGTGGTGCTGCAGGCGGTGCAGGCGCCGGATTGCCTGTAGGCGTTTGGCCCAGGCCGCGCGTCGCGTGGCAGACTGGCGCACGAGGCGAGGGTGGAGGGGTCGAATGGAGCGAGCGCGCCATGACCACTGCCAAACCTGATCTGAGGGCCGGCGTCCCGATCGCCGATCTGGCCGACGGTGCGATGCTCGCCGGCGAGGTCGACGGCGAAGAAGCCCTCCTCGTGCGCGTGGGCGACCAGCTGCATGCGTTGGGCGCCTCGTGCACGCACTACCACGCGAACCTGGCCGACGGCCTGCTGAACGGCACGACGCTGCGCTGCCCGCTGCACCATGCGCGGTTCGATGTGCGCAGCGGCGAAGCGCTGTGCGCCCCGGCGCTCGATGCGCTGCCGTGCTGGCGGGTCGAGCGTGTCGGCGAGCGCGCGTTCGTGCGCGAGCGCGTCGTCGCGATGCCGACGTCGCGCCTGGGCTCGGACGCTGCGCTGCGCGATGCCGTCATCGTCGGCGGCGGCGCCGCCGCGCTCGCCGCGGGCGAGATGCTGCGCCGCCAAGGCTACGACGGCGCACTGACGATGGTGAGCGCCGATGCCGATCCGCCGGTCGATCGGCCCAACCTCTCGAAGGACTTCCTCGCCGGCAACGCGCCCGACGATTGGATGCCGCTGCGCCCGCCGCAGTGGTACGCCGAGCAGCGCATCGCACTGCGCCTGAACACGCGCGTGGATGCGCTCGACGTACGCCAACGGCAGCTGCGCCTGGACGGCGGTACGACGCTGGAATACGGCGCGCTGCTGCTGGCCACTGGCGCCGATCCGGTGTTGCTGCCGGTGCCCGGTGCCGCGCCGGGCCAGGTGCTGCCCTTGCGCAGCTTTGCCGACAGCCGCGCGATCGTCGCGCGGCTGGGCGCCGCGAAGGCCGCGCTGGTGGTCGGCGCAAGCTTCATCGGCCTGGAGGTGGCGGCGTCGCTGCGCGCTCGAGGCCTCGAGGTCCACGTCGTCGCGCCGGAGGCCGTGCCCATGCTGCGGGTGCTCGGCCCCGAGCTCGGCCGCTTCGTGCAGGATCTGCACGCGGCCCAGGGCGTGGTCTTTCATCTGGGCACGACGCTCGCGCGCCTCGATGGAACGCGTGCGACGCTCGCCGATGGCAGCACGCTGGCGGCCGACCTCGTCGTGGCCGGCGTCGGCGTGCGGCCCCGCACCGCGCTGGCCGAACAGGCCGGCCTGACGGTGGACCGCGGGATCGTGGTCGACGAGTTCCTGCAGAGCAGCG
Organism: Burkholderiaceae bacterium; assembly: GCA_036568605.1. Lineage (GTDB taxonomy): Bacteria > Pseudomonadota > Gammaproteobacteria > Burkholderiales > Burkholderiaceae_C > DATCSE01. The sequence goes on along the minus strand of DATCSE010000360.1, from coordinate 6,111 downwards.
CGCCCGGCCTCTACGCGGCCGGCGACATCGCGCGCTGGCCCGACCCGCACACCGGCGAGCGGATCCGCGTCGAGCACTGGGTCGTGGCGCAGCGCCAGGGCCAGGTCGCGGCGCTCAACATGCTCGGGCGCCGCCAGCGCTTCGATGCCGTGCCGTTCTTCTGGAGCCAGCACTACGACGTCGCGATCCAGTACGTCGGCCATGCCGAGCGCTGGGACGCGGTCGAGATCGACGGCTCGCTGGACGCGCGCGACTGCGCGGTCCGGTATGTCACGCAAGGGCGCGTGCGGGCGGTCGTGACGATAGGCCGCGACATCGAGAGCCTGCAGGGCGAGCTGGCGCTCGAGACGCAGGCGGCCTGACGGCCCTGCGCCTTCAGGCCTTGAGCGTCACCCCGATCACGCCCAGGCGCCGCCACGCTTCCGCCTCGGCGCGCAGCAGGTGCAGCGTGCGCGGGTGGCTCTGCGTCCAGCCCGGCGGGAACGCGAGCGTCGCGTGGTTGCCGGAGCGCTTCAGGTCGAGCGCGCCGGGGTCGACGTCGCCGCGCGCGTGGCAGGCGATGATCGCGAGCCGCAGGCACAGCACCTGCCACGCGAAGTCTTCCTGCGACAGGCTCATCTCGATCTTGCGCAGCCCGCCGCGCTGCCCCAGCACCAGCTCGCCGACGCGCCGCAGCTGGCTCTGCGAGAAGCCCGGCGCATCGACGTGCGCGAGCAGATAGGCGCTGTGGCGGTGGTGGTCGTGGTGCGAGACCATCATGCCGATCTCGTGCAGCGCGCTGGCCCACAGCAGCTCGCGCCGCATCTCGGGGCTGGCCTTGGGCTGCACGTCCGCGTACAGCTGCTCGGCGACCGTCGTGACGCGCTGGGCCTGCTGCATGTCGACCATGAAGCGGCGCTGCAGCTCGCGCACCGAGGCGTCGCGGACGTCGTGGCCGTCCTGGCGCATCTCGATGGCTTTCAGGCGCTCGTCGAGATCGAAGATCACGCCCTGGCGCAGCGCGCCGCGCGCCGGCTGCAGCGATTCGATGCCGAAGTGCGCGGCCAGCGTGTAGAGGATCGCGAGGCCGCCGGCGATCACCGCGCGGCGCTCCTCCTTCAGCCCCGGCAGGTTCAGCTTCTCGACCTTGCCGGCCGCCAGGCACTGCTCCATCAGCCAGCGCAGGCCCGCGGGCGTGACGCGGCCGTCGGTCACGCCGTTCGCGGCCAGCAGCTGCGAGACCGCGCCGACCGTGCCGGACGAGCCCAGCGCCTCCTGCCAGTGCACCGAGGCGAACGGCTCGAGCGCCTCTTCCAGCTCGGCACCGGCTTCGATCTGCGCCTCGCGAAAGCCCGCTTCGGTGAAGCGCCCGTCGCCGAAGTAGCGCATCGACAGGCTGACGCTGCCGACCTGGAACGACTCGGCCCGCAGCGACTTGCGGCCATGGCCGAGGATCATCTCGGTCGAGCGCCCGCCGATGTCGATCACGAGGCGGTGCGCGTCGGACGGCTGCAGCCGTGCGACGCCGGCGTAGATAAGCCGCGCTTCCTCGCGGCCCGAGATCACCTCGATCGGAAAGCCCAGCACCGCGCGGGCCCGGGCAAGGAACGCGTCGCGGTTCTTCGCCTCCCGCAGCGTCTGCGTCGCGACCGCGCGCACCTGCGTCGCGACGAAGCCCTTCAGGCGCTGCGCGAACCGCGCGAGGCAGGCCAGGCCCCGCAGCGCCGCTTCTTCGGTCAGCACGCCGTTGTCATCGAGCCCGGCACCCAGGCGCACCGTCTCCTTCAGGTAGTCGACACGGCGGTAGCGGCCGTCGATCAGCTGACCGATCTCGAGACGGAAGCTGTTGGAGCCCATGTCGATCGCGGCGAGCTGGCCGGGCCAGCGCGGGACGGCCAGCGCCGCAGTGGGGGTATCGGTGAGCTGGGGGAGTACGGCGCGGTCCATCGCGCGATTGTCAACGCAAAGTGCGACGAATCGGCGTACGGTCCCCTGTCCCCCTGGGAGAGGGTTAGGGTGAGGGCCAGCGAGTGGCGCCTGCGTTGCAAGGCCGGCTCTTCTCGTTGGCCCTCACCCCGGCCCTCTCCCAGAGGGAGAGGGGGAAACTTCAAAGGAATGGCGCAATCGCCTTTGCGAGCAGCGCGAAGTTCGGTGCGATCTCCTCCTCGGGCACCGCGGCATAGCCCAGCACGAGGCCGCGCGCGGCCTTGCCCTTGCGCATCTGGTACATCGAGAGCGGCCGGGTCGCGACGCCCGCGCGCAGCCCCTGCTTGACGACGCCATGGTCGTCGACGCGCGCCGGCAGCCCGAGCACCAGGTGCAAGCCGGCATCGCCGCCGATCACCGGCAGCGCCTCGCCGAATTCGCGGCGTATCGATCCGATCAGCGCATCGTGGCGCGCGCCGTAGACCGCACGCATGCGGCGGATGTGGCTCGCGTAGTGACCCTCGGCCAGAAAGCGCGCCAGCACCGCCTGCTGCATCGTCTGGCCCTCGCGGAACAGCTCGTTGAGCGCGCGTGCGAACCCGTCGATCAGATCCGGCGGCACGACCAGGTACGCGAGCCGCAGCGACGGGAACAGCGTCTTCGAGAACGTGCCGAGGTAGACGACGCGGTGGTGCTCGTCGAGACCCTGCAGCGCCGGCAGCGGGCGCGTGCCGTAGCGGAACTCGCTGTCGTAGTCGTCCTCGACGACCCAGACGCCGTGCACCGCCGCATAGTCCAGCAGCTGGCGGCGCCGGCTGTGGCTCATCAGTGCGCCGGTCGGGTACTGGTGCGATGGCGAGACGAACATCAGCCGCGGCGGCTTGCGCAGCTGCTCGGCCGACGGCGCCAGGCCCTCGGCATCGACAGCGACCGGCACGCAGGCGAGCCCGGCTGCACCGAACACGCTGCGCGCGCCCCAGTAGCCCGGGTCTTCGAGCCAGACCTCGTGGCCGGCATCGGCGAGCAGTTGCGCGATCAGCCACAGCGATTGCTGCGTGCCGCTGGTGATCACGACCTGCTCCGCGCTGCAGACCACGCCGCGCGTCCCCTGCAGATAGTCGGCGACGGCCTGGCGCAGCGCAGGATCGCCGGCGCCGGTGGCATAGGTCAGCTGGCTCGGCGTCGCGCTGCGCCACACGCGCGCATGCAGCCGGTTCCAGACCTGGGCCGGGAACATCCGGACCTCGGGCACGCCGGGTGCGAACGCGCCCCATTGCACCGGGTTCGCGCCGGCCTGTGCCACGGTGCGTTCGCCGCGTGTCGACAGCCGCAGCGGCGCCGTGCTGCGCCGGGGCCGCGGCAGCGCCCGGTCGACCAGGCGCGGACCGACTGCCGCGACATACGTGCCGCGGCCGACGCCGGCCTGCACATACCCTTCGAGCGCCAGTTGCTCGTAGACATGCACGACGGTGTTGCGCCCGAGCCCGAGCGACTCGGCAAGCACGCGGGTCGGCGGCAGCTTCAGCCCGGCCGGCAGCAGCGCATCGCGGATGCCGGCCTGCAGGATCGCATAGAGCTGGCGATGGTGCGGCTGGTGGCTGTGCGGGTCGAACTGGCGCTGCACGAAATCGGGCAGGCCGGCGCTGCGCGGCAACGGCAGCGGATGTCGGTCATTCATATTGGTTCCATTGAAAGGCTGCCAATTGGTTCTGCCAATAGGTCCAATCTGGACCTAGACTGGCACGCGTGTCAAGTCCAATCGGCCCGCGAGGGCCCGCAGTGAGGTCCTCATGAGCATCGCCACCGAAACGTCGTCGTCCCGTCCTGCCGCTGCCGACCGTGGCGCCGCAACCGGCCGCAATGCGCAGATCGACCAGCGCCGGATCGCGGCGACGCCGCGCGGCGTCGGCATCGGCTTCCCGTTCTATGCCGAGCGCGCGCGCAATGCCGAGCTGTGGGACGTCGAAGGCCGGCGCTTCATCGACTTCGGCGCCGGCATCGCGGTGCTGAACACCGGGCATCGCCATCCGCGCGTGATGAAGGCCGTGGCCGAACAGCTCGAGCACTTCACGCACACCGCCTACCAGGTCGTGCCGTACGAGAGCGTGGTGTCGCTGGCCGAGCGGCTGAACCGGCTGACGCCGGGCACGCATGCGAAGAAGACCGCTTTCTTCACGACCGGTGCCGAGGCGGTCGAGAACGCGATCAAGATTGCCCGCGCCGCGACCCGCCGCCCGGGCGTGATCGCGCTGGGCGGCGGCTTCCACGGCCGCACGCTGATGGGCCTCGCGCTGACCGGCAAGGTCGCGCCGTACAAGAGCGGCTTCGGGCCGTTCCCGGGCAGCGTCTACCACGTGCCGGCGCCGGTGCCGCTGCATGGCGTGTCGGTGGCCGACTCGCTGCGCGCGATCCAGCAGCTGTTCAAGTCCGACATCGATCCCGAGCAGGTCGCCGCGATCATCGTCGAGCCGATCCAGGGCGAGGGTGGCTTCTACGTGATGCCGACCGACTTCATGCGCAGCCTGCGCGAGATCTGCGACCGCCACGGCATCGTGCTGATCGCCGACGAGATCCAGACCGGCTTCGCGCGCACCGGCAAGTGGTTCGCGATGCAGCACCACGACGTGCTGCCCGACCTGATGACGATGGCCAAGAGCCTGGGCGGCGGGCTGCCGATCTCGGCGGTCTGCGGCCGTGCCGAGATCATGGATGCGCCGGCCCCGGGCGGCTTGGGCGGCACCTATGCCGGCAATGCACTCGCCGTCGCCGCGGCGCATGCGGTGCTCGACGTGATCGAGGAGGAGAAGCTGAACGAGCGGGCCGAGCGTCTGGGGCGAAAGCTCACCGAGATGCTGAACGGCCTGCGCAAGAAAGTGCCCCGCATCGCCGACGTGCGCGGCCCGGGCTCGATGGTGGCGGTCGAGTTCGCGAAAGCAGACGGGACGCCGGATCCCGACTTCACGAAGCAGGTGCAGCAGCGTGCGCAGGATGCCGGCCTGATCCTGCTGACCTGCGGGGTGTACGGCAACGTGGTGCGGTTCCTGTATCCGCTGACGATCGAGGATTCGGTGTTCGACGAAGGGTTGACCATTCTGGCCAAGGCGATCGAGGGCTGACAGGCTGAGAATGGTTTGAGCCTCGCGTTTGGGCTGAGCCTGCAACCCCGGTCGGGCTGAGCCTGCAACCCGTTCGGGCTGAGCCTGCAACACCGTTCGGGCTGAGCCCGCAACACCGTTCGGGCTGAGCCTGTCGAAGCCCTGGTGCCCCGCGCGCCAGCCCCTTCGACAAGCTCAGGACGAACGGGCTTTGGAAGTCGGAGTGAACATGCTGAACCTGAAAGACCCCACCCTGCTGCGCCAGCAGGCCTACGTCGCCGGCGAGTGGATCAACGCCGACGACGCCGCGACCGTCGCGGTCGTCAATCCCGCCACCGGCCTGACGCTGGGCACGGTGCCGATGTGCGGCGCCGCCGAGACCAAACGCGCGATCGCCGCGGCCGAGGTCGCACAGCGCGCCTGGGCCAAGGTCAGCGCGAAGGAACGCGCGGCGATCCTGCGCAAGCTCAACGACCTGATGCTCGCGAATGCCGACGACCTCGCGCTGATCATGACCAGCGAGCAGGGCAAGCCGCTCGCCGAATCCAAGGGCGAGATCGCGTACGCCGCATCGTTCATCGAGTGGTTCGCCGAAGAGGCGCGCCGTGTCTACGGCGACACCATCCCCGCGACCAGCGGCGACAAGCGCATCATCGCGATCAAGCAGCCGGTCGGCGTGACCGCGGCCATCACGCCGTGGAACTTCCCGACCGCGATGCTGACCCGCAAGGCGGGGCCCGCGCTCGCGGCGGGTTGTTCGATGGTCGTCAAGCCCGCGACGCAGACGCCGTTCTCGGCGCTCGCGTTCGCCGAGCTGGCCGCGCGTGCCGGCCTGCCCAAGGGCTTGCTCTCGGTGCTGACCGGCTCGGCCACGAAGATCGGCGCCGAGATGACCGCGAGCCCCATCGTGCGCAAGCTCACGTTCACCGGCTCGACCGAGGTCGGCCGCACGCTGATGCGGCAGTCGGCCGACACGATCAAGAAGCTCTCGCTCGAGCTCGGCGGCAACGCGCCGTTCATCGTCTTCGACGATGCCGATGTCGACGCCGCCGTCGAGGGCGCGATCATCAGCAAGTACCGCAACACCGGCCAGACCTGCGTCTGCGCGAAC
>DATCSE010000359.1:0-37526 GCA_036568605.1 Burkholderiaceae bacterium | reverse complement strand
GTGCCACCGGTGCCACCGGTGCCACCGGTGCCACCGGTGCCACCGGTGCCGCCGGTGCCACTCGTGCCACTCGTGCCACTCGTGCCGCCAGTCCCGCCGGTGCCAGCTGCTCCACCGGTGCCGCCCGTGGCGCCCGTGGCGCCGGTCGTGTCGCCGCCTGCACTGCCTCCCCCGCCGCCGCAACCGGCCACGAGGCTGGCCACGAGGACAGAAAGAAGGAGGAGTCTTGTCTCGCGTCGGTTCATGTCAGGTTTTTTTCAAAGGCGTATCGCAGCGCACCAGGCGGGCGCCGTGCGGCGGCACGGTCAGGTTTCGGGTTCCGGCGGGCAGGTCGGTGCGTGTCCAGCAGTCGCGGCGCGCGTCGGGCAGCCAGCCGGGCAGCGAGGCGCTGCAGGGCGCATCACCGGTGTTCAGCCAGGCCGCCCAGATGCCCTGCGGTCCGTTGCAGACGAAGCGGTGTCCTTGCGCGCTGGTGTGCCATTCGCGGCTGCCGGGCACGCGCAGCAGCGCGAGCACCTCGGGATTGGTCAGCAGGCGCAGCGTCCAGTCGTCGAGCCGGCGCAGGTCGCTGCCGAGGATCAGCGGGCTGCGCGCGCAGGTCCACGCGGTGAGCATCAGCAGCTGCTCGTCGCGCGTGAATCGTGTGTTGCGTTCGCCGCGCGTGGCCGGCTCGCCGTCGAAGTTGCGCAGGCCGATCTTGCCGACCGGCAGCATGTCGGCATCGGGCCAGGCGCCCGCGCGCGCGTGCGGCGCCCACTTCACGAGATTGGCCAGGTTGTCGCGCAGCTGCGGCCAGGTGTCCCAGAAGTCGTTGCAGACGCGCCATTGGTTGGCATGCGCCTGCAGGTGCGTGGCGTGCTCGAGCGACGACGGGCCGGGCGACAGGCTGAGCACCATCGGCCGGCCGGTGGCATCGATGGCGCGCCGGATCAGCTCGACCTCGCGTGCGTGGTAGGTGGGCGCCGCGATGTCGTCGACCTTGACGAAGTCGACGCCCCATTCGGCCAGCTGCGCGAACCAGGCGCGGTACCAGTCGAAGGCGCCGGGATGGTCGGCGTTGACGCCGCACATGTCGGTGTTCCAGGCGCAGGTGGAGCTGGGGTTGGCCACCTCGTGGCAGCGCCAGGTGCTGCCCGCGATCGGCAGCTCGAGACCGACTGCCTGACGCGGGATGCCGCGCATCAGGTGCACGCCGAAGCGCAACCCGAGGCGGTGGATCTGGTCCGCGAGCGGCGCGAAGCCGCGGCCGCCGCTCGCGCTGGGGAAGCGGTTGGACGCCGGCTGCGGGCGGCCATGGGGGTCGAGCACCAGCGGAGCGAACGGCCGGTACCACGACGAGCTGGCCCCCGCCTCGTACCACTGGATGTCGACGGTGACCAGGTCGTATCCGAAGGGCAGCAGGCGCGCGGCGAGGACGCGCGCGTTGTCCAGGACCTCGGCCTCGGTGACGCTCGCGCCGAAGGCGTCCCAGCTGTTCCAGCCCAGGGTCGGCGTCGACGCCCAGCCGTGGAAGGGCAGGCCGGGCTCGGCGATGCCCGCTGCACCGGCTGCCGGCGTGGAGGTCGGGGCGGCGGCGCGGGCGGCCGGCATGCCGGCCAGCGAGGCCAGCGTGGCGAGGCTGCCACCGACGGCGGTGCACACGAAGCTCCGCCGGCCCGGTGCTGCGGGCGACGTGGAAATCGAGGTCACAACGCTCATGGGCACAACGCTCAAGGATGATTCAGCGCACCGGCTCGAGGATCACCGCGGCGCCGCCACCCGCGGCCAGCGTCAGGCTCAGCACGTCGCCACGCGACACGGTGCGCTCGCGGCGCATCAGCGCGCGCGGCGTGTCGCCGTCCTGCCAGACGGTCGCGCGGTACTTGCCCGGCGCGAGGAAGCCGAGCGCGACCCGCTCGGTGCGCGCCTCGTCGGCTGTCATCGCGCCGAGGTACCAGGCCTTGCCCTGGCGCCGCGCGAGCACGATGTCGCGGCCGGGTTCGCCCTGCACGAAGCGCGTCTCATCCCAGGCCGTGGGCACGCGGTGGATGAAGTCGAAGCCGGGTTCGCCGCGGTAGGCCCCCGGATCGTCGGACACCATCTGCAGCGGGCTGTCGTAGACCACGTACATCGCGAGCGCCTGGCCGCGCGTGGTCTGCGTCTGCGGCATCACCGCGCGCACCTCGAAGCTCCTGGGCGTGCCGTTGCGGAAGCCGCCCGGCGTGTAGTCCATCGGCCCGGCGAGCATGCGCGTGTACGGCAGCATCAGGTTGTGCCGCGGCGTGATCCGCGTGTCCATCTTGTTCCACTCCGCGCCCAGCACGCCTTCCTGCGTGATGAAGTTCGGGAAGGTGCGCTGCAGTCCGGCGGGCACGTAGGCACCGTGCAGGTCGAGCAGCAGGTGGCGCTTGGCAGTGGCCTCGGCGACGCGCTGGTAGAACGCGACCATGTCCTGGTCGTCGCGGTTCATGAAGTCGACCTTGATGCCCTTGATGCCCCAGCGCGCGTACGTGTCCAGCACCTCGTCCATGCGCGGCGCGAGGTGCTCCCAGTGCACCCACAGCAGCAGGCCGACGCCCTTGTCGGCCGCGTATCGCACGAGTGCCGGCATGTCGATGCCCTCGGCCGGGTGCGCGATGTCGGTCGTGGGCAGGGGATCGCAGCAGGGACCGGCGCCCAAGGCCCAGCCCGCATCCATCAGGTGGTAGGGAAAGCCGGACTCGGCCGCGAAGTCGATGAAGCGCTTGTAGGCGCCCAGGTCGGGCCTGACGCCTTCGAGCGGGCCCGACCACCAGTCCCACGACGCCTTGCCGGGCTTGACCCAGCTGAAGTCGCCCTGCGGCGGCGGGTTGAGGTTGCCGACCAGGTTCGACTCGATCAGCTCGCCGGCACGGTCGGCCATCATGACCGCCCGCCACGCGGTGGTCAGGCCGCCCGCCGATCTGAAGGCCGGGCCTTGACGCTTCGGCACAGTCGAAAGGCGCACGCGCAGTGCGGCGCCTTCTCGCAACAGCGAGGCGCCGGTGTAGCCCTGCAAATGCGCCTGGGTGATGGCGTAGTGGGTGCGGCCCGATGGCGTGGCACACACCACCGGCACGTCGTAGGCGGCGTCTTGCTTGAGTTGCGAGATGCGCAAGCGCTCGAACGGCAGTTCGTGCGCGCCGTAGTCCGTCGGCGTGACGAGGCACGACGGGTCGCCGGCGGGCACGAAGGCAGTGCGCTCGCCGCGCAGTGCCACCGGCGCGGCATCGTCGAGCCGATAGCGGAACGCGACGCCGTCGTCGTAGGCGCGCAGATCGATGAGAAGCCGGCGGCCGCCGGCTTCGCGGAACGTCAACGTCGCGCCCCGGTAGTGGTCGCGTGCCGTCGCCGCCTTGGTGGCGACCAGCGGGATCGTCCGGTCGACCGCGGTGTCTTCGCGCGACTCGAGCTTCAGCGCACCGAAGGCCGCAGCCCCGTCCAGCTCGAGGCCGAGCGGCGAGGGCGCGATCACCGTCTCCCCACGGCGCGTGATGCTGAAGGTGGCACCGTCTTCGGTGACGCGCAGCGTGGTGCGGCCGTCGGGCGACGCGATCACCGCGTCTGCGCCGTGCGCGGCGGCGACCGTGAGCGCCCACAGGGCGCAGGCGGTGGAGAGGAGGCGGCGATGCTTCGGGATCATGGTCAGGTGAGTTGCCAGTAAAGGCTGTAGCGCTCGTGCGCGACGCGGTGGAACGGGACGAGTTCGATGTCCTGGCCGGGCACGCTGCCAGCGGCCCGGAACCGCAGGCGCTCGCCGGCGGGTCGCAGCAGCTCTTCCAGGGGCCGGCCCTGCACGGCGAGCCGCGGCAGATCGCGCTGCGACTTCAGCACCTCACCGTAGGCGTACTGGCTGGCCACGATGTCGTCGCCCGGCCCCATGCCTTCGCGGCCCATGCGCGCGGCGAGCACCACCGGGCCCACCATCACGGCCGCGATGTCGTTCGCGCCGGGCAGCGGCTGCAGGTGCAGCCGCATCGGCAGCGCGACCTCGAGCACGTCGCCCGGGCGCCAGACGCGGTCCAGCTGGACATACCGGCCGGGCTCGGTGCTGTCGACCAGCTCGCGTCCGTTCAGCCGCAGCGTCAGCTGCGGGCACCAGGCGGGATGGCGCAGGCGCAGCGCGAATCGCACCGGCCGGGCGGACTGCACCGACAGGCGCGTGCTCCCTTCATCGGGGAAGGAAGTCGTCTGGCGCAGGCGGACGCCCTTGTCGGCCCAGTCCAGCGTGGAGGCGATGAACTGGTTGACGTAGAGCGCGTCCGCGTCGTGGAAGTAGATCGAATCGCCGAGCTTGGCGAAGTTCTCCATGCCGGTGCCGGTGCAGCACCAGAACGAACGCTCGGCGGTGCCGTACAGCTTGGCCTCGCCCGGGCGCGTGGCCTGGAAGTAGGTGACCAGGCCGGTGTCCGGATCCTGCGACGCGAGGATGCCGTTGAACAGCGCGCGCTCGTGGTAGTCGGCATAGGCCACCGAGGGCTCGGCGGTGAACAACGCCCGCGTGAGGCGCAGCATGTTGTGGGTGCAGCAGGTCTCCATCGTCTTCGCGGAGGCCAGGTGCTTGGGTGTGTCGGCGGGCGGGAAAAAAAACTCCCCGTCGCCGTTGCCCCCGGTGGCGAACGAACGCCGATGCACGACGTTGCCCCAGAAGTAGCGCGCTGCCTTCGCGTAGCGTGGCTCGCCGGTCGTCTCGGCCAGGCGAGCGAAGCCGATCACCTTGGGGATCTGCGTGTTGGAGTGCAGCCCGTCCAGCGTGTCGCGGCCCTCGGCCAGCGGGTCGAGGATGGCCCGGTGGTTGAAGCGCCGGGCCAGCTGCAGGTATCGCGGCTCGCCGGTGAGCGCATGCAGGTCGGCCAGCACCTCGTTCATGCCGCCGTGTTCGATGCCCAGCATCTGCTGGAAGCGCTGGTCGTCGATGCCTTGCGAGGCGTCCACCATCCAGTCGGCCAGACGGGTCAGGACCGGCAGGGCGCGCGGATCCGCGGCGTGCACGTGCGCATCGCGCAGGCCGGCCAGGATCTTGTGCATCGTGTACCAGGGCACGCCGGTCACCGGACGTCCGGCCAGCGCGTTGCGCAGCTGCGCGTCGCCGTCGGGGAAGGCGCAGACCAGGCCGCTGTGCGCCGCCCGCTGGCATTCGCGCAGTTCGTCGACGACGTGGGTCACACGCTGGCGGAATTCCGCCTGGCCCGTGGACGCCCACATCATCGCGCAGGCACTCAGGTAGTGGCCCAGCGTGTGGCCGGGGCACAGGTCCTCCGATTCCCAGCCGCCATAGCGCAGGCCCTTGGGCGCCAGGCCTGCATTGGCACGAAAGCCGTGCAGCAGCCGGTCGGCGTTCAGCGAAAGCAGGTAGCGCGCATCGAGTGCCTGCGCTGCCTCGAAGGGGCCCGGCAGCAGGCGCACGCGGGACAGCGGGAAGGGCTGCGCGCGTGCCGCGTGCCGATCGGTTTCAGGGATCGCTTCGCCGGCTCGCAACTCGGGCGTGATGGCCGCCAGCAGCGGCGCCATGGCCGTCGAGGCGAGGAGGCGGCGACGCGAGTTCATGCCAGCCCGCTGCCCCGAATCTTCAACGCCACCGCCGGCGACCCGGCCAGGCCTTCGGGCAGCTTCACTTCGAGCCAGCGGTGATCGCGGACGAAGCTCATGCTGTCGGCGGCGCCGACCGCCTGCACGTTCTCGATCGCGCCGGGCGCCAGCGCCGAGCCGCTGGCCAGCGCGCGGATGCGCAGCACGCCGCCGCTGGGCCAGCCCATGCAGATCGCATACAGCACGCCGGCCTTGGTGGTGAAGCGGATGTCCTCGGCGGTGAGCGGTTGCGACGAGCCTTCGCTGAACATGCCGCCGCTCACGCGCGTCGGCCCTTCGCCGTACGAACGCCAGGGGCGCGTGCCGTGGATCGCCTCGCCATTGCGCGCCATCCAGGTGGCGATCTCGCCCAGGATCTTGCGTTCGTCCGAGTCGATCGTGCCGTCGCCGCGCAGCGGCACGGACAGCAGCAGGTTGCCGTTCTTCGAGACGATGTCGCACAGCCGGTGGATCACCGTCGCCGACGACTTGTAGTGGTGGTTCTCGAAGATGCCGCGGTTGTAGTGCCAGTCGCCCAGGCAGGTGTCGGTCTGCCACGGCAGGGGCTCGATGCCTTCGCGGAAGCCGCGCTCCACGTCCTCGACCACGGCGGGGCGGCGCTCCGCCGGCAGTTGCTTGGCGTTGACCACCACGTCGACCTTGCCGCCGTGCCAGCCCACGCTCGCGTTGTAGTAGTGCGCCGTGATGTCCAGGCCGGCCTGGCCCAGCGGCAGGCCGGAGTTGTCGAAGTAGACGAGGTCGGGGCGGTGCGTGTCGATCAGGTCGCGGCAGCGCAGGAACCACTGCCGCGTGAATGCCGGGTTCTGCAGCGGCGGCTTCTCGTCCCAGTAGCGGGTGTTCTCGTCGTGCCAGGCGCTGGCCGAGCGGGCGGCGCGGAAGCCGTCGGGCATCACGATGTTGCGGCCGGTGTAGAGGTCCTGCGGGTCCAAACCTTCCCACCACGTGCCGCGGCCGTCGCCCTTGGTGAGGCGAAAGGCGTCGTAGCGCTGGCCCGCGAGCGCACCTTCGGCGTCGTAGCCGTAGGCCGTCTGGAACCAGTGCCAGGCGTGCGCCGAGTGGTTGCTGACGCCGAAGCGCACGCCGCGTGCGCGCGCCGCCTTGGCCCAGGTGCCGATCAGATCCCGCTTGGGGCCGACGCGCACGCTGTTCCAGGCGTGGTACCTGGAGTCGTAGTTGTCGAAGTTGTCGTGATGATTGGCCAGCGCGACGAAATACCTGGCGCCGGCCTTGACGTACAGGTCCAGCAGTTCCTCGGGCTGCCAGTTCTCGGCCTTCCAGCGGTTCTGCATCTCCATGAAGCCGACCTTGCTCGGGTGGCCGTAGGTCTTCAGGTGGTGCTCGTACTGCCAGTTGCCCTGGATGTACATGTTGCGGGCGTACCAGTCGCCCATCTCGGGCACGCACTGCGCGCTCCAGTGGGCCCAGATGCCGAACTTGGCGTCGCGGAACCAGTCGGGCGTGCGATAGCCCTCGGCCAGCGAGTCCCAGGTGGGGGCAAAGGTCGCCGCGCCGGCGTGGGCATGCGGCACGGCGAGCGTGCCGGCGGCCGCCGTGGCCTGAAGGAACGATCGGCGCGTCCACGCGCCGAGGTTCGTCTTCTTGGTTGCTTGCATGTGAAGCTTGCTCGAGTGTTAGGGGCCGCTCTTCTTGCCGGTCGCTGCGGCTCTGGCGGCTGACAACGGATACCGCGACAAGAGCCGCAATCGGGACGGCGGAGGTCGCGCGCTCAGGGAAGATGTACCGCTAAATCAGTGGGCGCGATAATAGTTCGGCTGTCGCATGAACTATTCAAGGAAAACACCTATGAGTGTTCAGGGCCCGAGAAGCCCCTTATCTCGCTCCGGCAGCTTCACCTATCGCGCTGCGCGAGACGAGCGCGATTTGACGGCAAACAGCCCCTCGCACAGGCCGCGCAGCCACCTATTCGCCGGATCCTGGTGATAGCGCGCGTGCCAGTGCTGCTTGACGGTGAACGGTGGCACCGGCACCGGACAGTCGAACACACGGAGCCCGCCGCTGCGCGCCAGCGTCTCGCCGATGTGACGCGGCACGGTCGCCATCAGGTCGGTGGTCGAGACGATCGCCGCGAGGCCGAGGAAGCCCGGCAGTTCCAGCTGAATCAGTCGCTCGACGCGATGGCGCTGCAGTGCGGCCTCGAGCAGCTGCACGCCGGTGCCGCCGGCGATGCCCACATGCGCTTCGGTCTTGTACTCGCGCAAGCCGAGGCCTTTTGCGCGAATGCGTGGGTGCTTCGCGTTGACCAGGCAGACCCAGTCCTGCGGATACAGCACCTGCTGGTAGAAGCCGGCCTCGAGCCACGGCACCAGGCCGATCGCAAGGTCGGCCTCGCCCGATTCGAGAGCCTGCGCGGACCGCTCGTCGATACGGGCCGCCTCGAGCCGCACGCCAGGGGCGACGGCGCGCAGATGCGCGAGCAGCTGCGGCAGCAGCGTGACATGGCTCGCATCGGTCATGCAGATTCGAAAGCGCCGATCGGCGCGCGCCGGATCGAACGCAGCGGCCGGCGCGACCAGTTGCCGCAGTGAAGCGAGCGCCGCGCGCGCCGGGACGATCAGCGCGTCGGCGCGCGGCGTCGGCAGCATTCCCGACGGCGTGCGGACGAACAGCTCGTCGCCGAGCCGCCGGCGCAGTCGCGCAAGCCAGTTGCTGACCGTCGGCTGGCTCTGCGCCAGCCGCTCCGCCGTACGCGTGACGCTGCGCGTCGTGTACAGCAGATCGAACAGCCGGAGCTGCCGGACGCTGAGCAAGCCGAGCTCGGTGTCGGGATCGTCTTCGCTGCCCATATGGATAACGAAATGTAGTCCATTGCATGCATTCCATGGCTGAAATGACGACTGCCCCCTATCGTGAAAGCATTCCCACACCGCAAACGACGCATGAAGATCTACTTCCTCGGTGCCGGCGCGCTCGGTTGCGCGATCGGCGGGACGCTGGCCGCGGCCGGGTCGGAGGTCACGCTGATCGATCCGTACCGCGACCACGTCGCCGCGATCAACCGCGACGGGCTGCGCATGAAGGACGGCGACACCGAGCGCGCGGTCCGTCTGCGCGCGGTCGAGTCGGCGCAGGGGCTGGAGCCCGCCGACCTGGTGATCGTGCTGGTCAAGTCGTTCCATACGCGGGCCGCGATCGAGGCCGCGAAGCACGTCGTCGGCCCTGCGACCGCGGTGATGTCGCTGCAGAACGGGCTCGGCCACGAGGAGATCCTCGCCGAGGTCGTCGGCCGCGAACGCGTGCTGGCCGGCAAGACCTATGTCGGCGGCGTGCTGCTCGAGCCCGGCCGCGTGATCGCCGGCACGCGGAGCAAGCGCACCGTGATCGGCGAGCTCGACGGCCGGGTCACCGAACGCGCCCGCAAGATCGCCGCCGAGCTCGAACGCGCCGAGTTGCCATGCGAGGTCAGCGACAACATCCTCGGCGTGATGTGGGACAAGCTGCTGATCAACGTCTCGACCGGCGCGCTCAGCGGCATCACCGGCCTGGTCTACGGCAGCCTGTATGCGGTACCCGAGATCGAGGCGACCGCGGTCGCGGCGGTCGGCGAGGCGATGGCCGTCGCGAAGGCCGCCGGCATCCGGCTGTCGATCGCGCAGCCGCGCGACGCCTGGGTCATGGCGGCCGAAGGCCTGCCGTACGAGTTCAAGACCTCGATGCTGCAAAGCCTCGAGAAAGGGTCGATCACCGAAATCGACTTCATCAACGGCGCAGTGGTTCGCGCCGGTGCGAAGCACGGCATCGCGACGCCGGTCAACCAGACGCTGGTCGCCGCGATTAAGGGTATCGAACGGCGCATGGGGGCGAAATGAGCGCTGCCGAAAGCCCCGTTCCGAAGGCCTATGTCGAGCATGTCGCGATCTGGGTCGCCGACATCCGCTGGCATATCAAGTTCTTCCACGACGTGTTCGGGATGACGATGCGCGAGGTCCAGGGCACGGTCGACGACCCGCTCCAGTACTGGACCGTCGGCGGCATGCAGTTCATCGCCAAGCCCGACCACGCCGGACCCGAAGGGCGGCTGGCGCACCTCGGCGTGATGTGCGAGGACGTCGAGGCCGCGCTGGCTGCCGCGCGTGCGTTCGGCGTCACCGAGATGCCGCAAGGTCGCAACTGGCTGCGCCTGCCCGACGGGCTGGCGATCGAGTTCATCCAGTCCAGCCCGGGCGCCGTCGCGCAGGCCCTGGCCGTCAACCCTCGCGCCTGAGCGCCGGACCGAACAAGGAACCGAATCATGAGCAACAGCGAAGAGAAATTCTGGGACGACGCGGTCGTCGGCGAAGAGTGCGTCAGCCCGCCCTACGAAGTGACCGAAGCGCGCGTGATGGCCTACGCCGAGCTGAGCGGCGACTTCACGCCGGTGCACACCGACGAGGCCTATGCGCGCACGACGCCGTTCGGCACGCGCGTCGCGCACGGCCTGTTCGGCCTGTCGATCGCGGACGGGCTGAAGACCCGGAGCGAGCTGCGCTTCCTGCCCGGGATGTCGCTCGGCTGGGAGTGGAGCTTCGTCGGCCCGATCAAGCTCGGCGACACGGTGCGCGTCAAGTTCCGCGTCGGCAGCAAGCGCGAGTCGAAGAGCCGTCCGGGTTGGGGCATCCTGGTGCTGCCGTCCGAGCTGATCAACCAGCGCGACGAGGTGGTGCAGAAGGGCGAGCACCGCGTGATGGTGCCGCGGAGGCCCGCATGAGCACGGCACCGAAGCAGGCGTTGCCGCTGAGCGGGATCCGCGTCGTCGACTACAGCCACTTCCTCGCCGGGCCGTACGTCGGCCGCTGCCTGGCCGCGCTCGGCGCCGAAGTGATCAAGGTCGAGCGCCCGGGCAGCGGAGACGCCGGGCGCCAGCACGCCTGGATCCTCGACGAGCAGCAAAGCGGCTACTACCTCCAGCTGAACATGGGCAAGCAGGGCGTCAGCGTGGACATGAAGGACCCGCGCGGCAAGGACTTCATGCAGCGCCTGTGCGACTCGGCCGATGTCTTCATCGAGAACTACCGGCCCGGCGCGCTCGACAAGCTCGGCCTCGGCTACGCGGCGCTGTCGGCGCGCAACCCGAAGCTCGTCTACTGCTCGATCTCGGCCTACGGCCACACCGGCCCCGACGCGCACCGCGCCGGCTTCGGCCTGATCGCCGAGGCCAAGAGCGGCATCATGCAGATGGTCGGCACGCCGGGCGAGCCGCCGCCGCTGCTGCGCATCTCGCTCGGCGACATGTACACCGGCATCCACGCCGTCGCCGCGATCAACGCCGCGCTGCTCGGCCGCACCCGCAGCGGCCGCGGCCAGCACATCGACATGGCGCTGTACGACACGCTGGTCTCGATGCACGAGTACGCGGTGCAGTGCTACACGTTGTCGGGCGGCCAGGTCTTGCCGGAGCAGACCGGGCACGACATGCCGACCTCGACCCTGTACGGCGTGTTCCGCGCCGCCGACGGCGACCTGGTGATCGCCGCGCAGGTCGACGACTCGTGGAAGCGCTTCGCGGCGGTGGTCGAGGCCAACGGCGGCCCCGACGGCTTCGCCGGCGACGCGCGTTTCCATGATTTGAACGGGCGCAATGCGCACCGCCTCGAGATCGTCAACGTGGTCAAGCGATGGGTCGCGACACGCCGCGTCGCCGACGTGCTCGCGCTGCTCGACGGCGTCGACGTACCGAGTGCGAAGGTGCAGCGCATCGACGAAGTGCTGGCGGACCCGCAGATCCAGGCCCGCGGCATGGTGGTCGAGCAGCAGCACCCGCGCTTCGGCACGCTGAAGCTCGCGAACCTGCCGTTTCGCTTCTCGGAGTGCGACACGACGATCCGCCAAGTCGCGCCCGATCTCGGTCAGCACAACGCCGACGTTGCGGGCACGCTCGGCTTCGGCGCGGCGGAGATCGCCGAGATGCAACGTGCGGGCGTGCTGTTCAGCGCCGCTTCATCGCCAGCAAGGAGCTGAGATGACCGACCGCTACGCCGTCATCGGCAACCCCATCGGCCACACCAAGTCGCCGCTGATCCATGCCAGCTTCGCGCAGGCCTGCGCGCAGGACATCGAGTACCTCGCGATCGAGGGCCCGCTCGACGGCTTCGCCGATGCCGTGGATGCGTTCCGCCGCTCCGGCGGACGCGGCATGAACGTCACCGCGCCGTTCAAGCTGCAGGCGTTCGCGCTCGCGACCGAGCGGCTCGAGCGCGCCAAGCTCGCCGGCGCGACCAACGCGCTGAAGTTCGACGGCGACCGCATCGTCGCCGACAACTTCGACGGCGTTGGCTTGGTCAACGACATCACGCGCAACCTCGGCGTCGCGATGCGCGACGCACGCGTGCTGCTGCTCGGCGCCGGCGGCGCCGCCCGCGGCGCGTTGCTGCCGTTCCTTGCGCAGCGGCCGGCCGCGCTGGTGATCGCGAACCGGACCGTCACGACCGCCGAGTCGCTGGTGTCGACCTTCGCGCCGTTCGGCCGAGTCTCCGCAGCCGGCTATGCCGAGCTCGCCGGCCAGCGTTTCGACATCGTCGTCAACGCGACCTCGGCGAGCCTGAAAGGCGAACTGCCGCCGCTGCCGGCCGACGTGCTGAAGGACACCGTGCTCGCCTACGAGCTGGTCTACGGAAAGGGCCTGACGCCGTTCCTGCGTCTGGCGCGCAACGCCGGCGTCGGGCAGTTGGCCGATGGCGTCGGCATGCTGGTCGAACAGGCGGCCGAGGCCTTCGCGTGGTGGCGCGGCGTGCGGCCCGACACGCGCGCGGTGATCGAGCGAATGACCATCCCGTTGGTCTGACGGCGGAGACGACGATGAAAGTCCTGATGCTTCACGGCGTCAACCACAACATGTTCGGCAAGCGCGACCCGAAGCAGTACGGGACGACCACGCTGGCCGAAATCGACGTGAAGCTTCGCGCGCTCGGCGCCGAGCTCGGCGCCGAGATCGAAAGCTTCCAGACCAACAGCGAGGCCGCGATGTGCGAGCGCATCCACCAGGCTTATGAAGAGGGCCAGGATGCGGTCCTGATCAATGCCGGCGCCTGGACGCACTACAGCTACGGCATCCGCGACGCCCTCGCGATCCTGACCTGCCCGGTGGTCGAGCTGCACATGTCGAACATCCATGCCCGAGAGGCGTTCCGCCATCATTCGGTGTTCGCCGAGATCGTGATGGGACAGATCTGCGGCTTCGGCGTCGACAGCTATCTGCTGGCGTTGCGTGCCGCGGTCGCCGTGAGTGCCCGCCGGGCGGCTTGACGGTCTGCGCTGCCGCGGTTTGCCCCGCCTGGCACCTCCCCATCACACGATAGAACCGGCGAGCCGCACGCGGTCGATCACGAACCCGGCTTGCGGGATCGCAGGCAGACGCTGCATCAGGATGGGCGCAGTCTCGGGGCCGTCATAGCGCATCTGCCGCAGCAGCATCTCGACGGCCAGCAGCATCAGTTGCACGGTGATGTCTTCGCCGGGGCAGCGGTGCTGCCTCGCGACGTCGCCGCCACCTTGCGCGATGAAGTCGAAGCGGCCGGGCCTGGTCGCCAGCCAGCGTTCCGGCCAGAAGTCGTTCGCTCGCGGCCACACCGCCGGGTCGTGGTTCGTGCCATAGACGTCGAGCAAAGCCCGGGTCCCGGCGTCGAACCGCAGGCCATGCCAGTCGAAGTCGCGCCGCACCCGCGCGGCGACCAGCGGGAAGAACGGGTAGGCGCGGCGCACCTCGTGGACGAACGCCAGCGCGTCGCGGCCGCCCGGCATGTCCGCCAACGCGGTGCGCCATGGCCGGTGAGCCCACAACGCGTGCGCCGTGAAGGCGAGGTAGACCGACACCGCGACGACAGGCCGCAGCAGATTGATCAGCTCGACGGCGGCGACCCGCGCCGGCAGCAAGGTGCCGTCGACATCGGAGTGCCACGTCACCAGCGACGCTGCGCTCGCATCGGGCAGCCGCAGGCGCAGCGCGCGCGCCGCTTCGATCAGCGCGACCAGCCACACTTCGACGTGCCGTCGTGCGGTTCGAGCCCGCATGTGCGCGAGCGGGTTGCCCGCCGCCGAGTCGAACAACGCGACGAGCTGGCGCGTGCGAAGAGCGACGTCGGCATCCGGCAGGGGAATCCCCGCCCACGCGCAGGCGGATCGCGCCAGCACCGGATGCAAGGCCTCGTACAACGAGATCGGTCCGCGCGCAGCCCAGTCGGGCAGCGCCCGTTGCCACTCCTCGCGCACGAGGTTGACCAGCCGGATGACTTCGCTGGGCGCGGTCGCGGTCAGGAACAGCGCCTTGCGGCGACGGTGGAGATCGCCATCCAGTCCCTGCACAGCGCCTTCGCCGAACAGCGTCGCGCGCAGCGGCTCCGGCGCGGCGCCGGAGCGGGCGAAGCGCTGCTCGTCGTAGAACAGCGCGGCACAGCATGCACCGCTCATGAAGGTGCATCGCTGCAGCAGCAGCCGGCCCTCGAAGACAGGCGTCTCCAGGTGTCGGCATTGCGTCGAGACGAACCGATAGGGATCGCGGCGCCACGACACGGTGCTGTCCCATCCCCGGACCCGAGGGGGATGCCGGGTGGCCGGCGCGCCGGTCAACGGGACCGGTTCCATGGGCTGCGTGCCGTGCAATCCGTTGGGAGCGACAGGACAGTCCGATCGATCAGCCGCTCTTCGAGCCGGTCTTCATGCCGTTCTTGTTCTTGATCGAGTCGTTGACGCTCTGCGCCTGCTTCAAGTGCTCCTGCAGCGTCGGCAGCGTTTTCGCGGCGAACGCCTTCACGTCGGGGTCCTTCGCGGATTTGGCCTGCTTCTGGAACTCGGCGACGTCCTTCTTGTGATCGGCCAGCATGTGCTGCATGTACTCGCGATCGAATTCGGCGCCCGAGGCCTTTTGGAACTTCTGCATCTGCTGCGTGTGCATCTTGTCGGGGCCGGACGGCAACTGCACGCCCTTGCTTCCGGCCAGTTGCTTCAGCTCGTCGTTGGCCTTGCCGTGGTCTTGAACCATGCGCGCGCCGAACTGCTTCACGGCATCGTTGCCTGCCTTCTGTTGGGCCAATTGACCCACTTCGACTTCCGCCATGCCGCCGGCGGCGGCCTTCTCGATGAACTGGCGGTCGCTCGCATCGAGCTTGCCGGCGACTGCCTTCGAGGCGCCGGTCGGCCGTGCCGCGGCGTCGGGGGACGTGGTGGTCTGGGCGTGGACAACGGTCGCAAGACCGAGCGCAACGGCACTGCTGGCAAGCGCCAGGTGGAACGGATTCGGGGAGGGCATGGAAAACTCCTTTGAGCGGATTGCGTCGCTGACCCGACGGCAATCCGAATGCCGTGATCACGACGCGCGCATGGCGCTGCGGCAGGAAATTCTTGCGGTAACACGGCTCTCATGGCGCTGCGCTGAAGACGTTGTCGAGCACTGTCATCAACACCACGCCGAACAGCACCACGGCGCCTGCGAAGCGGCGATGCCGGCCGTGCCACAGCAGCGGTGCGATGGCATGGGCGATCGCGAACAGCATCGCCCCCGCAGCGCCCGCGAGCGCCCAGGGCAGCAACTGCAACGACGTGCCGACCAGCCACGCGCCGACGATCGCGGCCACCGGTTCGACCAGGCCCGACGCGGCCCCCGCCGCCAGTGACGACGCGCGGCCATAGCCGACGGCGCGCAACGCGAGCGCGACGACCAGGCCTTCGGGCAGATCCTGCAGCGCGATCGCGACCATCAGCGCGCGGGCATGCGCGAGGTCCGTGCCCGCATAGCCGACACCGATCGACAAGCCCTCCGGCACGTTGTGCAGCACGATCGCGAGCACGAACAGCCAGCTGCAACGCAGCCGCCGCTGCTCGGCAGCGGCGTTGCCGAGCGCCGCATGTCCTGCACAGCGTGGGCTCGAATCTCGTGCGAGCCGGGCCATCGCTTCTGCATCGCGGCTCAGCACCCGGCACACCCCGTCGATCGCGTACAGCACGGCCGCGCCGCCCAGCGCAGCGGCGAGCGTGAGCCGCAGTGCCGCGAAGGCGGCGAGCCCCAGATCGAGGCCGGCGCGATACGCCGGCAGCAGCAGCGAAAACACGCTGGCGGCCAGCATCACGCCGGCGCTGAAGCCCAGCATCGCGGTCATCTCGCGGTCGCGCACATGCCGCGAACACAGCACCGGCAATGTGCCCAGCGCGGTGGCGCCGGCGGCCAGCAGGCCGCCCCATCCGGCGGCCCGGGCCAGCGGCGGCAGTGCTGCCCACGCGGCTTCGCTGTGGACGGCGAGCCACTGAAGGCCTAGCAGCGCGCCGGCGCCGATCAGCGATGCGCCTGCGATCCGGCGCAGCGTGCGTGCGCGGTGTGGCCGCGCTTCATCCCCATCCGCTCTGCGCACCCGCCGGGGCGCCAGGTGCGTGCCCAGCGGCACGATCTCGGGCGTGGCGACGCCGGCGTCGGGCGGCGGTGGCGACATGCGAGCGGGGCGCCGTCAGCGCTTGTGCTGCTGCTTGTGCGTACCGGGCGGTTCGCCGCGGTGCGGCTTGCCGCTGCCGTGCGAGGGCGCATCGCCGGAGCGCACATGCGGCTCGTTCGCGGGCTGCTTCTGCCGGCCTTGTCCCATGCGGCTCGGGTTCTGCTCGTTCGCTTTCGTCTTCATCGGTCTTCGCCTCGACAGCCGCGATGTCCGCGGCAGGGCTTGCGGGCAATCGATGGACCTATGGCGTTGAGCGACGAGACCGTCGAGCCAGGCGCGAGCGCACAGGTCTGCGCATTGCCGACAAGCCGGCCCGGTCCACACCGTTCGTCCACAGCTTGAAAGGAACCTCTCCATGTTTGCGCACAACAAGCGTCTCCAATACACCGTTCGCGTCGCCGAGACCAATCCGGGTCTCGCGAACCTGATGCTCGAGCAGTTCGGCGGCCCGCAAGGCGAGCTCGCCGCGGCCTGTCGCTACTTCACGCAGTACCTGGCCGAGGACGATCCGGGCCGTCGCGACATGCTGATCGACATCGCCACCGAGGAGCTCAGCCACCTCGAGGTGATCGGCACCATCGTTGCGATGCTGAACAAGGGAGCGAAGGGCAAGCTGTCGGAAGCGGCCCTGTCCGAGGCCGAGCTGTACCGCGCGATCAACGGCGCCGGCAACGACTCGCACGTCACGCAGCTGCTGTATGGCGGCGGCCCGCCACTGACCAATTCGGGCGGTGTGCCGTGGACCGCCGCGTACATCGACAGCATCGGCGATCCGACCTGCGACCTTCGCTCCAACATCGCGGCGGAAGCCCGCGCGAAGATCATCTACGAGCGGCTGATCAACTGCACCGACGATGCCGGCGTGAAGGAAGCGCTGGGCTTCCTGATGACGCGCGAGATCGCGCACCAGCAGAGCTTCGAGAAGGCCTTGTATTCGATACAGCCGAATTTCCCGCCCGGCAAGAAGCCCGGGATGCCGCAGTACACGAACGTGTACTTCAACATGTCCGACGGCGGCGGGAACCAGGACCTGCGCGGCCCGTGGAACAACGAGCCGGTGTTCGAGTACCGCGACGCGCAGCCGGCGGTCGACGGCGGCTCGGGCATGCCGGAAGTCATGCTGCAGGCCGACGAGGAGAAGGTCGTGCAGCAACTCGCGACACGCACCCGTTCCGATCCGAACTGCGACCCGACGACAGGCGCCGAGCTCGGGATGGCCGGTGCGGCCGATCCGACTCAGGCCCCGCCACAAACGTTGGCGGCCGATGCCGGTGCGGATGTCGGAAAGGCCGCGCGCAGCCCGAGCGGCAGCGCAGGCGGCGGCGGTGGTGCATGAGCCGTCGGCGGACGTCGATGGGAACGGTGATTGCCAAGTCCCGGGTCCATCGATCACCGCATCCGTTCAACCAGGAGCCAAACCATGTCGACCACCACGAAATCCGCTGCGAGCAAGAAGCGTTCATCGTCCTCGTCCCGGCGCTCGCGCGCACCCGCGGCACGCGGGTCGGAGACGAATGCAGTGCGCCTGCTGACCACCGACCACCGCGAGGTGAAGGCGCTGTTCCAGCAGTACCAGGAACTGGTCGATCACGACGCCGACGACGAGGAGAAGCAGCCGCTGGCCGAGCACATCTGCGCGCTGCTGACGGTGCATGCGCAGGTCGAGGAGGAGATCTTCTACCCCGCGGCGAAGGAGGCGATCAAGGAGCCGGACCTCGTCGCGGAGGCGGCCGTCGAGCATGCGAGCGCGAAGGACCTGATCGCGCAGATCGAAGACTCCGATCCGAGCGAAGAGCTCTACGACGCGAAGGTCAAGGTGCTGGGCGAATACATCGAGCACCACGTGAAGGAGGAGGAGGGCCAGTTGTTCCCGCAGGTGCGGCGCGCCAAGCTCGACCTCGAAGGCGTCGGCAAGCAGCTGATGCAGCGCAAGCAGGCGCTGATGCAGCAGATGGGCCTGAGCGGTGCCGGCGACGAGAACGGCGAAGACGAAGAATGACAGGACCCACAGTGCGCGCCCGAGGCCCTCGTGTTCGGCATGACCTCTGAAGGAAGAACTTGCATTTAGATCATTTATAGACAGCGATTTGCATCGTCATGTGAGGAAGATTCCCAGAGATGGTAGGTATTTTGGGCATTTGTCGTGCGATCTGTATCAGATAGATCGTTAATGATCTTTTCCCAGATACCGACAACCGGGGGCAGAGCTCTCTGCCAACTCTGCCCCCGGTCCTCCATCCATGGCCTACCTCGCTTTCCGATGCAAGCCGGCGCCGGTCACGACACGTGCCCGGATCGCCTCCTGGATCGCGGCGCGTTTGCGCCGCGGCGAAGCGCGCCTGGCGAAGGCGTTGGCGCAGTCGCGGCACGAGCAGCAGCATCAGGCCGCGCTGCTCGCGCAGGTCGAAGAGATCGCGCTGATCGGGTCGACCGAGACGCTGCTCGCCACCGGCGAGACCACGCTGTCCGCGGGGCTGTGCCGTCTGTTCGGCGAAGCGCCGTCTGCCGACCCGGTGCCGGCGCAGTGGCTGTGGGACCGTGTTCCGGACGAAGAGCGGCAGCTGGTGAAGTTCGTACGCGAATCGGTCCAGACCGATGAACCGTTCGAGTTCCAGCACCGCATCGTGCGCCGCGACGGCGGCATCCGCACGGTGCTGCATCGCGGCCGCATCGAGCTCGGCCCCGACGGCACGCCGCTGCGCCTGCATGCGACGCTGCAGGACATCACCTCCCGCTGCGAAGCCGAACGCGCGCTCGATGACCTCGCGCACGCAGACCGCACGACCGGCCTGCCGAACCGCCATGCCCTGCTGAATCGCCTCGGCGAAGCCACGTTCGCGGCGCAGCGCGACGGTCGGCCCCTTGGCCTGCTCGTGATCGGCGTCGACCAGTTCGGGCTCACGCACGAGAGCCTGGGCCATGCCGCGAGCGACCAGCTGCTGCGCGGCGTCACGCAGCGCCTGCTGCATGTCGCGCCGGGGGCCGGCACGTTTGCCTACATCGGCGGCGGCGAGTTCGCGCTGCTGATGGAGCTGGCCGATGCCGGCGAGGCAGCAGCGCAAGGGATGGCGCGCACGCTGATAGACGGCGTCGCCGGGCCCATCCAGGCCGGCGGCACCGAGATCTTCGTGACCGCGGCGATCGGCGTGGCGCTGTGGCCCGCCGATGCCGGCGGCCCGGACGAGTTGGTCGACAACGCCTGCGCCTCGGCGCGCCAGGCGCGGCAGCTCGGTACCCACCGGGTGTGCTTCTACACGCCCGAGGCGAATGCGCGCGCCGCGCTGCGCCTGGCCAACGAAGCCGGCTTGCGCCATGCGATCGACCGCGACGAGCTGTACCTGTGCTACCAGCCGCAGGTCGACCTGGCCACCGGCCGCATGATCGGCCTCGAAGCGCTGCTGCGCTGGCAGGACGGCACGCGCGGCAACATCTCGCCGGCCGAGTTCATCCCGCTGGCCGAGAGCACCGGCCTGATCATCCCGATCGGCGAATGGGTGTTGCGCACCGCCTGCCGCGACATCGTGCGCTGGCAGGCCGAGGGCCTGCAGCCGCTGCGCATCACGATGAACCTGTCGATGATGCAGCTGCAACTGCCCGACATCGTCGAGCGCATCCAGGCGGTTCTGGAGGAGACCGGCGTGGACCCGCAGCGCCTCGGCATCGAGGTGACCGAGAGCATGCTGATCGAGCAGGTCGACCACGTCGCGAAGACGTTGTCGCGGCTCAAGGCACTGGGCATCGAGATTTCGCTCGACGACTTCGGCACCGGGTATTCGAACCTCGGCTACCTGAACAAGCTGCCGATCGACGTGCTGAAGATCGACCGCTCGTTCGTCCACGACGTCACCGCGCCGACCCAGGACGTCTCGATCACCCGCGCGCTGATCAACATGGCGCACGGGCTGGGCATGAAGGTGATGGCCGAAGGCGTCGAGAACGAGGGCCAGCTCGCGCTGCTGGTGGCGAGCCACTGCAACCAGATCCAGGGCTACTTCTTCAGCCGGCCGGTACGCGCCGACGCGATCGCGCAGATGCTGCGCGAGGACAAGCGCCTGCCCGAGCATCTGCTGGTGCGCCAGTCGCGCCAGCGCACGCTGCTGGTGGTGGACGACGAGGACAACATCATCGCGTCGCTGCGCCGGCTGCTGCGCCGCGACGGCTATCACATCATCACCGCGAACAGCGGCGCGCAGGGGCTGCAGCGCCTGGCCGAGCACGAGGTCGACGTGATCCTGTCGGACCAGCGCATGCCCGGCATGACCGGGGTCGAGTTCCTGCGCCGGGCCAAGGAGCTGTATCCGCACACGGTGCGCATGACGCTGTCGGGTTACACCGAGCTGCAGTCCATCACCGATGCGATCAACGAGGGCGCGGTCTACAAGTTCCTGACCAAGCCCTGGGACGACGAGCGCCTGCGCGAGCATGTCAACGAGGCGTTCCGCCACAAGGAGATGGCCGACGAGAACCGCCAGCTCGGCGCGCGGCTGCAGTCGGCCAACGACGAGCTCGCCACGGTCAACCAGCGCCTGCAGCGGCTGATGGAGCGCCAGCGCGAGCAGATCCGCCGCGACGAGCAGCGTCTGCTCAGCGCCCACGAGCTGCTCGAGGGGATCCCGACACCGGTGATCGGCTTCGACGTCGAAGGCGTGGTCGCGTACCTGAACGCCGATGCGCACGAGCTGTTCCCGCTGTCGGATTCGCCGCTGGGCCGCAATGCCGCGGAGGCGCTGTCGCCGGAGCTCGCCCATGTCTGGCGCAGCGGCGACGGCGTCCACGTCCGCGTGCAGCTCGGCGAGCGTCACTACCAGGCCGTCTGCCGGCCGATCGGCGATCACCCGCACCGCCGCGGCAAGCTGATGGTCCTCACCCCGCATGGCCCCGGTCCCTGGGTCCATTGAGTCATGAACACGCTGTCATCGCGCGTACCGGCCGGCGTTCCTTGTGGCGCCGCGCCGCTTTTTATCCTGCCGTCGTCCGGCGATGTGCACGGCGCGTCTTGCGATGCGCCGCTGGACCTCGCGAAGGTCCGCGACCTGCCGGCGCTGCCCGCGGCCGTGCTCGAGTTGCTGCGCCTGCTGGGCGACGACGAGGTCGATGCGCGCGCGCTGGCGGCCAAGATCGGGCTGGACCCGGCGTTGACGGCCAAGGCACTGCGGCTCGCGAACTCGCCGTTCTACGGGGTGTCGCGCCACATCACGTCGGTGCTCGACGCCACGGTGGTGCTGGGACTGCGCGCGGTGCGCACGGTGGCGACCGCGGCCTCGCTGGTCGGCAGCTTCGAGGCGCCGTCCTGCCCGGGGTTCGACTTCCCCGGCTTCTGGCGCCACGCCCTCTACAGCGCGGTGAGCGCGCGGCTCGTCGCGAGCGCGGTCGACGCCGACGCCGAAGTCGCGTTCACTGCCGGGCTGTTGCACGACATCGGGCATCTCGTGCTGGCCAGCGGCTTCCCCGATCGGTTCTCGCAGGTGCTGGCGCTGCGCGCGGGCCACGAGAGCGAGCTCGAGCAGCAGGACGCCGAACGCGTGCTGCTGGGGCTGGACCACGCGGCCGTGGGCGCATGCGTCACCGAACGCTGGCACTTCCCGAAGCAGATCGTCGAAGCCATCGCCCACCATCACGCGACCCGCGCGCTCGGCGCTGTCGCCGAGCTGGCCCACATCGTCCGCGTCGGCGGCGTGCTCGCGCACGGGCTGGAGGTGGGTCACCCGCCTCAGGTGCCGCTGGCGTGCGCCGAGCTGTGGGCCGGCCTGGGCCTGACGCGCGAAGACTGGCCGCGGATCGCGGCCGAGACCGAATCGCAGGCGCAGGCGATCTGCGCCGCGCTGCTGGACTGAGGACGCACACCATGACGACCGCCACGCTGACCTCGCTGCCGGATGGCGCCGCATCGCCGCTGGGCGCCACGCTGACCCGGCAGCAGGTACACGAGCTGGTGCTCGCCCACGAAGCGCTGAAGGAGGCCAACGGCCGCCTCTCCGAAGCGCAGGACAAGCTCGTGCAGTCCGAGAAGCTCGCGTCGATCGGGCAGCTCGCGGCGGGCGTCGCGCACGAGATCAACAACCCGATCGGCTACATCTTCTCGAACTTCGGCACGCTCGAGAAATACCTCGGCGACCTGTTCGAGATGCTGGCCGGCTACGAAGCCGCCGAAGAGGAACTCGCCGGCACGCCGATCGCCGCGAAGCTCAAGGCGCTGCGCGAGCGCGTCGAGCTCGACTTCCTGAAGGACGACATCCCGACGCTGATGGCCGAATCCAAGGAAGGCATCACGCGGGTGCGCAAGATCGTGCAGGACCTGAAGGACTTCTCGCGCGTCGACGCCCACCAGGAATGGAGCTGGGCCAACCTGAACCAGGGCATCGACTCGACGCTGAACATCGTCAACAACGAGATCAAGTACAAGGCCGACGTCGTCAAGGCGTACGGCACGCTGCCCGAGGTCTATTGCCTGCCCTCGGAGCTGAACCAGGTCTTCATGAACCTGCTGGTCAACGCGGCCCATGCGATCACCGCCGAGCGCGGCCAGATCACGATCCGCAGCAGCGCCGACGAGGCACGCGGGACCGTCGCGATCGAGGTGATCGACAACGGCTGCGGCATCGCGAAGGAGAACCTGGGCCGCATCTTCGACCCGTTCTTCACGACGAAGCCGGTCGGCAAGGGCACCGGGCTCGGGCTGTCGCTGGCGTACGGGATCGTGCGCAAGCACCACGGCCAGCTCGAGGTCCAGAGCGAGGTCGGCGTGGGCAGCACGTTCCGCGTCACGATCCCGATCCGGCGCGAGGACGCGGCATGACCGACGCGGCGGCGCTCGAGGCGTCCGCAGCACCGTCCGCGGGCGACGCCGCAGAACCGGCGCCGGCCTGGACCGTTCTGTGTGTCGACGACGAGCCGAACATCCTCTCGGCGATCCGCCGCGTGTTGCGCAGCACCGGCTACCGCGTGCTGACCGCCGACGGCGGCGCGCAGGCGCTGGAGCTGCTGGAGCGCGACACGGTGCACCTCGTGATCTCCGACATGCGCATGCCGGTGATGGACGGCGCGCAGCTGCTGGAGCAGGTGCGCGAGCGCTGGCCGGCGATCACGCGGATCCTGCTGACCGGGCAATCGGACGTCGCCTCGACGACCGCGGCGATCAACCGCGGCGAGATCTTCCGCTATGTCGGCAAGCCCTGGAACGAGGACGAGCTGCTGATCGCCGCGCGCCAGGGCCTGGAGCGCCAGGTGCTGCTGCGCGAGAAGGAGCGGCTCGAGCACATGGTCGCGCGCCACAACGAAGAGTTGACGCGCCTGAACGCCGGCCTCGAGCAGCAGGTGCAGGAGCGCACTGCGCAGCTGTCGACGGCCAACGCGCGGCTCAGCAAGAACTACCTCAGTTCGATCAAGGCATTCTCGAACCTGATCGAGCTGCGCGGCGGTGCCACCGCCGGCCACTCGCGCCGTGTCGCCGAGCTGGCGCGGCGCATTGCGATCCAGATGGATCTGCCCGCGGCCGATGTGCAGCACGTGTTCGTCGCCGGGCTGCTGCACGACATCGGCCACGTCGGCCTGGGCGACACGTTGCTGGCCAGCGCGGTGCCGCGCCTGACGCCCGAGGAAAAGGCGCAGTACGAGAACCACTCCGTGCTGGGCGAGCAGGCGCTGATGGCGCTGGAGGACATGCAGCCGGTCGCGACCATCGTGCGCTCGCACCACGAGCGCCACGACGGCCAAGGCTTTCCCGATGGGCTGGCCGGCGAGATGATCCCGATCGGCGCGCGCATCCTGGCGGTGGCCGACACCTATGACGACCTGCGCAACGGCCGGCTCGCGCGGGCCGAGCTGAGCGCCGACGATGCCCGGCTGCTGATCCGGCGCGGCCGCGGCACGCAGTTCGACGCGAGGGTCGTCGACGCCTTCCTCGCGCTGTCGCGCGAGCAGCCGGCGGCGCCGCAGTGCATCGAGCTGCCGGTCGACGTGCTGAAGCCCGGCATGGTGCTCGCGCGCGACATCCGCTCGCGCGAGGGCGTCGTGCTGCTCGCGGCCGAGCAGGTGCTGAGCGGCGACCTGATCCAGCGTCTGCGCACCTACTCGGCACGGCACTGCCTGCAGCTGGTGGTGGCGGTGCAGCTCGGCAAGACGGCGGCCGGCGCCCCGTGAGCGCAGACCGCGTGCAGGCCTGCCATTTCGCGCCGCCATTTCATACACTTCGAGCATCTTGCCGGCGCCTGCCCGCGCCTGAACGAATGGGTCCACTCGAAGCTTTGAAGCCGCCCGCGCTGCCGTCCGAGGATTTCACGACGACCTTCGAGACCGCACGGCTGCTCGGGATGTCGGTGCGTGCCGTGCAGCAGATGGTCGACCGCGGCGACCTCGAAGCCTGGAAGACGCCCGGCGGGCATCGCCGCATCGTGCGTGCCTCGGTCGATCGCTGGCGCAACTCGCGCGGTGCCGGCCCCGTCGCCGCAGCGGCAGCGACGGCCCACCTCGTCGTGCCGAACGAGTCCGGGCGAGCGGCCATGCCGTCGCTCACACAGCGCGCCTCGCCGGCGCCGCGCGTGCTGCTGATCGACGACTCGATCCACTTCCAGAAGCTGGTGTCGCTGCTCGTGCGGCAGCGCTTCCCCGGCGTCGAGCTGCATGTCGCCGACGACGGCATCGCCGGTCTCGCGCTGTACGGACGGCTGCAGCCGCTGGTGCTGATCGTCGACATCCTGCTGCCCGGCATCGACGGCGCCACGCTGATCACCAGCCTGCGCTCGCACCCGCAGTTCGCGCGCAGCCACCTGATCGTCGTGACCTCGCTGGC
Organism: Burkholderiaceae bacterium; assembly: GCA_036568605.1. Classification (GTDB taxonomy): domain Bacteria; phylum Pseudomonadota; class Gammaproteobacteria; order Burkholderiales; family Burkholderiaceae_C; genus DATCSE01. The sequence continues at coordinate 12,740 of DATCSE010000359.1, read as the reverse complement.
CGAGAACCAGCGTGCGCCGTACGCATTCGCGCTCGAGCAGTTGCCGGTGATCCACAAGCCCGATCTCGTGACCGAGTTGCCGCGGCAGCTGATGCAATGGCTGCCGGCCGCGGCGCGGGCCGCCGACGGACGTTGAGGCCGAGATGACGCCGCGTGCGCAGGACCAGCGTCGCGCCGCGGAACCCGTCGCCGACCGGGCCGGCGCGATCGCGGCTCGGTTCGACGGCGACGCCGCGCTCTACGACGCGTTCGCCGCGGCCTGCCGGCTGCAGTTCGTCGCCGACGCTGCGGCGGGCCGTGCCGCCTGCGCCGCCGGAGACCTGCCCGCATTGACGCGGCTGGCGCACAACCTGGCGTCGGCGCTGACGATGCTGGGCCACGACGACATCAGCCGTCTGGCCGGCCGGGTCGAAGCACAGGCCGGCGCCGGCGACGCGGCTGCATTCGAGTCCTGGGAAGCGCTGTGCGCGCTGCTGCAGCGCCTGGCGCCGGGCATCGTGACCGAATGAAAGTCCTGTACGTCGAGGACTATGCGCCCGTCGCGGCGCTGGTCGAGGAGGCGCTGCGGCGGCGCGCGCCCGACATCGAGCTCGAGATCGTCGCCACGGTCGCCGAGGCGATCGCGCAACTGGAGCGCTACGCGCAGGCCCTCGCGGAATCCGCGCCGGCCGGCGCAGCGCCGCACTACGACGTCGTGCTGACCGATCTGAAGCTCCCGGACGGGCAGGGGCTGGACGTGCTCGCGCACGTGCGGCGGCGCCGCCTGCCGCTGGCCGTCGTGATCCTGACCGCGGAGGCGGGCGCCATCGACGCCACGCCCGCCGGTGCCGACGGGTATGTCCCCAAGCGCGACGACTATCTCGCGCAATTGCCCGATGCGCTGCGCACCGCGTTCGCGAAATCCCGCGCGGCCCCCGACCCTACTCCTTTATTCCCCTCATCCGAGGGAGACCACCCTGTCAAGTCTGACAGTTGAGGTGGCCTGACGAATGCCTTTATTCTGGCCGCCGCTCTCGCCACGTCCGGGTTTGCGCCTCGCTCCAGCGGCGTGATGCGGCCCGGCCGTGCAACAAGCTGCCTTGTTCGCAGTTGTCAGTTGAACCAAGGAGGCGAATGGTCTGGTTCCGCTTCGCGGATTGGCCGCTTCGGGCAAAGATGGCTGCGCTGCTGGTTGCGGCGTCGTCGCTTCCGCTGGCTGTCTGGGCGTATGTCGATCTGCACGAAGACCAGGCCCGGTTGCTCGACGGCATCAAGCGCCTGCTGCAGGCCCGCGGCGACCAGATCGTCCGCGAGCTCGACGGTTTCCACGCCGGCTACCAGCGATCGGCCGAGCAGATCGCGCGCATCCCCGATTCCGCGGCCTACTGCGCCGCCGCGCCGGAGGCCCGGCGGGCGCGGCAGGACGCGATGCTGGGCACGCTGCAGGCGTTCCCGGCGAGCGACCCGGGCGTTCGCGGCGCGGCGCTGCTCGACGGTGCCGGGCACATCGTCATCGCGACCGAGACCGCACTGACCGGCGTCGATGCATCCGACCGGCCGGCCGTGCGCACGGCGCTGGAGGAAGGGCGCCCGGTCATCTCGGACCCGTTCGTCTCGTCGCCCAAGAGCGGGATGGTGCCGACGATCGCGTACATGGCGCCGATCCGCAACGCCGACCAGACGGTGAGCTGCATCGCGGTGCTGTGGGTGCGCGTCACCGCGCTGTGGAACACGGTCCGGACCTCGAACGCGCTCGCGGGCCCCGGCAGCTTCGCAGTCGTGTTCGACCGCGACGGCATCCGCATCGCGCACACGTACAGCGACGACATCGTGTTCCACCCCGGCGGTTCGCTGCCGCCGCAGACGCTGGAGCGGCTGGTGGCCGAGCGCCGCTTCGGCACGAACACCCGTGCGCTGCTCGAGGACGTGCGGCCGTTCCCCGAGCAGTTCGAGCGGGCCCGCGCGGACTCGCCGGACCTGTCGGTGTTCCGCGGTTACGCGCCGGTCAACCAGACCTGGAACTACGGTGTCGCGCGGCGCTTCCAGACGGTCCCATGGACCGTTTTCTACATGGTGCCCGAAGCCGGCATCGAGGCCCAGCTTGCGCAGGCCACGCGCCGGCGGCTGCTGTTCGCCGCGATGATCATCGCCGCGGCCGGACTCGTCGGGGTGGTGTTCGCGGGCAGCATCCTGCGGCCGATCCGAGGTCTCGCGAAGGCCGCGACGGCGATCGCCGGCGGCGACCTGAGCGCGCGCGTTCCCGATGGGCGCGGCGACGAGCTGGGCCAGCTGGGTCACGGTTTCAACACGATGGTCGAGCGCATCCAGGAGCAGACGGTGCAGCGGCAGGACCTGCACGAGCAGCTCGAGCAGCGCGTGCGCCTGCGCACGGCCGAGCTGCACGAGCGCGATGCCGTGCTGCGCCGCGCGCACGTGATGGCCAGGCTGGGCCATGTGATCACGCGGCCCGACGGCTCGTTCGAGAGCTGGTCCGACACGCTGCCGCCGCTGATCGGCATCACGCCGGCGGAGATGCCGACCAGCACGCGCGCCTGGCTGGCACTGCTGCATCCGGACGACCGCGAGATCTTCCGCAGCACCAGCCTCGCCGCCGCGCGCGACGGCCTGCGCAAGGATGTCGAGTACCGCGTGCGGCATGCCGACGGCGCGATGGTGCACATCCGCCAGGCCATCGAGCCGATTCCCGGGTCCGCCGATGCCGAGGGCCGGATGCGCTGGTTCAGCACGCTGCAGGATGTGACCGAGGAGAAGCGCGCCGAAGCCGAGCTGCGCGACAGCGAGGAGCGCACCCGGCTGATCATCGAGACCGCGCTGGACGCCGTGATCACGATGGACGAAGCCGGCACGATCACCGGCTGGAGCCCGCAGGCCGAGACCACGTTCGGCTGGACCCGCGGCGAGGTGCTGGGACGCCCGCTCGCGCAGGTCATCGTGCCGGAGCGCTTGCGCGGCGACCACACGCGCGGCCTGAAGCGTTATCTCGCGACCGGCGTCGGCCGGGTGCTGAACCGGCGCATCGAGCTGATCGCGCTGCACCGCGACGGCCACGAGTTTCCGATCGACCTCGCGGTCACGCCGATCCGCAGCGGCAACGCGCTGAGCTTCAGCGCGTTCGTGCGCGACATCACCGAGCGCAAGCAGTCGCAGGCCCGGCTCGAGGCGCAGCTCGAGCGGCTGACGCTGCTCGACCAGATCACCCGCGCGATCGGCGAGCGCCAGGACCTGCAGAGCATCTACCAGGTCGCGATCCGCAGCCTGGAGGAGCGTCTGCCGGTGGACTTCGGCTGCGTCTGCCGCTACGACTCGGCGGCCGAGACGCTGACCGTGATCCGCGTCGGCGCGCACAGCCAGCCGCTCGCGATGTCGCTCGCGATGGACGAGGAGTCCGGCATCCTGATCGACCGCAACGGGCTGTCGCGCTGCGTGCGCGGCGCGCTGGTCTACGAGCCGGACATCCGCGACGTCCCGCACCCGTTCGCGCAGCGGCTGTTGCGCGGTGGGCTGCGCGCGGTCGTGCTGGCGCCTCTGCAGTCGGAGAGCCGGGTGTTCGGCGTGATGATCATCGCGCGCCGCCAGCCCGAGTCGTTCAGCAGCGCCGACTGCGAGTTCCTGCGCCAGCTCAGCTCGCATGTCGCGCTGGCTGCGCAGCAGGCCGAGCTGCACGGCGCGCTGCAGCAGGCCTACGACGACCTGCGCCAATCGCAGCAGACCGTGATGCAGCAGGAGCGGCTGCGCGCGCTGGGCCAGATGGCCAGCGGCATCGCGCACGACATCAACAACGCGATCTCGCCGGTTGCGCTGTACGCCGAGAGCCTGCTCGACCGCGAGCCCGGCCTGAGCGCGCGCGGCCGCGGCTACCTCGAGACGATCGCACGCGCGATCGACGATGTCGCCGCGACGGTCGCGCGCATGCGGGAGTTCTATCGCCAGAACGAGCCCCAGCTGCTGCTGGCGCCGGTGCGGCTCAACAGTCTGGTGCAGCAGGTGGTCGACCTGACGCGCGCGCGCTGGAGCGACATGCCGCAGCAGCGCGGCGCGGTGATCGACCTGCAGCTCGAACTGGCGCCCGGCCTGCCGACCATCGCAGGCGTCGAGAGCGAGGTGCGTGAGGCGCTGATCAACCTGGTCTTCAACGCGATCGATGCGATGCCCGACGGCGGCGTGCTCGCGCTGCGCACGCGCAGCACCGGCCCGCGCGGCGACGGGCAGCAGGACGGCCCCCGCAGCGCGGTGCTCGAAGTGGTCGACAGCGGCGTCGGCATGGACGAGGACACGCGGCGCCGCTGCCTCGAGCCGTTCTTCACGACCAAGGGCGAACGGGGCACCGGCCTCGGCCTCGCGATGGTCTACGGGGTCGCGCAGCGGCACGGCGCCGACGTCGAGATCGACAGCGCGCCGGGCCGCGGCACGACGCTGCGGCTGGTCTTCCCGGTCCCGGCGGTCGAACCCGAGGCCTCGGTCGACCCGCCGCCTCCGCAAGTGCCGGTCGCGCGGCTCAGCGTGCTGGTCGTCGACGACGATCCGCTGCTGCTGAAGTCGCTGCGCGATGCGCTGGAGCTGGACGGTCACCATGTCGTCACGGCCAGCGGCGGACAAGCCGGCATCGACGCGTTCCAGGCCGCCTGCCGGACCGGCCGGCGCTTCGATGCCGTGATCACCGATCTGGGCATGCCTTACGTCGACGGCCGCAAGGTCGCCATCGCCGTGAAGGAGATGTCGGACCAGACCCCGGTGATCCTGCTGACCGGCTGGGGCCAGCGTCTGCTCGCCGAAGGCGACGTGCCGGCCAGCGTGGACCGTGTGCTGAGCAAGCCGCCGAGGTTGCGCGAGCTGCGCGCCGCGCTGGCCGTGACGCTCACGGTCGCAGCGGCAACCCCGATGGAGTAACCGATGACTGAAGCCGTCAAAGCGAAGCTGCTGATCGCCGACGACGAGCCGGCGCAACTGCGCGCGCTGTGCGACACGCTGCAGGACCAGGGCTATGCCGTGCGCGGCTGCCCCGGCGGCGCGCAGGCGCTGGCGGCGCTGCACGAGGAGCCGTTCGACCTGCTGTTGGCCGATCTGATGATGCCCGGCATGAGCGGCATCCAGCTGCTGCGCGCCGCGCTGGCGATCGATCCGACGCTGGTGGGCATCATCATGACCGGCGAAGGCACCATAGGCACCGCGGTCGAGGCGATGCAGACCGGCGCGCTGGACTACATCCTGAAGCCGTTCAAGCTCAGCGCCGTGTTGCCGGTGCTCGGCCGCGCGCTGACGCTGCGCCGCCTGCGCGCCGAGAACGCGGCGCTGGAGCGGCGCGTGCGCGAGCATGCGGCCGAGCTCGAAGCGACCAACCGCGAGCTCGAGGCCTTCACCCGCTCGGCCTCGCACGACCTGCGCGCGCCGCTGAACGCGGTGCTGGGCTTCTCGTCGCTGCTGCAGGCCGAACTCGGGCCCAAGGTGCCGGACGAGCCGCGCAGCTGGATGGGCCAGATCGAGCAGGCGGCGCAGCAGATGTCCGACCTGATCGACGCGCTGATGCGCCTGTCGCAGGTCGGCAAGCAGGCGCTGCACGTGCAGAAGGTCAACGTGACCGAGCTGGTGCGCGGCGTCGTCGACGAGCTGCGGCAGGGGCAGCCGCAGCGCCGCGTGACCGTGCGCGTCGGCGATCTCTCCGAGGCGATGGCCGATCCGCCGCTGCTGCGGCAGGTGTTCGTCAACCTGCTGGGCAACGCGTTCAAGTACACGCGCGACATCGCGCATGCCGAGATCGACGTGCGGGTCGAGCGGCAGGGCGGCGAATCCGTGTTCGCGGTCCGCGACAACGGCCCGGGCTTCGACATGACACGCGCCGACCGGCTGTTCCACGCGTTCCAGCGCCTGCACACGCTCGACGAGTTCGAGGGCAGCGGCGTCGGGCTGTCCATCGTGCAACGCATCGTGCAGCGCCACGGCGGTCGCGTCTGGGCGCACTCGGCGCCGGGCAGCGGCGCGAGCTTCTTCTTCACGCTGTAGCCGCCAGGCCTACGCGGCGGCGTCGCCCCACAAGCCGATGATGGACGTGCGCCGCGGCGCCTTGGCCAGCTCGGCGTCGACCCAGGCCTGGCCGGCACGCATCCCGGCGACGGCGGCGTCGGTCTTGTAGCGGAACGGGTCGAGGTCCGGCGTCCACGACACCTGGGCCCGCAGCCCGTCGATCTCGTGGCCGACGACCACGTAGGCGAGGAAGCGGCCGTCCGGCATCGGCTGCGGCCGGTAGCGCACGACGTAGCCGCGGTATCGGGTCTCGTATGTCTCGCCCATCATTGGCGCGTCCCCGGGGCCCAGGCCTCGAGCGCGCGGCTCAGCGCCTGCAGCGACAGCGGCTTGGACAGGAAGTCGTTCATCCCGGCCTCCATGCATTGCTGCAGGTCCGAGTCGCTCGCGTTCGCAGTGAGCGCGACGATGGCCGTGGGCTGCGACCGCCCGAGCGCGGTTTCGAGCGCGCGGATGCGGCGTGCCGTCTCGTACCCGTCGATGCCGGGCATCATGCAGTCCATGAAGATCAGGTCGTAGGCACGCTCTTCGACGTGCCGAAGCGCCTCCAGGCCGTCGCGCGCGACCTGCGGCACGACGCCGAAGTAGTCCAGCATCGCGCACGCGACTTCGAGGTTCACGTCGCTGTCCTCGACCACCAGCACCGTCGGTTGGGCGGCCCCGGCCTTGTGCTGCGGCACGCGCGGTGCGATCAGCGCCGGCGTCGCGGGCGCGCTGTCGACCGCCGTCACGGCCAGCGCGAAGTGGAAGCGCGATCCCCTGCCGGGTTCGCTGTCGACGCGCAGCTCGCCGCCCATCAGCCGCACGAGCTTGGCGCTGATCGCCAGGCCCAGCCCGGTGCCGCCGTAGCGCCGCGCGGTCGAGCTGTCGGCCTGCGTGAACGCGTCGAAGATGAACGGCAGCGCCTCCGATTGGATGCCGATGCCGCTGTCGACGACCTCGAACTGCAGGACCAGTCGCCCGTCCGGCGCCGCGACGCGCTCGACGCGCACCTGGATCCCGCCGTCGTGCGTGAACTTGACCGCGTTGCCGATCAGGTTCACGAGCACCTGGCGCAGCCGCAGCGGGTCGGCGCGCACGCGTGCGGGCACGTCGTCGGCGACGTGGACCTGCAGCGCGAGCTCCTTCGTCGCCGCCTCGCCGGTGAACGGCGCGACCGCCTCGCGCATCAGCTCGCGCGGCTCGAGCAGCTCGCATTCGAGGCGGATCTGGTTCGCTTCGATCTTGGCCAGGTCCAGCACGTCGTTGACCAGCGCCAGCAGGTGCCGGCCCGACAGGCGCACCGCGTCGACCAGGCGCTGCTGTTCAGCGTTCAACGTCGTCGTCGCAAGCAGTTCTGCCATCCCGATCACTCCGTTCAGTGGTGTGCGGATCTCGTGGCTCATCACCGCGAGGAACTCGCTCTTCGCCTGGTTGGCCGCGTTGGCCCTCTGGGTCGCCGCCTGCAGGTCGGCGGTGCGGCGCCGCACCTGGTTCTCGAGGTCTTCGCGCTGCGCCACGAAATCGGTGATGTCGCGCGCGATCGCCAGCACCGAGCCGACCGTGCCGTCGTCGCGCGTCTCGGCGCACATGCGCACGTCGAGCCAGCCGATCTCGTCGTGGCCGCGCCGATAGCGCAGCTCGCTCAGGCGCGTCTCGCCGCTGGCGACGACCTCGGCCAGCAGCTCGCGGTAGCGCGCAGCATCCGGCGTGAACGACAGGTCGTCGTCGCAGTCGGCGCCGTCGCCGCTGTGCGTAAGCAGCTGGGCCAGCGCCGGGTTGGCGTAGGTGCGGCAGCCCCGCGGGTCGTGGCGCGCAACCAGGTCCGGCGAGTTGTCGACCAGCGCGCGGAACTCCTGCTTGCGCCGCTTCGCCGCTTCCTCGGCACGCTTGAGCTCGCTGACGTCGCGCCCGATCACCAGCGCACCGGCCACCGCACCGCCGGCGTCGCGCTCGGCCACGCAGCGCACGTGGTACGTGCGCAGATCGCCGTCGGCATGCTCGCCCACCGCTTCGGCGTCGGCCGGTTCGCCGGTGCGCAGCACGCCGCGCAGCAGCCGATCGCAGACATGCAGCCAGTGATGCCGCGCCGGCGCCATCTCGAGGGCGGTCTTGCCGAGCAGCGCGGCCGTGTCGACGCCCCACGTTTGTCCGATCGCCGGGTTCGCATACAGCAGGCGGCCGTGGGCGTCGAAGCGCGCGATGTGGTCGGGCGAGTTCTCGGTCAGCGTGCGGAATTCGCGCGCGTGCTGATCGAGCTGGTCCTGGGCCCGCCTGCGCTGCGTGACATCGCGCGAGATCGACAGCAGGCTGGACGGTGCGCCGCGCGCGTCGCGTTCCAGCACGATGCGGCAGCTCTGCCAGACGATTTCGCCGCCGGGTGCCGTGACCTGGACTTCGAGCTCCTGGGCGATGCCGGTGTCGCGCGCTGCGCGCAGCGCCGCCTCCATCTGCGGCGCGTAAGAACCGATCACGGACGTCTCGGTCGGCGTCTTGCCGAGATAGGCCGCCGGCGGCAGGCCGGTCAGCCGCTCGTAGGCCGGGTTCGCGTAGATGCGGCGCAGCGCCAGGTCGTAGCGCACGATGCAGTCGGGCAGGTGCCGCACCGTGCCGACCACATCACGCCGCCAGGGTGCGCGCCGGGCGGCGGCGTCGCGCGGCGCGATCCGGCGCGCCAGGCCCAGGCAGTAGTCGCGCGCGCCCGACTTGAAGTGGCTGAGCCGAATCTCCGCAGAAATCATGTGCCCCTCCTTCGAACGAAGCCGTCTTTCGAAGCGCAATGCCGCGCCGCCGCAGACGCGCTGCCATGCCGATGCCCAGTGGTCCGCATGCGCCTCGGCGTCCACGTCGGGCAGCCCGAGGCGCAGCATCTCCTCGCGCCGGTAGCCGAGGACCCGGCACGACTCGTCGTTGACGAACAGGAACCGCGCGCTGCGGTCGGTGAGCCAGGCGGGCTGCCGGATCTGGCCCAACACCAATTCGAGCGCGGCGATCGGCGGCGCCACCGCAGCGGCATCGCCGCCGCTCCCGCCGAACGGCTCCATCACCGAGGGCTTCATCGCGGCGCCTCCAGCGCCGCATGGCCCGAAACAGGTGGCGCCGCTACTCGACGATGCCGTGGCGCACGGCGTAGCGCACCAGCTCGCTGACGCTGTTCAGCCCGAGCTTGCGCATCAGCCGGAACTTGTGCGTGCTGATCGTCTTGGCCGACAGGTGCAACTCCTCGGCGATCTCGACGAGGCTGCGCCCATGCACCAGTGCGAGGAAGACCTGGTACTCGCGATCCGTCATCTCGGTGCTGGGCGTTTCGGCGTCCGATCCGCTGCCCGACTGGAAGACCATGCGCGTGGCCAGCGTCGGGTCGATGAAGTTGCCGCCCTTGCTGACCTGCCGGATCGCCTCGATCAGCACCTCGGGTTCGCTGTCCTTCGTCAGATAGCCGCTCGCGCCGGCCTTGATCGCACGCGCGGCGATCTGCCAATCGGCGTGCATCGAGAGCACCAGGATCGGCACGCGCGGCGCCTCGCCGCGTGCGCGGCGTATCAGGTCGATGCCGCTGAGCCCCGGCATGCTCATGTCCATCAGCATCACGTCCACGCCGCCCTCGCGCAGGCGCTCGATCGCCTCCCACGCATTCTTGGCTTCGGCGACGACGTTGAACTCGGGGGCCAGGCTGAAGAGCTGACGCAGCCCATGCCTGACCACCGCATGGTCGTCTGCCACGAGAATGCGAACCATCGGCGAACCTCCTCTTTTCTATGGCCGAATGGACCGTGGACTCCACTGTATCCGAGCGTTGTTCGCAAGATGCGAACAAGCGGCACCGGGTCGGCGCCGTTCGGGCACATTGGACTCGCGGGTTCATGCTGACTAAGATCGCCGCAACGGCGCTTACGCTCAATCAGGCTGGACTGCAACACTGTTCGGACTTGAATGAAACGGCGTTCAGACTTCCCTGACATCGCGAATGCGCCCGCGACACCCTGGCGGTGGCTGGTGCGGATCGCGCTCGCCTGGGCGCTCGCATCGCCGCCGCTGCCCGCGCCGGCCCAGGCCGCGAGCCCGCTGGACGCCTGGCGCAGCCGTGTCATCGAAACGCGCATGCTCGCCGAGAGCGATGCTCCGAGCGCCTATGAAGAAGCGCAGCGCCTGCTCGCTGCGCTGCCGCCCGATGCGCTGCCCACCGACCAGGTCCGAGCGCTGAATCTGCTGGCGCGCACCGAGATCTACATGGCGCTGACCGAGCAGTCGATCGCGCACACGAACCAGGCTTTCGAGCTCGCGCAGCAGCACGGCGACAAGCTGGGCCAGGCCGAGGCCGACCTGAACGCCTCGCTGAACGCGGTCAACGAGGCCCGCATCGACAGGCTCGTGACCGCGACCACCCGCAGCCTGGCCGAGCTCGAGGGGACGACCCGCACCGATCTGCTCGGCGAGGCGTTGTTGCGCACCGCGACGATGTATCGCCGCATCGGCCAGATCGACGATTCGGTCACGACGGCCATGCAGGCGATGGAGATCGCGCGGCGCTCGAACGACCCGCTCGCGCTGACCTATGCGCACCAGGGGTTGGCGATCTCGTTCGACCAGAGCTTCCGGTTCCAGGAAGCGCTCGACCATTTCGTGCAGATGCGCGACCAGGCGCGGCGCGCCCGGTCGCGCCAGCTCGAGGCCTACGCGACGTTGGGCATCGGCGGGATGACCGCAACGCTGCGCGGCCCGGCCGCCGGCGAGGCGAGCGTGCGCGAGGCGCTGGCGATCTTCCGCGAGACGCGCGCGCCGTTCGCGATCGCATTCGGGATGACGCAGCTCGCGAGCAACATGCGCAACCAGCATCGCCATGCCGAGGCGCTGGCCGCGCTGGACGAAGCGCTGGCCACCTATGAGCGTTATCCGAACAAGATCGGCCTGTGGTACACGCTGAACGCGCGCAGCCTGAACCACGAGTCGCTGCACCAGACCGCGCAGGCCAAGGCCGACGCGCAGCGCGGCTACGACCTGGCGAAGGAGATCAACTTTCCGCTGTACGTCAGCGAGAGCGCGCAGCGCCTGGCCAACCTGGCGGCGGCCGAAGGCGATTTCCGCCAGGCCTACACCCGCACGCTCGAGGCCAACGAGATGACGGCCCGGGCGGCGCGCGAGCGCGCGAGCGCGCGCATGGTCCAGCTGGCGCAGCGCTACGAAACCGAGAGCAAGCAGCGCGAGATCAGCGAGCTGATGCAGCGCAACCGCCAGCAGCAGACCGATCTGGAACAGGCGGAGCTGCGGCAGCGCCTGCTGTGGACCGTGCTGGGCGGCAGCGTGCTGGTGTTCGCCGGGACCGTGTACTTCCTGGTCCGGCTGCGCCGCTCTCGGACCGAGCTGCAGCGCTCGGAAGGCGTGCTGCGGGTGCGCGAGCAGGAGTTCCGGGCGTTGGTCGAGCACTCGCCCGACCTGGTCGTGCGCTACGACGAGCAGTGCCGCCGCACCTACGTCAACCCGGCGCTTGCCGAGGCGCACCGCGTGCCGCCGCACGAGCTGATGGGCAGCACGCCGACGACGCTGACCGACCTGCCGCCCGAGCAGAGCGCGCGTTACGTGGAGCGCCTGAAGCAGGTGTTCGCGAGCGGCCGCGACGGTTCGACCGAGGTCGTGATCGGCGGGCGCAACATCGAGTTCCGTCTGGTCGCCGAGCACGATGCGCAGGGCCGCGTCGCCAGCGTGCTCGCGATCGGCCGCGACGTGACCGCGATGATGGACACCCAGCGCCAGCTGACGACGCTGCTGGACAACCTGCCCGACATGGTCGCGCGCTTCGATCGCAACGGCCGCCATGTCTACGTGAACCCGGCCGTCACGCGCATGTTCGGGCTGCCGTACGAGCATTTCGTCGGCAAGACGATCGCCGAGATCGGGCTCGACGACGAGGGCCTGCTGCACGCTGCGGTGATGGACGCGATTGCCGAGAACGCCCCCAACATGCTCGAAGTGCCGTGGTACGGGCACGGGACGACCCGCTATTTCGAGGTGCGCCATTTGCCCGAACGCGACGACCGCGGCCAGGTCGTCAGCGTGCTGGGCATCTCGCGCGAGGTCACCGAGCGCAAGCGGGTCGAGCAGCTGGTGCGCGAGCTGGGCTTCCGCCGCGAGGCGGCGCGTGAGGAAGAGCGCAAGTTCATCGCGCGCGAGCTGCACGACGAGCTGGGCCAGCTGCTGTCGGCGCTGCGCTTCGAGGTCTCGGTGGTCCGCATGCGCTTCGGCCCGGGGCAGCCCGGGATCGCCGAGCGCGCCGCGAGCATCCTGTCGCTGGTCGATTCGGTGATCCGGCTGCAGCGCGATCTGGTGTCCAGCCTGCGCCCGGCAGTGCTGGACATGGGCATAGGTGCCGCGCTGGAATGGTTGGTCGGCCAGTTCGGCGAACGCAGCGGAATCGATTGCACGCTGGAGCTCAGCGAGTCGCAGGTCGAGCTCGACCCGAACCAGACCACGGTCGTCTTCCGCATCGTTCAGGAATCGCTGACCAACGTCGCCCGGCATGCCCAGGCGACCCGCGTGCGTGTCGCGGTGACGCGCGGCGAATCGGAGTACCGCGTGTCGGTGAGCGATGACGGCCGCGGCTTCGATCCGCAAGGCGACCGCGATCGCAAGTCGCTCGGTCTGATCGGGCTGCAGGAGCGTGCGCAGATGCTGAACGGCAGGCTCGAGGTGCACAGCGAGCGCGGCGTCGGCACGACCATCGTCGTGACATTTCCCGCGCCGGCGGG
>DATCSE010000358.1:0-33662 GCA_036568605.1 Burkholderiaceae bacterium | reverse complement strand
GTGCTGGCCGATCCGCAGCACCCGGACACGCGGCAACTGATCGCCGCGGTGCCACGCCTGGCCGCCGCTGCCGCGGCACCGCTGGCACAGGCGGCCGCATGACGACGACGACCGGCCAGCCCTGCATCGCGCTGCTGAGCGAGGCGCTGGACCTGGGCTATCTCGCCGCAGCGTTCGAGGCGCTGCAGCCGGGCATCGCGTTGCGCACCGGCACGACCGCCGAGGCACTGGGTCCGCCGGACGAGATCGATGCCGCGGTCTGCTGGTTCGCGCCGCACGGCCTGCTCGCGCAACTGCCGCGGCTGAAGCTGATCCAGTCACTGGCCGCCGGCGTCGACCACCTGCTCGCCGATCGCGATCTGCCGCACGCCGTGCCGCTGTGCCGCGTCGTCGATGCCACGATGGCCGCCGGCATGAAGGCCTACGTGACCTGGGCCGTCGTGCAGCAGCACCGGCGCATGCAAGGCTATCTCGCGAGTGCGGCGGCAGCGCGCTGGGAAGAGCAGCCGATCACGTCGCCGCGGCGCTACCGCGTCGGCATCGCCGGGCTGGGCGCGCTGGGCATGGCCTGTGCGCGCGCACTCGCGGCGATAGGCTACGACGTGCGCGGCTGGAGCCGCAGCCCGAAGGCCGATCTGCCGGACGGCGTCGCCGCGTTCCATGGCGACGCGCAGCTCGCGGCCTTCCTCTCGGGCTGCGATGCGCTGGTGTGCCTGCTGCCGCTGACGCCGCAGACGCACGGCTTCCTGAACGCCGAATGTTTCGCGCAGCTGCCGCGCGGCGCGCACCTGATCAACGTCGGGCGCGGCGATCATCTGGTCGAAGCGGATCTGCTCGCGGCGCTGGCGAGCGGCCAGCTCGGCGCGGCGACGCTCGATGCGTTCTCGCAGGAGCCGCTGCCATCCGATCATCCCTTCTGGCGCCACCCGAACATCGTGGTGACGCCGCATGTCGCGACGCGCAGCGACCCCGCGGTGATCGCGCGGCAGACGTTGGACAATCTCGCGATGGTTCGACGCGGCGAGCGTCCCGTCCACCAGGTCGACCGGGAGCGTGGCTACTGAGCCCGCCGAGGCCACGCAGTTCTTCATGGATTTTCCTCACGCATCAACGAACGCCGACTTCTTCGAGTCGGTCGAAGCCCCCGACCTGGTCGGGCTGGTCGAAGCGCAGCTCACGCGCGCGATCATCGAGGGCCGGCTGCCGCCCGGCGCGCGCGTCTACGAGGCCGACATCGCGCGCCGCATGGGCGTGAGCCGCGGGCCGGTGCGCGAGGCGGCGCGCCGGCTCGAGCGGCAGGGCGTGCTGGTCGCGCGGCCGCGCCACGGCTTCGCGGTGCGGACCGTCAGCGTGCAGGAGATCGACGACCTGTTCCAGGTGCGCATCAGCCTCGAGCTGACCTCGCTGGAGCTGGCCTGCGCCAAGGCCAGCGATGCCGGGCTCGCGCGCGTGAAGGCGCTGGTCGACACGATGGTGCAGCAGGCGCCGACACTGCCGCAGCACGATCGCATCGCGGTCGACCTCGCGTTCCACACGCTGATCTGCGAGCTCTCCGGCAATGCCCAGCTGCACCGCATCTTCACGAACATCCAGACCGAGATGCGCATGATCATCGCGCTGATCGACGCGGTCTACGACGACCCCGAGACGGTTGCGCGCACGCATTACCCGATCGTCGATGCATTGCTCGCGCGCGACGCGGCCGGCGCCAGCGCCGCGATGCGCACCCACCTCGAAGACGCGTGGCAGCACGTGCGCGCGTTGTTCGTCGAGCAGCACGGGGCGGGTCCGAAGGCCACGAAGCTGGCGCGGCCGAAGCTGAAGGCAAGCACCGCGCGGAGTGCCAAGCGATGAAGGTCGTCTACACCGACACGCACAAGAACCACGACCCGCAGCTCTTCATGGTGCGCGGAAAGCTCAAGCGCAGCAACGAGCAGCCCGAACGCGCGTTCCGGCTGCTCGCGGCCGTCGAGCGCGACGGCCACGAGATCGTCGCGCCCGCCGACTACGGCGCCGCGCCGCGCGCCGCGATCCACACGCCGCAGTACCTGCGCTTTCTCGAGACCGCGCACGCGCGCTGGCAGCTGCTGGACGACCCGTCGGACGAGGTGATGCCCAACATCCACCCGTTCCCCGGGCAACCGGCGAGCTACCCCGAGAGCGTGGTCGGCCAGGCCGGCTTCCACATGGGCGACAACGCCTGCTCGATCGGCGCCCACACCTGGGCGGCCGCGGTCGCGTCGGCCCACATCGCGACGCATGCAGCGCAACTGGTGCTGGATGGGGAGCGTGCCGCGTACGCGCTGTGCCGCCCGCCCGGCCACCATGCGTATGCGGACCGCGCGAACGGCTTCTGCTACCTGAACAACGCCGCGATCGCGGTGCAGCACCTGCGCCAGCGGCATGCGCGCGTCGCGGTCCTCGACATCGACGTGCACCACGGCAACGGCACGCAGGGCATCTTCTACCGGCGCGCCGATGTGCTGACGATCTCGCTGCACGGCGACCCGCGCCACTTCACGCCGTTCTTCACCGGCCATGCGCATGAACGCGGCGAGGGCAAGGGCGAGGGCTACAACCTGAACATGCCGCTCGCGCTCGGCACCGACATGGCCGGGTACCTGCCGGCCTTGCGCGAGGCCTGCGCCAGCGTGCGCGCCTACGCGCCGGGTGCGCTGGTCGTGGCGCTGGGGCTGGACGCGCACGAGCGCGACCCGTACAAGGGCCTGCGCCTCACGACCGCGGACTTCGAGACGGTGCTCGCCGAGATCGCGCGCCTGGGCCTGCCGACGGTGCTGGTGCAGGAAGGCGGCTATCTGTCCGACGACCTCGGCCCCAACCTGGCCAGCGCCTTGCGCGGCTACGCGAGCGCGGCATGACGGCAGCCGCGCTGCACGACGACGCACAGGTGCTCAGCCTCGGATCGCCCGAGCTCGACATCGCCTGGGTGCGCACGCTCGCGCACAGCCGCTACGGCTTCACCGGCGAGATCGCGCCGCTCACCGGCGAGCGCGACCGCAACTACCGCCTGCGCTCGGATGCCGACGGGGCACGCTACATGCTGAAGGTCTCGCACCCGGCCGAGTCGCGCCTGGTCGCCGACTTCCAGACCGGCGCGCTGATGCACATCGCAGCCGCCGACCCGGGTCTGCCGGTACAGCGCATCGTGCCGACCTTGGAGGGCGCGCCGTCGTTCGTGGCCGACCCCGGCGACGGCCAGCCGCGCGTCGTGCGGCTGTTCAGCTACCTGAGCGGGCTTCCGCTGCCCGAAGCGCCGCGCAGCGCGGCCCAGCGGCTCAACGTCGCGCGCATGCTGGCCCGGCTCGATCGCGCGCTGTGCGGCTTCAGGCACCCGGCCGGCGCGCTCGAGCTGCCGTGGGACATCCAGCGTGCCGATCGCGTGCGCGGGCTGCTGGTGCACATCGCGGATCCCGAGCGCCGCGCGCTCGCGAGCCGGGCGCTGGACCGCTTCGAGCACGCCGCGAAGCCGCGGCTGCCGCATCTGCGCAGCCAGCCCATCCACAACGACTTCAACATCTACAACCTGCTGGTCGACCCGACGCAGACCGACCGCATCGCCGGCATCCTCGACTTCGGCGACATGGTGCACGCGCCGCTGGTCGATGACCTGGCCGTCGCCGCGGCATACCAGATGGGGACGGGCGACGATGCGCTGGACGAGCTCGCGACCTTTGTCGCCGCGTACCACGGCGAGCTCGCGCTGCAGCCGGCCGAGCTCGAGCTGCTGTTCACGCTGATCACCGCGCGGCTCGTGATGGTGGTGGCGATCAGCGGATGGCGCGCGGCACGCCATCCCGACAATGCGCCCTACCTGCTGCGCAACAACCCGATCTCGTGGGCGCGCCTCGCCGCCTGCGAACGCATCGGCGAAGCCGCCGCGACCGCTGCGTTCAAGCGCGCCTGCGGCATGGCCTGAAGGAGACGCGCATGACGCCGACGACCCAAGACTCGCGCACCGAGGCCGACCGCCTGATCGAGCGGCGCGCCCGGCTGCTCGGGCCTGCGTACCGCCTCTTCTACGAGCAGCCGCTGCACCTGGTGCGCGGCGAAGGCGTGTGGCTGCACGGCAGCGACGGCCGGCGCTACCTCGACGCGTACAACAACGTCGCCTCGGTCGGCCATTGCCATCCGCACGTCGTCGAGGCGATCGCGCGCCAGGCCGCCACGCTGAACACCCACACGCGCTACCTGCACGAAGGCGTGCTCGACTATGCCGAGCGCCTGCTCGCGACGATGCCGTCGGCCCTCGGGCACGCGATGTTCACCTGCACCGGCAGCGAAGCGAACGACCTGGCGATGCGCATCGCCCGCGCGCACACGAAGGCCTCCGGGCTGATCGTCACGCGCTTCGCGTACCACGGCGTGACGTCGGCGATCGCGGAGGCCTCGCCGTCGCTGGGCCAGTACGTGCGCCTGGGCGACACGGTTCGCACGGTGAGCGCGCCGGACAGTTTCCGCACCGCGCCCGCCGCGCTGGGCCCTGCCTTCGCCGCCGGCGTACGCGAGGCGATCGCCGACCTGAAGACGCACGGCCTGCAGCCGGCCGCGCTGATGGTCGACACGGTGTTCTCGAGCGACGGCATCTACACCGATCCGCCGGGCTTTCTCGCCGAGGCGGTCGACGTTATCCGCAAGGCCGGCGGCGTGTTCATCGCCGACGAGGTACAGGCGGGGCTCGCGCGCAGCGGCGACGCGATGTGGGGCTTCCAGCGCCACGGCGTCGTGCCCGACATCGTCACGATGGGCAAGCCGCTGGGTGCCGGCCACCCGCTCGCCGGCATCGCGGTGCGGCCCAGCGTGCTCGCCGCGTTCGCGCGCGAATCGCGCTACTTCAACACCTTCGGCGGCAACCCGGTCGCGATGGCGGCCGGCAACGCGGTGCTCGACGTGATCGACCGCGACGGGCTGCTTGCGAACGCGCAGACCGTGGGCCGCCATCTGCGCGACGGCTTGCGCCGCCTCGCAGCGAAACATCCGCTGATCGGCGATGTGCGCGGCGCCGGGCTGTTCGTCGGCGTCGAGCTCGTCGCCGACCCCGCGACCCGGGCACCGGCCACCTCGCAGACCGCCCGCGTCGTCAACGCGATGCGCGAGCGCGGTGTGCTGTTGAGCAGCACCGGCCCGCACGCCAACACGCTGAAGATCCGGCCGCCGCTGGTGTTCTCGCGGGCCGACGCGGATCTCCTGGTCTCGACGCTCGACGACGCCCTCACCTTCGATTCGGTCCCCAATACCTGAGCACAGCAGCTGAGGCAAGCACTACGGCAGTCGGCTCAGGCACTCCAACATTCGGGCGTAGAGCACGGACGGCTCGCGGCACGAGCGCAGCCAATGGCAGTTGTCGGCCGCGCCCGTCTGGCGCAACCAGTCGACCACCGTCATGCCGGTGGTCAGCCGCCCGGCGCATTCGACGTCCACGGGGCATAGACGCCCCTCGAACAGCTCCGGCCACAGAAAGGCCCCCACGGCCACCGCGTCGTGCAGCGGCCGCGAGCGCGTGCCGTACTTGCGGTTGCCGTACTGCTCGAAGAACCGCACCATTCCGCCGCAGGCTCTCCCCACGCCGGTGCCCAGCGCCTCGAGCGAGCGCGACCAGTCGATGGGCGCGGGGGCGCTGTGCGTGCAATCCAGCGGCACCGCGGTGATGTCGACACCGGCCGCCAGCACGATCGCTGCCGCTTCCGGATCGACCAGGATGTTGTACTCGGCGGCGGGCGTCATGTTGCCGCCCTCGAAGTAGCCGCCGCCCATGAACACGATGCGCTTCAACCGCGGCGCGATGTCGGGCGCGCGGCGCAAGGCCAGCGCGATGTTGGTCTGCGGTGCCAGTGCGATCAGGCTGACGCTGTGGGCAGGCTCGCGCAGCAGCGTCTCGACCAGCCAGTCGACCGCGTGAGCGGGTTCGGGAGGGCGCTGCGCCGGCGCCCAGTCCCAGCCGTCGATGCCGGTCTCGCCGTGGATCTCGGGCACCGGTCGCGGTGGCCGCAGCAGCGGCCGCTGCGCGCCGGCATGGACGGGCACGTCCCCGCGGCCTGCGAGCTCGAGGATGCGGCGCGCGTTGTCCGCCGTCTGCGCCACCGGCACGTTGCCCGCGACGGTCGTGACGCCCAGCAGCTCGAGCTCGGGCGAACCGAGCGCGACGAGCAGCGCGAGCGCGTCGTCCTGGCCGGGGTCGGTGTCGACGATGACGCGTTGAATCACAGCGCTTGACTTGGAACAGACATTGCTTGCCAAATTCAGTATACAGAATTTTCACCCCGGAGAAATCACGCGATGGATGCAACGAACCGACGCCGCGCACTGCATGCGCTGGCGGGTCTGATGGGCGCCGGGATCATGGGTTTGCCGCGGCTCGCTGCGGCGGCCGAGGAGCTGGTGGTCACGACCTACGGCGGCAGCTGGGAGAAGTTCTGGCGCGCGACCTTGCTGCCCGCCTTCACCGCGAAGACCAAGGTCAGCCCCAAGCTCGACATCGGCCTGGGCCGCACCTACATGTCGACGATGCGCGCGGCCGGCGTCGGCAAGTCGCCGTATGGCGTGGTGATGACGAACGAGATCTATGCCTCGGTGCTGCGCGCCGAAGGCCAGTTCCAGAAGCTCGATCGCGGCCTGGTCCCGAACTACGCCGACCTGTACCCGATCGCGACTGCGGCGGCCGATGGCTGGGGCGTGGTCGGCCTGATCTCGCCGATCGGCATCGGCTACCGCACCGACCTGGTCAAGACGCCGCCCAAGTCCTGGAAGGACTTGTGGACCAACCCCGAGTTCAAGGGCCGGCTCGGGCTGTACAGCATCCAGAACACGGCCGGCAAGATGATGCTGATGCTCGCGTCGAAGATGTACGGCGGCGACATCCACAACATCGACGTCGGCTTCAAGAAGCTCGCCGAGCTCGGCAAGGTCATGCAGACCGACTTCAACATGTCGACGATGATGTCGACCGGCGAGGTCGTCGTCGCGCCCTTCGACTTCGGCGAGATTGCGCGGCTGCGCAACCAGGGCCTGCCGGTGGACTGCATCACGCCCGAAGAAGGGCTGCTGATGTGGGACCAGACGTTCAACATCCCGATGGGCGCGCCCGCCGCCCTGGCACACGCCTACATCGACTTCATCCTGAGCCCGGAGGGCCAGACCGTGCTGATGAAGGAGTTCTTCGTGTCGCCGGTGAATCGCAAGGTCGTCGTACCCGATGCGCTGAAGAAGGACATCCCGATCTCGGGCAAGGAGATGGACAAGTTCCTGACCTGGGACTGGGCCTACATGAACAAGAACGCCGAGGCGATCACGAAGCGCTGGAACGAGGTCGTCGGCAAGTGATGGAACCCCTCGTCCGACGG
Organism: Burkholderiaceae bacterium; assembly: GCA_036568605.1. Taxonomy (GTDB): domain Bacteria; phylum Pseudomonadota; class Gammaproteobacteria; order Burkholderiales; family Burkholderiaceae_C; genus DATCSE01. The sequence goes on along the minus strand of DATCSE010000358.1, from coordinate 26,304 downwards.
GTACGTCGGCCGGTCCCCCGAGGGGACGCGGGCCGGCTTGGCTGGGCCACGAAGAGGCCCCTACGTGGCCCTTGCCCGGCGCTCGGCCCGCACGAACCTCGACACGCCCCATGACCACGGTCTCGATCCAGTCGCTCGTCAAGCGCTACGGCACGTCGACCGCCGTCGACGGCATCTCGCTCGACATCGAGCACGGCGAGTTCATCTCGCTGCTCGGCCCGAGCGGCTGTGGCAAGACCACCACGCTGAAGTGCCTGGCGGGCTTCGAGGCCATCGACGACGGCCGCATCCTGTTCGATGGCCGCGACGTGGCACGGCTGCCGCCGGAGCAGCGCGACATCGGCATGGTGTTCCAGAACTACGCGCTGTTCCCGCACATGACGGTGGCCGGCAACCTCGCGTTCGGCCTGGAGATGCGCGCCAGGCCCAAGGCCGAGATCGCCGAGCGGGTGCGCGCGGTGCTCGACCTGGTGCAGCTCGCCGGCCTGGGCGCACGCTATCCGCGCGAGCTCTCGGGCGGGCAGCAGCAGCGCGTGGCGCTGGCCCGTGCGCTGGTGATCGAGCCGAAGATCCTGCTGCTCGACGAGCCGCTCGCGAATCTGGACGCGACCTTGCGCGACGAGATGCGAACCTTCATCCGCGACCTGCAGAAGCGCGTCGGCATCTCGACGCTGTACGTGACGCACGACCAGGCCGAAGCGATGACGATGTCGGACCGCGTGGTCGTGATGTTCGGCGGGCGGATCGCGCAGGTCGACGCTCCGGAGGCCGTGTACGACCGCCCGGCCAGCGCCGCGGTCGCGCGCTTCGTCGGCCAGGCCAACGTGGTCGAGGGCAGAATCGCCGCGGCCGACGGCGAACGGCTGATCGAATCGCCGCTGGGCCCGCTGCCGATGCCGCAGCGGCTTGGCCTGGCTCCCGGAACTTCCGTCTCCGTGATCGCGCGACCGCAGGCGATCGCGTTGACCGCGGCGACCTCGGGCACGCCGTGGGCCGGCATCGTTGCCGCACGCTATTTTCATGGTCCGTTCATCGACTATCGGATCGCGGTCGGAGACCGGGTGCTGAACGTCCAGGCCGCCCCGCCCGCGCTGCACGCGCCGGGCGACGCCGTGGCACTGGGCTTCGACCCGACGCGGCTGTGGGCCGTCGAGGCGTCATGACGGCGCGCCTGTGGGCTGCGCGGTCGCGCCCGCTGCTGCTGTTCGCGCCGGCGGCGGTGCTGATCGGCGTCTTCCTGATCCTGCCGTACCTGAACATCGTCGCGATGAGCCTGCGCGAGCCGGCCACGAACACGCCCTACGGCAGCGGCTTCTCGACCGCCGGCTATGCGAAGTTCTTCGCCGACTTCTACTACGCCGGCGCGCTGCTGCAGACCCTGTGGATCGGCCTGCTCAGCGCCCTCGTCTGCTTCGTGCTCGGCTTTCCGCTGGCACTGCAGATCGTGCGCGCCTCGAGCCGCTGGCGGGCGCTGCTGTACGGCATCGTGCTGTCGCCGTTGCTCGTCGGGATCGTCGTGCGCAGCTACGGCTGGACCATCCTGCTGGGCAACAACGGCGTGATCAACCGCGCGCTGCTGGACCTGGGCCTGGTGCAGACGCCGCTGCCGCTGATGTACAACAGCTTCGGCATCGTCGTCGCGCTGTCGCACGTGTTCCTGCCGTTCATGGTGCTGCCCATCATGGGCGCGCTGCAAGCCATCGACCCGGCGCTCGAAAACGCGGCACGCTCACTCGGCGCGTCGCCGGGCCGCGTGTTCCGCCGCGTCGTGCTTCCGCTGGCGTTGCCGGGAATCCAGTCGGGCGCGATCCTGGTCTTCGTGCTCGCGGTCAGCGCCTACGTCACGCCGGTGTTGATCGGCGGCATGCGCATCAAGACGATGGCGGTCATCGTCGTCGAAACCCTGATCGATCAGTTCCAGTGGCCGCTGGGCTCGGCCTTGGCGCTGATCCTGTCCGCGACCGCGACGCTCGCCGTCGTGCTCTTCATGCGGCTCACCCGCATCCGGTGGAAGTGAGTTTCCGTATGCGCGCCTCACGTGCCCTGCTCGCCCTGTTCTGCCTGCTGATCTGCGCCTACCTGCTGGCGCCCATCCTGGTCGTCGTCGGCGCGTCGTTCAACGCCGGACCGTTCCTGACCTTCCCGCCGCGCGGCCTGTCGCTGCGCTGGTTCGCGGCCTTCCTGAACAACCAGGTCTTCATCGACGCGATCGTGCGCTCGCTCTGGCTTGCGCTCGCGGCCACGGCGATCTCGGGCGTCGTCGGCGTGGCGGCCGCGCTCTACTACGTGCGCTTCGCGGCACGCGGCAAAGAGGCCGTGCGCGTCGCCATCCTGCTGCCGCTGCTGCTGCCCGAGGTGCTGACGGCGATGGCCCTGCTGTTCTTCTTCTACGCGATCGGCGTCGGCACGCGCTGGGGCGTCGGCATGATCGTCGGCCATGTGCTGATCACCCTGCCCTTCGTCTTCCTCAATGTCGTGACGGCACTGCACGGCTTCGATGCCAACTGGGACCTGGCCGCGCGCAACCTGGGCGCCACGCCATGGGCGAGCTTTCGGCGCATCACGCTGCCGCTGATCAAGCCGGGCGTGATCAACGGCTGCCTGTTCGCCTTCATCATCTCGTTCGACACCTTCGGCATCTCGTACCTGCTGAAGGACGTCGGCGGCGCGACCTTGCCGCTGCAGCTGTTCGACTACCTGCGCTTCAACTTCACGCCCGAGGCCGCCGCCGTCTCGACGATGAGCATCGTGATGGCGCTGATCGTCGTGGTCGCGACCGAGAAGCTCGTCGGGCTCAAGATCGAGCGCTTCTGATGCCAGCGATGACGCCCCCGATCGAAGCCGATGAAGACGCCGCGTTCGCGCCGCTGGCACTCGACATGCTGGCGCTGCTGGAGCACAAGATCATCACGCGCGAGTTCGCGCCCGGCACGCGGCTGATCGAAGCGGACCTGTGCGAGTTCTTCAGGATCAGCCGCACACCGCTGCGCGAGGCGCTGCGGCTGCTCGAGGCCAACGGGCTGGTGACGCGCAAGCCGCGCTACGGCGTCCACGTGGCGCCGATGACGGTCGAGAACCTCGACCACATCTACAGTTGCCGCGTGCCGCTCGAAGCGCTGGCCGCGGCCACGCTCGCCGCCGCGCCGGAGCGCGCCGCCAGCGTCGCCCGCTTGACGGCATGCCTGCGGCGGATGGAGCAGGCGCTCGCGCGCCACGAACTCGAAACCGCCTTCCAGGCCAACGTCGAGCTGACCGGCGTGCTGCACCGCGACAGCGGCAACCCGGTGCTCGCCAGCCTGCTCGCACAGCTCGACAAGCCGGCCCTGCGCTACCGCCACTGGGCCTACCTCGAGCAGGCGCAGATGCTGCCGCTCGCGATCCGTGCCAACCGCAGAATGATCGCGGCGATCCGCGCCGGCGACCCTGCGCGTGCCGAGGCCGTGGTGCGGGACCTGGTGACCCGCGCGTGGGCCATGACACGCGAAGCCTTCCTCGCGCGGCCGGCGAGTTTCGACCGCCCTGCCCGCCTGCGCCTGCACGAGGGCGCCCCGAAGCGCGGCCCGGGCCGGCCCCGCGGCGCCACCACCGCCTGAACGCAAGGAGAACCTGTGTCCATTCCCGTGATCGATCTGCAAGGCAAACTCGACCTCGACATGGCCGCGGCCGGGCCGGCCGCCGCGGCGCTCTACCAGGCCTTGAGCACGATCGGCTTCGCCTATATCCGCGGCCACGGCGTCGCGCCCGAGACCACTGCGGCCGCCTTCGCGGCATCGCGCGAGTTCCATGCCTCGACGCTGGCACAGAAGCAGTCGATCGCGATCAACGCCTTTCACCGCGGCTACATGGGCATCGCGAGTTCGACCATCGTGACGTCGTCGGTCGCGCGCGTGACGCAACCGAACATGAGCGAGTCGCTGATGCTGATGCACGAGCTGCCGCTGGACGACCCGGCATTGCTGGCCGGGGAGCCGCTGCAGGGCCCCAACCAGTGGCCGCACTGGCTGCCGACCTTCAAGGCGCGCATGACGCAATTCGAGCGCGCGGTGGACGCGGTGGCGCGCCACATCGTGCGACTGATCGCGATCAGCCTGGGGCTGCCGGCACACGCGCTGGACCATCATTTCGAGCGGCCGACCACGTTTCTGCGCGCGCTGCACTATCCGCCTCAGCAGCCCGGCCCGGACGACCAGTTCGGCTCGGCTCCGCACACGGACTACGGGATCATCACCGTGCTCGCACAGGACAATTCCGGTGGATTGCAGGTGCGCCCGCGCGGCGGCGACTGGATAGACGCGCCGCCGATGGACGACACCTTCGTGCTCAACGTCGGCGACATGCTGGCACGCTGGACGAACAACCGCTTCGTGTCGACGCCGCATCGCGTCATCAACCGCTCCGGTGGCGACCGGTACTCGCTGCCGTACTTTTTCGACCCCAGCATGGACACGATCATCGAGTGCCTGCCAGGCTGTACCGGACCCGAGAACCCGCCGCACTATCCGCCGGTCCGGTACGGAGACTACTTGCTCGAACGGTTGAACAAGAACTACAGCTACAGGCGGCCAGGAGCGGCAGAGAGCTCGAGGTGAGTCTCGACGTCCGCGGGCCACGATGGAAGCAAGGCCCCGGCGCGAGCGGCGCTCATGGCTGTGTCGTGACGGTCTCCAGGACCGACTCCTCCTGGACCGCACCGGCGGTGTTCGTGTGCAGAGAACGGATGAGCCCGAATCCCTTCGCAAACCACAGTGTGGACGGTCCATCCTCCGTGGTTTGGAGTGTCTTGATCCTGCAGGTACCCGTGAACGTCTTGCCGCCCAGGGTGAGCGTCTCGAAGCCCTCGAAGGTCCATGTCTCCTGGCGCGTCGTGGTGGCGACCTGTCCGGCCGAGGTGCCGGTCAGCTGAGTGGCCGTGTCGGTGTAATTGAGCGTGGCGGACTGCCCTGCCTGCATCGCCAGCGGCAGCGTGAAGCCATCGGAATGCACGGTCTTGGCCTGGGCACTGCCGGTGTTGTCGTAGTCCAGGAAGCCCCAGAAACGAACGCCATTGGATTCCTGCGACCAGTAGAACGCGGAAGATCGAACCGCGGTACTGGTGTTGTCCGACATCACGACGCTGCCGCTGCGCACCGCGCCCTCGAAAGCCTCCTTGACCAGCAGGACGCTGTTGCGGCCAGCATCATCGCCGCCTTCATCCGTGGACTTTTCGACGAAGGCCACGCCGGCGGTCACATCGAAGCAGGAAGCGAAGGTCGGCCCGGCAGGCGTCTCGGGTTCGGATGAATCGCCGCCGCCACCGCATGCTGCGAGGATCGCGCACAGGCATGCGGCGGAAAGGACTGTGAGGGTTCGAGAAGGTGTCATGGGTCTGGTAGCGCACTGTGTGAGGTAAGCCACGCTTGCATTGAGCGCGGCCCGGGTGGTACCCGTTCGAGCGCCGAAACTTGCGGATCGATCGGGGGACCTTCGCCAGCGTAGGTCAGTCTTGCGCCTCGTACGCCCGCCGTGCCTGGCGAGTTCACGTTCGACCAAGTGAGCATTCCTTCGCGAACCAGCGCCTGTTGCATCAGCGCAGCACCGCGTGTCACCGATTCATCATGTGTCGCTCCGACTGGCGCCGTACCCTCCCGGCCCATGGTGTGGAGACAGGCTCCTCGCCCCTTGTCCGACGTTGACCGAAGATTCATGAGTACCTCCTCCCCATCGCAGCAGCGAGAAGTCTGGACGTCGCACGCGCTTCCAGCCGGTCGTCAATTCGAAGCCTGGCGAGAGGTGATCGTCGACGCGCACTTGAACTGGGACATTCCCAAGATCGCCTGTGAGCGCTTTCCGGCCTACATGCACCAGCACCGTGTCGACCGCATGCGACTGACCGACTGCACCGCATCGGCCCGCGTCAGCGGAACGCGGGCCCGCGCACAGATCGCCCGCGACGACGAGGCCTATCTCACGGTCGTGATGATCGCGGAGGGCCGCGAGACACTGCGCTTTGGCGACGATCGCGAGCTGTGCCTCACGGAAGGGATGTTCACGTTGTGGGACAGTACCCAACCGATGGCGTTCATGACCGGCGACAGCCTGCGCCAGATGTCGCTGCTGGTGCCTGAGCCTGATCTATTGCGCCGCATGCCGCGAGTGCGCGACCTCGTAGGCCGACCCATGGACGGCCGAAACGGAGTCGGCGGCCTGTTCATGGATCACTTCCGTGCGCTGATGCAGCGCATGGGCGACGTGCCGGCCGCGAAGCGGCAGCAGATGCTGGAGATCACGCTGGATCTGCTGACCGTCTGCCTCAGCGACCAGCCCGACTTGCCACCGCCGCGCCTGCGCCGCGTGCGGCTGGAGCAGGTGCAGCGTCACATCGAGACGAACCTGACGGATCCGTCGCTCGGCGTGAGCTCGCTGGCGCGTGCGTTCGGCATGACCGAGCGCAACGTCCACAAGCTGTTCGAAGACACGGAGATGACGGTGTCGTCGCACATCCGCAATCGCCGCCTCGCCATGTGCCGTCGCGACCTGGAAGGCACCACGCTGGCAGCGCGCCAGATCGCCGAGATCGCCAGGCATTGGGGCTTTGCCGATGCCAGCCATTTCAGCAAGGCATTCCGTGCCACCTATGGACTTTCGCCGACGGAGTTTCGTTCGCGCGCGCTGGCGGCCCGGGACAATCCGTAAGCAAAACGAGATTGCGCCATCCACTTGGATGGTGTTAAGATGGTCTCCATGCCAGCCCGCAGTGCCACATCGGCCACGGTCGCCAAGCCCGTCGATGAGAAGATCACGATCAACATCGGCTACGTCGATCTGGGACAGATCGATCTTCTGGTGCAGGAAGGCTTCTACGCCAACCGCACCGACCTGATACGCACTGCCATCCGGAATCAGCTCGCGGCGCACGCGGACGCCGTCAAGCAGGCGGTATCCCGCAAGACGTTGGTACTGGGAATCCAGCATTTCACTGCCGACGAGCTGCGTGCCGCGCAAAAGGCCAAGCAGGTGCTGCACATACGCGTGCTGGGCCTGGCCTCGATAGCGCCGGATGTCACGCCCGAACTGGCCAAGTCCACCATCGGATCGATCACGGTCCTCGGTGCCTTGCATGCGAGTCCTGCCGTGAAAGCCGCACTGGCCGGCCGCATGCGGTGAACCTCTTTCCCGAACGACATGCCTACGTCCTTTGCACACTTGATGGCCGACGCCACGCGCTTGACCCGCGCCGGTGATCTGCTGGCGGCAACCGCTGCAATTCAAGCCGCACTTCGCGGCACCCCAGCGTCACCCGAGGACGACAACGTCATCGAGGTGGCGGCGCGCGAGATCGACATCGACCGCGACGTCGACGCCAACATCGGCGCGTCGGTCCCGCCACCCGCCCCCCGCGCCGAAGAGCGCGCCAGCCGATTCATCACCGGCAGCTTTGCGCACGCCGCCGGAACGCGTGACTACAAGCTCTATGTCCCGCCGGCTTACCAGGGCCAGGCCTTGCCCATGGTCGTGATGCTGCATGGGTGCACGCAGGATCCTGACGACTTTGCGGCCGGCACGCGCATGAACGAGGCGGGGCGCGGTGGCGATTTCTTTGTCCTCTATCCGGCGCAGGCACACAGCGCCAATCCCTCGCGCTGCTGGAACTGGTTCAAGCACAACCACCAGCGGCGAGGCCGAGGCGAGCCGGCCTTGCTGGCCGAGCTGACCCGCGAGGTGATGAAGCGCTACGGCATCGATCCGCGGCGCGTCTACGTCGCCGGCCTGTCCGCCGGCGGTGCGATGGCGGCCATCCTCGGCGAAACCTATCCCGACCTGTACGCGGCCATCGGCGTGCATTCCGGATTGCCGGTGGGCTCGGCCAGCAACGCCCATATGGCGTTCGAGGCGATGAAGCACGGCCCGGCACGACCGGCAGCCACCGCAGCGACGCGGCCCATGATCGTCTTTCACGGAGATCGCGACACGACAGTGCATCCGGTCAATGGGGAGCATCTCATGGCCGGCTGCGCCAGCACGGCGGAACCCGAGCTTCAGCGCATGCGCAGCGAGAATGGACGCGAGTTCACTCGCCAGATCTACCGTGACGTCGGCGGACGCGTGCTTGCCGAGCATTGGGTCGTGCACGGCGCCGGGCATGCATGGTCAGGTGGCAGCCCGCTCGGGTCATACACCGATGCAAAGGGCCCCGACGCGACGAAGGAGATGGTGCGGTTCTTCTTTCAGAACGTGATGCCTGTCGGAGGGTGAATCGCGCACTCGCGCGCCGTCGCGGCTGATCCGAAGCCGTCCTCCGTTCGTCCCAGCGGACTGCCCCGATCAGACCTTGGTCCTGCACGGCGGCCATGACCCATGCAACGATCCGTCGGCCTCCGACGGCAAGGAAAGCCTGTTCGGCGGCAGCTACGCACGCGTTGTCTCGCCGGGCCTCGGACACTTCCCGCAGCGCCAGGCGACCGACGCCGTGCTGGAGCACTTGATGGCCTTCCTGCAGCTGCTGTAGTGTCTCGCCAAGGGACACCAGGATGTCCCTCAGATCCGATCAAGGAGAACACTCATGTTCGATCGAACCGCATTCCTTGCCGCGAGCCTGACGCTCGCGCTGTGCGGCTGTGCCGCCATCCAAACCGGCATCCCGGCGGGCAACGCGCCGGGCTTGGCCGCTGGTTGGCAGGACCACAGCCGTCCGCTCATCAACCGCGGTGCAGGGCCATGGCCGGGCACGACCATCTGGTACGTGCCGGGAGCTCTGCCGGCTGGCCGCTACGAGGTGATCAGGCGCGACGGCGACAACGCCCGCCTCGTCGAAGGTCATGCCTTCACTGTCGAGGTCGGCTCCAACGCCGAGCAACTCGTGATCCTGCCGATGAGCTACGGCCGCATCGAAGCAGTAGACGTTCGCTATGTCATGACGGCGGGTTCGGCACGCCCGATGCCGTAGGCGCATCACCGATTCAGCCCTCCAAGGCGGCCGCGCTGGGGCTATGAATCCTTCTGGAGCATGCGCAGCACGAACTGCCGGACGTCCGAGCGGTCTTCGCTTGTTGCCAATCCAATGCCGACATACAGCTCGGATCCTTCACGCAGCGGTCTGTATGTGACTCCGTCGCGTCGGATTGCGGCGAAGGATGATGGGAGCAGCGCTACACCGCGGCCGCTGGCCACCGCGGCAAGCAACACGTGATGATCCTCGGGCTCCTCCAGCAAGACGGGGGCATATCCGTGCTGGTCAAACACCGCGCGGCAGTGATCGAAGAAGGCCGGTTGACGGGCGCGCCGAAACCAGAAGAGCGCATCGGACGCAAGATCCCGAAGCGAGACTACCTTGCGACGCGAAAGGCGGTGACCGGCCTGCAAGACCGCGATCAGGGGCTGCCTTTCCAGCACGTCCACTTCGAGACCTGGCGCTCGAGTCGGCAGGGCGATGAATGCGGCGTCGAGGCGCCCGCGAGACAGCATATGCACAAGCCGCGGAGATGTGTCGCTGCTGACCGCCGGCCGGACGCCTGCGGCCTCCATGGTCCGGAGCACTTTCTCGAACCATTGAGATTCGAGGGCCGACGTGATGCCGATCCGCAGCCGAGCCGGCACATGCGGGGCCGAGACGGTTTCTTGTGCTTCCGCCATCAAGCGCAGGATCCGGCGCGCGAGCGGCAGCAACCGCTGCCCGGCCGGCGTGAGCGCCACGCTATGGGTATCGCGCTCGAACAAGGGTGTACCCAGGCGGCTTTCCAGCTGCCGAATGGCACGGCTCAGCGGCGGCTGGCTGATATGCAGCGTCTCGGCGGCCTGCCGAAAACTCAGTGTCTCCGCAACCGCCACGAATTGCCGAAGGGAGCGCGAATCCAGCCGATCTGTCATACCAGCAAGGTATCACACACATGGTCATTCCGCGATCGGCCCCCCGGACCTAGAGTGCCCTCCATCGACAGCAACGAGAGAGCAGCAACCGATGGAAGCAATTGATGAACCGATCAAGTCGAACCGGCGTGCGCGCGGCGAGGAAATGCTGGCGCGCGTGGACGGCGATGCGGGAATGCAGGTCGTGGAGGACCTCGCGTCTTCCTTCCCCGAGTTCACGAACTACCTCCTGGAGTATCCGTTCGGTGACATCTACTCCCGAACAGGCCTGGGCCTGCGCGAACGCGAGATCGCAGTCGTAGCCGCACTGTGCGCCATGGGCAACGCCGCGCCGCAGTTGCGTGTCCACATCCACGCCGCATTGCACGTTGGATGTACCCCCCGTGAAATCCTGGAGGTCGTGATGCAGATGTCGGTCTACGCAGGCTTTCCCGCCGCACTGAATGGCTTGGCAGCCGTCAAGGAGGTTTTCAACGCGCAGGGCATCGCACTGCCGCTTCGGGACTAGAAGAGGCCCCTGGACCACCTTCCGGCGAAGGCGGCCGACAACCTTACCGACGGCAAGTTCGGCAAGGAGAAGAGAGAATGTGCGATCACCTCATCCTCACGACCGACCCCATGACCTCCCTGCCCGAGAAGCCTGCATTGAGAATCGACTTCGTGTCGGACGTGGCCTGCCCTTGGTGTGCCGTCGGCTTGAACTCGCTGGAGAAGGCCTTGCAGGCGGTCGCCGGCCAGATCCCGGTCGAGTTGCATTTCCAACCCTTCGAGCTGAATCCGACGATGGCGGCCGAAGGCGCCGACGCGGGCGAGTACCTGAAGGCGAAGTACGGCATGGGCGACGAGCAACTGGCCCGCAACCGAGCGACCATCCGCGAGCGCGGCGCTGCCGTGGGCTTCGATTTCGGCGATCGGGTGCGGGTCTGGAACACCTTCGATGCGCACCGCCTGCTGCATTGGGCGGGGCTGCAGAGCGGCGATGCGCAACGCGCGTTGAAGCACGCGATGCTGCAGGCGTATCACGGTCAGGGACTGAACCCATCCGACCCGCAATTGCTCGCACGGCTGGCTGGCGAGGCCGGGCTGGATGCCTTGGAGGCCGTCGCGGTCCTGAACGAAGGCCGCTACGTCGAAGAGGTGCGCGCGGCCGAGGCCGAGTGGCAGCGGGCCGGCATCCAATCGGTGCCCAGCATCGTGATCAACCGGCAGTACCTGATCCAGGGCGGCCAGCCGCCCGAGGTCTTCGAGCAGGCGTTGCGGCAGATCGCGGACAGTTCGCTGTCCTGAGATTCGCCGCTCCTGAGCGGCAGGAACTGGCCGGAGTCTTCGGCTCCTCGCAGGGCGAGCCATTCCGCCCTGCCCTCTACTGCCCCTCCAGGCCCCAAAGCGTACGCGGCAGTCACCCTGCCGAATCCGGCGCGAACGTCCCCCGGCGCGAAAAGTAGGCCCCGCGTGCCGGCGAACGGCCGATTCGGACTTGCAGCGAACAATCCAACAACCGCGGCCTGACCATCACGAGAAGCGTCAAGTCGGCCCAACGCTTGCCGATACAAGCGGCTGGCCTCGTCGCACCTCCATCGTGGTTTCTGCGCCTGGTGCGGGACCCGTTCGCGCAATCGCACGACGCGCGGGGCAGCGCACGCGTCGACAAACCGGCTCACGTGCGGCCGGTGCCCTCGAAGCGATGGCGGAGGACGCCTCAAGGGACGAACTTCGTGAACACGTAGTCGCGTTCCTTGACCTTGGAGGCGTGGCAGGCGAAGCAGGTCTGGTGCTGAGCCAGATCGGCCGGCCGGCCATCGACGAAGCGCCCGAATCCCCAACCGCCGGTGGCGGCGTACTTCTTCGAGTCTTTGACCATGATCTGCACCGTGGTGGCTTCGCCGGGGACCAAGGCCGGATCGAACTCGGGCGACTTGACGTGCTTCCATGCCAGCTTCACGAGAATCGTCCCATCCGGAAACGGCAAGCGTCCCGTCGTATAGGCCTGAACGGCCTTGACGTTGCCGAGCACCGCGCGCAATTCGTTCAACGGCTCCGATTCAAGCGCCGGCGCGATGAACTCCCATGTCCGATAGCCTTTCGGAATTGTCACGCCGTAGATTGGCGAGGCGAGCGAGGAGGCTGCAGGTTCATGCGCGTCTTCGCTGGCGGCGGACGTCACGGCGAACGCGCATGAAACCGCGACGGCCCCCGCGACCGTTGCAAAGCCGGTCCATCGGGATGACAGCCGTTTGAGATGCCTCGATGACGAGCAAGCGTCGCGGGTGATGTGGTCAACGTCGGCGTGTTTCATCGTTGTGCAGGTCAGGGTGGAAGGATGGCGAATGCGCCAGACTCAACGTCTGGCGACGAAGCCGTCAGCCCGCGCCGCGGCCAGCACCGCGACGGCGTGGGTATCAAGCAGCTTGGCGGGCACGGCATTGCCGGGCGTTGGGTTCGGCGAACCAGCGTACGAGTTCCCATCGGGAAGGAACTTCATTGAAGCGCTGCGACGTATCAGGCATGTGTCGCCGACGGGCCGAACGGTACCCGTCTGTGTATGAACGCCGCGCGCATACACAGGCATACAAAACTTGGACTTGCAGGACGCGATGTCGTTGCTGAAATCGTTCGCGGCGCTGCGCTAACAGCGCATCACAACGCATAACGTGCATTCTGAGGAGTGGGAACCTAGTGTTGAGGCCACGCTTCGCAGTGCCGATGTGGAAATCAGCCTGGCATGAGCGCGCACCCTATCCGGAACCAAAGGATCACGAAAATGCTCCCCCTGCCGTTTTCGTCCGCCTGGCGAACAGCCACGGCCGCCGTCGTAAGCACCGCCTTGATCGGCTTCAGCCTGACAGCGCTGCCAAGCCGTGCCCAGACGCCGCCCGACCCGGGCGCAGCGATCCGCCCGTTTCGCATCGATGTTCCCGAGGCTGCACTTGCAGACCTGCGCAGCCGGGTGAACGCGACCCGGTGGCCCGACATGGAGACCGTCGCTGACGATTCGCAGGGTCTGCAACTCGCCAAGGTCAAGGCGCTCGTGCAGTACTGGGGCACGGCTTACGACTGGCGCAAGACGGAGGCCAGACTGAATACGCTGCCGCAGTTCGTCACCACCATCGACGGGCTCGACATCCACTTTATCCACGTGAAGTCGCGTCATCCGAACGCGATGCCCTTGATCATCACGCACGGCTGGCCCGGTTCCTTTCTCGAGATGGTCAAGGCCATCGAACCGCTGACAAACCCGACGGCGTTCGGAGGACGCGCCGAGGACGCCTTCGACGTCGTGATTCCTTCGATTCCCGGGTACGGGTTCTCGTCCAGGCCAACACAGACGGGTTGGGGACCCGAGCGCATTGCGCGCGCCTGGGACGTGTTGATGAAGCGGCTCGGATACGCACGCTATGTATCGCAAGGCGGTGACCACGGCTCGGTCATCTCGGACGCGATGGCGCGTCAGTCGCCCGCGGGCCTGCTCGGCATTCATCTCAGCATGCCGCCCACCTTGCCGGCCGATGTCGTGAAGGCACTCAACGAAGGTGGCGCTGCGCCGGCAGGACTGTCCCCGAGAGAGAAGAGCGCCTTTGATGCATTGAGCGCGTTCTTCTCCAAGAACGCGGCATACGGCGCGATGATGGTGACGCGCCCGCAGACGCTGGGCTACGGCTTGACGGATTCACCGGCCGGCATGGCGGCATGGATGTACGACAAGATCACTCAGTGGACCTACAGCGGTGGCGTGGCCGAGCGTTCGCTGACCAGAGACGAGATCCTGGACGACATCACGCTGTACTGGCTTACCAATACCTCTGTCTCCGCAGCCAGGTTCTACTGGGAGAACAACAACAACAATTTCAGCTCGGCTGCACAACGCACATCCGAGATCACGATTCCAGTGGCAGTGACCGTGTTCCCTGGCGAGATCTATCGCGCACCCGAGACATGGACGCGGCGCGCGTACCGCAATCTCGTCTACTTCCATGAGGTCGACAAGGGAGGCCACTTCGCTGCATGGGAGGAGCCCTTGCTGTTCACCGATGAGTTGCGGGCCGCGTTCCGGTCCTTGCGCTGAGCGTGCCGGCCGCCATCTGATGCCGCTCCGCTTGGTGACCCATGAACGCATCGAATCAAGTTGGCGCCGTCGTGCTTGACGGCGCTCCTTCGCGGGCGACGAGCGGTTGGCGGACTGTCCTGTTTGTCACCGCAATTTACGCGCTCGTTCTGACATGGGTAGTGGGTTTCGAACCTCAGGGCTTGAACGCAAGTGGGCGAGGCAACGACCCGGCGGCGCTGCTGTGGGTCTTGACGAGTGCGGCAGGCGGTGCCCTGCTCGCCTTCTGGGTCTGCATGATGTGGCTCGAGAGCGAGGCGGCCACCCGGCACCTCGCGGCGAGCCTGGAGCAACGTGCACCGCGGACCCTGCTCGCACCGTTCGCCGAGTTCGGACCGCCCACCGTCGTGCGCCTGATTCGAGCGATCAATGCAAGCGCCAAGCGCGACGCCGAGCGACGTGCCGAGTACCTGAACGTGCAGGCGGAATTTGCGCACGACATGCGCGGACCCCTTGCGCGCATCGCGTTGCGCTGCGAGCGCCTGCCGGAGGGCGACCTGCGCTCCAAGATCGAACGCGACCTCTCCGAGTTGAATTCACTCGTCGAATCGAGTCTTGTCTTCGCACGAACCTTGCACGGCGCCAGGGAGCCGATGCAGCGCATCGATGTCGACGGCTTGATCCAGAGCCTGGCCGGGGACTACGAGGATGCGGGCTCCACGATCGAGGTTGTCGGCCGGATCGGACGCCCGATGATGACCTGTCCGCGTGCGCTTCGCCGCGTGCTTGCCAACCTGATCGACAATGCCCTGCGATATGGCGGAGGAGCTCGGCTGAGCGCACGCGCAGAGGCGCGACAGGTCGTGCTGGCGGTGCTGGACGATGGCCCGGGCGTCGAGCAAGCGCAGCTGGAGGCGATATTTTCGCCTTGGTACCGCGCCCCGAGCACACGCGAGCACACGGCTGGTTCCGGGCTCGGCCTGGCCATTGCGCGTCGGCTTGCGCTGTCCATCCAGGGCGAGTTGCACGCCAGGAACCGCGCTGACGGCGGGTTCGAGGCGGCGCTGACGCTTCCGTTGGACAAACCTTCTGAACGAGATTGCATTTGCGTTCGCGGACCGTGAAGCGGTGAACCAAGCGGTCGACATGTTCGGGCAAGGCACCTGCGGCTTCTCCGACGGCGGCGGGGCACCGTGCTTGCCCTGCGCGTCGGCGCAGATAGGCCGCGTCGGCGTTCACGCGAGGTCATCGAAGCCGACGGGATGTCAGAGCGAGTACCCGAGCCGAATTGCAACACCGGCTTGCTTGTTCGGTCTGGCGAAGCTGTCGCGCGTGAGGCGATTCATCTTGATCGACAGCGAATCAGTCTGGAACCACTTGTCGTAGAGCCCTTTGATCTCACCCGTCGCGTACAGTCTCGCCAGGCTGTGATCGATGGCGGCAAGCAGCGCCGCGTCGCCCTTGCGCACCATCACTGCGTACGGCTCAACCGACAATGCCAAGGCGCTGACGCCAAATTGGTCGAGCGTCTTATCACTTGATACAAGCCCAAGCAGCAGTGAGTCGTCCTGCGCAAACGCTCGGACTTTTCCATCCTTCAGCGCCTTGTACGCGTCGCCGTTGTTCGAGTAGACGATCAAGTTTGTCCGTCGCAATTCAGCGCCAGCAAGCTGGTTGAAGAGCTTCTCGGACGTCGTTCCCTTGCTGAGGGCGACCGGCAGCCCATCCAGATCGGCCAATGTCTCGATTCGCACGTTCCTTGGCACGAGAACACGCATCGCCGCCACGAAGAAGGTGTAGCTGAAATCGACCTTTTCCTGACGAGCGACCGTATTGGTCGTGGTGCCGCATTCCATGTCGATCTCCCCCGCAACGAGCCGTGGGATGCGCTCAGAACCGGTGACGTACTTGAACTCGACATTCAGATCGGGGATCTTCAGCGCGTGCTTGATTTCGTCGACAGCATTGAGGCAGAGGTCGACCGCATAGCCGACGGGTTGCCTATGGGCATCGGCGAACGAGAACGGTTGGGCAGATTCGCGCACGCCGATGACGACCTTCCGAGACTCGCGAATCTTCGTCATCGTGTCGACCGCCCCGTACGCCGGGAGTCCGGCTGCAAGGCTCGCAATGGCGAGCAGGCGTACCGCAATGTCCTGGAACCATGTTGTAGCTGGGCGTATTGACATCGGTGTTGGCGACTCGCGCGTGTAGACGAACCGTCAATCTAGAAAGAATGCTTTCGAAAAGCATGATGACTTCTTGACCGAAAGCTCACGCGCTCGCAGATGTCGCTCGACAACTGCGTCCTGGTCAGCGTTTCATCAAGACTGCCAGGGTTCGAACTTCTACATTGCGGGACTGCCGCCCCGTGCCTCGCAGAAGAACGATCTTGAAGGTAATAAACGCCAACGAACTGATCGACAAGGAACGAACCTCGACCCGGGATCCCGGAGCGGGCGCGGTTCATGGGCCGAATCAAACGCGGCTCTTCGCGACGACCGACCATGTGCACCTCCATGGCCGTCGCTCGGCGTGGCTCGCGTCACAGGTTGGCAGCCGGCTGGCGCTGCCGCCGGAGAGGATTCGCTCGATTGCAATGGCCGCTCTGACGCATGACCTGGGAAAGTGCGCTTTGCCAGCAGCCGTGCTGGACAAGCCCGGACCGCTGACTAGAGCAGAGCGCATCCTGGTCGAACGCCACTGTCAGATCGGCGCCGGCATGCTGCTGGCCGATGCCCCATCTGACACGAATGCGTCCACCAGCGACGCCATTGCCGCGGTGTTGTCGCATCACGAATGGTGGAACGGGCGGGGCTACCCGTTCGGCCTGTCAGGCCACGCGATCCCACGCTGCGCGCGAATCGTGGCGGTGGCAGACGTGTTCGACGCCCTCTGTAGTGCTCGTCCATACAAGTCCGCCTGGACCGTGCCGGCCGCTGTCGATCACATCGTCAGCCTGCGCGGCGCCCAGTTCGAACCCGACTGTGTCGATGCACTGGTTGAAGTGGCGCGCGACCTGCCGGCCTCGTGGCAGGCCATCGCGAACAGTGGGCCGATCTTCGCAGTTCCCGACGTGATCTGGCCGGGCGCAGATCGTCGCCGCCAAAGCCCTGCTCATTGCCCGACCGCATAGCCGGTCTGCAATGTGCCCCGATCGATCGGCACAGTTTCCAGGAAGTCGGTGACTCCCCAGGGGCCGCCAATCATGGAGTCTGGCGTCGGACCGACGCCAAGCTGAGCGCTTGGGCCTTGTGGCAGCCACTTGCAATCCTCCGCCGCAAGCAGCGCGGCGATGCGCGCTCGATGACTGTGCAGGTGCCGTTCCAGCTGAAGACGCAGTACGCGCAGCGGCGGGTTATCGCGCAATACCGGGTCCAACTGGCGCATCGCAATCTCCAGCACTCTCGGCGGCAGGCGGGAGAAGGGATCGGGAAGCGACGCGAGGCAGGCGGATTCGACCAAGGCCAAGTGCTTCAGGCGAACGCGAGACGTCGAGTCGCGGTCGAGCAGCCGCGTCAGCGCAGCAACTGGCACGGGCACCGAGCGCACCGCCACTGGCGCAGGTGGGTGAGATGTCGGCACTTGCCGTTCGGGTGCAGGAGGCTGAGGGCGCTGCGCAATGCGCGACGCGGGCTCGGCGACCGGCACAGGGCGCCGGGTGATGGCGGGCGCACAGTCTCGGCCGACGAGACGGGCCCAAAGGCGCAACCACAGCGACTGCGCCGTACTGGCAGAACCTCTCACGGTGGAGCGAGAGGCAAGAAGTGCGGGCCCCAGACCGGAGGCGCTGGCATTACTCATCGCTTGCGTTCATGACTAGCTCGTGACACGGCACCTTAGTGCCCAGCCGGCCGGAACTCATGATGAAAGCTTGACCGCAGCGTCCAGCCCGCGAATCGCGTGACTTAGGGATCGAATTGCGCGGCGCTCCGACGCTTGTCGCCCGTCGACGGTGGCCCCGGCGATCAGACGCCCGCCAGCGGCTCGATGCGCTCCAGCTCGCGCCGCGCGGGGCCGTAGTCCGGTTCGATGTCGAGCACCACCCGAAGCATGCATTGCGCGCGGGCCCACAATGACTCGGCAGCTGCCTGCATCGCACGGGCGAATAGCTGCATGGCCCAAGGGTCGCGCAGGGCAAACCCGTCTGCCGCGCCGTCGTTGCCGGGCAGCAAATGCCCGAGCAGGCGCCGGGCCAGGGCCCTACCGAGGCGGATCAAGTCGTGCGCGAACACCGTACCTTCCGCACTGCCCGGATCGGCGAGCAACCGATAGTCGAGGCGAAAGCCCATCTCTTCCCGGACGATGCGGGTGTGCACGACATGGCGCACCCCGCCATGGCGCCTCAGCGCCTCGACGCTTTGCTCCACGCTGGCGCCGGCCTCGAGCGTGCGAAGCGCCGTCGAAACCTCGTGCACGGTCAACGGCAACAGCCGTCCATCAAGCGCCAGCGCATTGCCCACGAGCGCCATCAGGCCCAGCGTCGTCCAGTCCAGGGACAGATCCCCGGTGAGGTTTTCGAACGGCAGCAGAGCGACGCCGATGCGGGCGTTGCCCTCGCCTTTCGCGGGCGCCGATCCCGGCGCGGAGGGCGTAACCTCCTGCACCACGCCGGCAAAGCGGTAGCCGACCCGGTGCACCGTGCGAATCAGCGGCGTATCGCCGTCATCGCCGATGGCCTTGCGCACGGTCATCACCGCACGAGCGACGGCGCCGACCGACACGAAGCGCCCGAGCCAGACCTCATCGAGCAACTCGTCCTTCGGCACGTCGCGCGCACGATGGCGCAGCAGATAGTCCAGCAGCTCGAAGGCCAGCGGCTCGAGCGGCCGCACCTGGCCGTCGAACAGCAGTTCGCGCGTGCCGGTGCGGAGCTCGCAGCGGCCGAAGAGGTACGACAGGGTCGTCATGGATTTCGGTAGGGGCGAAGCGGGGACAAGGCGCTCAGCGCTCAGAGCCGTGTCGCCAGATGCGGCAGACGGGCGGGTAAGGGGCCCTCGGAGTCGCGCAGCCGGCGACGCGCTGCGCTGGCTAGCGGGTGGCTTGCCAGGGCGTCCGGCACCTTGTCTAGCAGGCGCGCGCCAGCCTGAACCTCGCCTGCTTCCGCCGCCAGCCATGCCAGGTCGATGCAGGCCCATGCGCGCCACAGCGGCGCCGATGCCGTGTCCACGACCTGTTCCAGCCATTGCCGGGCCTCGGCCGTGCGTCCTCGCGCGTGCGCCAGCAGTGCACGACCATGCAAGGCCTGCGCGCGCAGGTGCACGCTGGTCGCGAAGCGCAGCGACTCCGCTTGCGCCAGCTCGGCCTCGGCCTCGTCGAGACAGCCGGTGAGCACAAGAGCGTCGATCAGCCAGGGCAGCGTCTGCTCCTCGTCGAAGGTGAACTGCTGTTCGCGCTGCCGGTGCACGGCCCGCCGGAGTCCCTCGGCCGCTTCGCTGTGCCGCCCTTGCGCGGCAGCCAGAACGGCATGCGCCCGCCATTGCTGCTCCGGGCACAGCAGGTCCGCCCGCTCGGGCATCCGGCCCAGCGCATGCGCGGCCGCTTCAGGCATGCGCGCCAGCTTGTAGATCCAGCACAGTGTGGGGATGGAGCTCCACGCGTCGTCGATGTCGTCGAACGCGCACGCTGTTGCGACCGATTCCTCCGCGTGCGCGGCGGCCTCGGTCAGGCGCCCGAGCCTGGCAAGATTGATGGCCGCCGTGTCGCATGCGTTGACGCGGTAACTGTGCGCATGGACCTCCCCGGCACGGCGCGCCGCCGCGATCGACAGCGCGGCCGCCTGCTCCGTGTCGCCGCTGCCGGCCGCCGCGATCGCCTCGATGATCTGGCCCGCCACGCGCAACACGCGGTCACCGCTGAGGTCGCACTGGACATACATTTGCGCGACGATCTCGCGTGCCCGCGCATGCTGCAGACGGATGTTGCTGGCGGAGGCCTGCAGCATCAACGTGCGGGCAGTCCAATCGGGACCGCCGCGGCTGTCCGCGAGACACAGCGACTGCGCAAGATGATGCTCCCCCTGCTCGATCTCCGAGCGCAGCAGATGCATCCGCCCCAGCGCCTGATGGACGCGCGCCGCGAGCATGGTGTCGTTTTGCGTACGGGCACGCTCGAGCAGCGTCAGCGCCCGTGGCACCAGCTCGGTGTCGCCCATGTTCCCCTGCGCACGCAGGAGCTCCAACTCCGCGTCAGCATGCTCGGGGTCGAGTTCAAGCGCCAAGCGGAAAAGGTTGGTCGCCTTGGACCATCGGTGCACTGCCAGCGCATGCATGCCGCGTGCGAACGCCTCGTCGGCCAGCGGATCGCGAGACGGGGCCTGCAGTTCGCGGCGCGGCCCGTCCGGGCAGAGCGCGCCGATCAGCGCTTCCGACCACACGTTCGCCAGGTCGACAGGCCCGGTCGCGCTGACCGCGCCGTGCACCGGCTGTTCGCCGCCCTCGACCTGGTAGTCCAACCGCAGCTGCTGGCCCGCCTGACGCACCCGCCCGCGCACGACGAAGCGCGCCCCGGTGGCGCGTTGCACGGCAGCCTCGATGTCCGTCTGCTGGGCCGCTCGCGCGCCGTCGATGGCCATCGTCATCGAGGAGATCGCCACCAGCGCCAGGCCGGGCTGCGCCTGCAGTTGGCGCGCGGCCAGCGCCATCACGCCGAACTCCAGCCAGTCGAGTGACGAGTCGCCCGTGGCGTTGCGGACCGGCAGCAGCGCCACCGTCGATCCGCCTGCCGCAGCGCCGCCGCCAGCCCGGTCCGCCGCGTCTGCCTGCAACGTGCCCGCGAACCGATAGCCGACACGCGTCACGGTGCGGATGAACTCTTCGCCGTTGGCCGGGCTGATCGCGTCGCGAAGCTTCATCACGGCACGGGCCACCGCGCCGGCCGTCGCGGACGCCCCGGACCAGACACAGTCGATCAATTCCTCCCTGCTCACGACACGATTCCGATGCCGCACCAAATGCACGAGAAGATCGAATGGGCGCGGCTCGACCGCGATCGGCGCGCCGCCGCGGTAAAGCCGGCGCGCCGTCGCGTCGATCCGGTAGGGTCCAAAGGCGAACTGTGTCTCCAAGGCAACCGCACATTGTGGCCATGCTGGCCGGGCGCGGTATTGTGGATCGCGTCAGCGCCCCAGGCCGACGCGCGAGTGCGCTCCAGTTCACGTTTGCCGCTGGGCGCTTGCGGCTGTCACTCGAGGATCACGCCATGTTCGCCACGCTCACCAGCAAGGGGCAGATCACGTTGCCGATGGAGATTCGCGAACGGCTCGGCCTCGATGCAGGGTCGATGCTCGCATAGGCCCTCATGGCTCGGCGGCTCCGCTCGACTTCCAACTGCGCCGCAGCGATCCGGTGCTGCTCGCTGCCGTCCCGGTGATGGACGATCTGGCGAAGAAGACGCGGCTC
This sequence comes from Burkholderiaceae bacterium, assembly GCA_036568605.1. GTDB lineage: Bacteria > Pseudomonadota > Gammaproteobacteria > Burkholderiales > Burkholderiaceae_C > DATCSE01. The sequence goes on along the minus strand of DATCSE010000358.1, from coordinate 5,019 downwards.
GATGCAGTGCTGTCCACGATCTACGGGACCAAGCTCGTTGACACCTACCGCGCTAGCGCTGACTCAGCGCTTCGATTGAGCTATGGCCGCGGTCGGCCGCGACCCCTCTTCCTCGGTGCTGCGCCCAAGGTGATCCTCGCCTTCATGGCGCGGCCCCAGCTGGTGCGGATCTACGAATCCTGTGCCGCCGAGGCCGCCTCATGCGGGCTTGGTGCGTCGTGGTCTGAGTTCCGATCGCGCCTGACGGAGATCCGTCAGCAAGGCTTCTATTGGTCGCGCGGCGAGCTGGAGGCGAAGGTTTCGGGCGCCGCGGTCCCCGTGATCAATGCGGAAGGTGACATCGCGGCGGCGCTCGCGCTGGTCGGGCTGTCGGAGTCCCTTGAGGATGCCGGCGAACGGCGGCTCAAGTCTTGGCTCGAGCGCGCGCAGGACGACATTCAAGCGCGCCTGGCGCAAGGTGTTCGGCCGCCCTCGCCCGCACCGCAGCGCACTGTGTCGAAGAAGGCGACCCCAGCGCGCCGATCCGCCATGGTCCCGTAGCGTCAGCCTCCGACTGAGGAAGTGCGGCGTGAAGAGACGCGCCTCCGGCCCTGGACAGGATGGTCGGCGCGCAGCAGGCAGACGAAATGGTGCGTGATCAATGCCTCACGATGCCTGCACCCAGGTAAGTGCGGCGGCACGAGCGGCTGCCCGAGACGCACCTCATCGATATGCCGCAGCGGCTCTCGCACGAGGTTGCGGTTGCCTGTGGTCGACGACGCGCCGTGGTTGGCGCCGTCGCCGTCCAATCTTCGCCCGCTCAGGCCGTGGCCGATGCGGGAAGCGTCGCGTCCGCGCGCGCGTAGTCGGTGTAGCCCTTCGCCCCGGGCGTGTAGAAGGTCGACGCGTCCGGCCCGTTGAGCGGAATTCCGGCATTCAGGCGCTCGATGAAGTCGGGATTCGCCAGCCAGGCGCGGCCGAAGGCCACCAGGTCGCCGCGGCCCTCCTTGATCGCCTGCTCCGCGCCGCTGCGATCGCTGAAGCCGCCCGACGCGATGAACGTGCCCCCGAACTCCGCCTTCAAGCGGGCCTTGAAGTCGGCCGGCACGGTGGGGGCACCCATCGACGAGTGGTCGACGAGGTGCAGGTACGCGAGCTTCAGCGAGCCCAGTTCACGGGCGAGCGCGATGTACTGCTCCTCCACGCCCTCGAACGCACCCGTCGCGTTGAAGACGCCGTAGGGCGACAGGCGGATGCCCACGCGCTCGGCGCCGATCGCCGCCGCGGTGGCGCGGGCGATGTCGAGGGTGAAGCGGTTGCGCTTTTGCGACGAGCCGCCCCAGGCGTCCGTGCGCGTGTTGACGTTGGCGTTGAGGAACTGCTCCATCAGGTAGCCGTTCGCGGCATGCAGTTCGATGCCGTCGAAACCAGCCTCGATGGCGAGCTTGGCGGCATTCACGTACTCGCCGACGGCCTGTTCGATGTCGGCAGCCGTCATGGCGTGCGGCGGGCTGTGCGGTTGCATGCCTTGTGCGTCGGTGTACATCTGGCCTTCGAGCACTGCCTCGGTCGGGCCGACGACCCGGGCGCCGGCCGGCAGGTTGGCGACATGGGTCACGCGGCCGGTGTGCATCAGCTGCACGAAGATCCTGGCGCCCTGAGCGTGCACGGCGTCGGTCACCTGACGCCAGCCAGCCACCTGGGCGTCATTGAACAGGCCCGGGATGCGTGCGTAGCCGAGGCCGTTCGGCGAGGGCGAGGTGCCCTCGGTGATGATGAGCCCCGCGCCGGCGCGCTGGGCGTAGTACTCCACCATCAACGCGTTGGGCGTGTTGGCGTCGACGGCGCGGCCGCGCGTCAGCGGAGCCATGACGACGCGGTTTTTCAGGCGGAGAGAGGGGCTCGTGAACGGTTGGAGCAGCATGCAAGGTCCTCGATTGCAGTGAGTGGTGTGGCTGATTGAGATTGGGGAACTGGGGTATCTTTATAGACCAAGCGGTCAAAATAAGCCGAAAAAAGACGCGCTCGCGGCGCGCTGCATGTCTCGCGATGACGGGCCTAAGGCGAGGCCGGCACGGGGCCGTCCCGGTCGAGCAGCGAGAGGGCCAGGCCCGCCGTGCGATGCAGGCGCTGAAGGTCCATCGCGGCCCGCGAGTTCACACGAATGCCGCCGACCACGGCCAGCAACAGGTCGGCGATCTCGGAAGACGGCGCCTGGGCGCGTATGGAGCCGTCCTTCTGGCCGCGCTCGACGGCGGCGCGCAGGACCTCGTGCATCGCAATCCATTTGTCGCGCAGGCGGTGCGCGATGCGCTCGTCGTCGACGCCCTCGAGTAGCCCCGCGGTGATGATGCAGCATTGTTTGGCCGGGTCGTCGTCGGCGCAGTCACCGATCAGCGAGTCGAAGTACGCGGCGAGCGCCGCGCGGCCGTTGGGCGCGGCATGCATTGCGGACAGCAGCGATGCATACCGTGCGACCGCGCACTCGACCGATTTCAGGTAGAGCGCCTGCTTGTCGCCGAAGGTGTCGTACAGGCTCTGCTTGCCCAGTCCCGTGGCATCCAGCAGCATCGCCAAGGAAGTCCCTTGGTAGCCGTGTGCGGCAAAAATGTCCGCCACCCGCTCCAAGACCTCCGCCTCGCTGAACTGCTTTTCACGCGCCACCTGCGAAACATAGCCGAAGTTGACTTATCGGTCAAGAAAGGGCATTGCCGTCAACGCGTCGCACTTTTCATCACCATGTGTCCATTGCCATGGAGGCCGTGGTCCTCAAGGCGCAGCAGCTCGGCTGCCGAACCGCTTCGTCGCGCGGCGCGTGCCGGAAACACGGACACCCGCACGGCGGTGACGACTCACCGACAGGACCGTGCAGCGCAGGCGCGCTCGCGCGTAGCTCGCCGACGCGCGGCCCCGCGCCAATGCGCACGAAGCCCGTCAGCTGGCGAAGCGCCCGCCCTGGCCGAGCACCGCGAGGTCGACGAACCGGCTGCCGAGCCGGCCACTCTTGCCGTAGCCGATGCGCATACCACCGACATCGAAGTTCTCGATGCTCTCGAGCGCTGCAAGCAGCGACTCGCGCGTGGCCGATGGTCCCGCGCGACGCAGGCCCTCCGCCAGGACCCGGGCGTTGATGTACCCCTCCAGCGACGGCGGACCGACGTCGGTCCAGCCGCTGGCGGCCATGTCCGCCTGATAGCGACGAACGACCTCATGCTTGCTGCTGAACGGCGACGGCACGACAACCGCGAAGCCGACGCCGCGCCCCTGCTCGCCCAGTGCCTCGACATTCGCCGGGCTCATGCTGATCGAGAGCCCATAGACTGTCGCAGCGCTGCCCGCCTGGCGCAGGGCCTTGACAAACTTCGGCGCCATGCCGGCGAGCGCCATGATGACGACCTGCGGCCCGGCCTTGGCGATCGCCTCCGCGGCCGGTTCCACTTCGGGACTCGTGGTGCCGGGCGTGGTCGCCATCACCGTCGCCTTGAGCTTCTGCAACTCCATCGCGTTCTCGAAGCCGGCGAGCACGGACTTGCCGAGTGGGTCGTTCGGGTAAACGAAGCCGATGCGCTGCTGTCCCAGCGTCGCCGCGGTGGCAATCAACTTTTCGACCTCGACGTCGTAGCTCGCGCGCACCCAGAACACCGTTGGCGGACTGCTTTTGCGCAGTCCCGCCGTGCCGGTGATCGGACCGACGATGGCCATCGACGTCACCGCCTCCATCATCGCCGCCGTCTGGCGCGTGCCGAGCGGCGAGAGCAGCGCGAGCACCGACTTGTCGGCGGCAAAAGCGAGCGCGTTCTCCTTGGCCAGCTCAGGCTTGAACTGATCATCGGCCATCAGCAGCTCGACCTTGGCCCCGCCGACGCCGCCCGAGCGGTTCAACGCGTTGAAATAGGCCGACGCACCGCGGTAGGCCCCGGAGCCGTTCGCCTTTTCGACGCCGCTGTTGTCGAACGTACTGGCCACGCGCAAGGTGCGCGCCTGAGCCAAGGCAGGCAACGACAGCAGGGCTGGCGCAGTGGCGCTGGCGGCTGCGTGCAGCAAGAACAACCGGCGCGCCCGACGACGCCGCGGAGCGGATTGCTGAGCGATCATTGTGCGGCTTCCCTTCTCGAAGATGGCGCATTCGATTCTGTTCCTGCCACTCACGCAATGACACGTATGCCGCTAGCAAGAGCTGGTCCGATCGAGACTAATTGCCGGGGGAGTGGGCAGTCGAATCCTCCTCGCGTTGTAGTGGTGTCTCGACACGGTGATGGTCACCCGAGCCCTGGTGCAGCGGCCGGAAGCAGCGCTCGTTCGAAGGTCGCTGTCGCATCGAGCAAACCGGTGACGACACCCGATACCGGACCGTCGTGAAGGGCAGCTGATGGCCGTCCAGAGCCAAGAGGCGCCCGGCCAGGAAGGTCGGCGATGCGACGCCCTTCCGACATTGGCCGCTCGACTGTCAGCTATATGGTGCCAGCCCTATTCGCAGAGGCGGCGGATTTCCGCAGGGATGGGAAGCGCGCGGATGCCGCCGCCTTCGCGCGTGCCCGCGAAGACACGTACCTCGTCGCATTCCATGATCACCTCCTCCCGCCGCATCACGCGGTGCCGCTGCACGAAGCTCTTGCCGCGCCACTCGGCGACGCTCGTGTGAATGTCCAACACGTCTCCGTAGCTCGCCGATTCGACGAATCGTGCACGCGTGTCGACAAGCGGCGTGCCGATCACGCCAAGGGTGCGCTCGGTTTCAGTCCATGCCGGAACGCCGCATTCGACAAAAAAATGCCGCGATGCGGCGTCGATCCAGCGAAAGAAGTTCGGAAACCACACGATGCGGGCCGGGTCGCAGTCGCCGAATTCGACACGCACCGGGTACACAACCTCTTTCGCCATTCAGTCCGCCTTGATGTTGCGCGCCTTGATCAGCGCACCGAAACGCACACTGTCGAACTGTGCCCGCGCCGCGAAGTCCTGCGGCGTGCCACCGGCGGGCACGGCGCCTATGTTCGCCACGCGCTCGGCGAATTGCGGGCTGCGCACGATCTTGTTGAT
>DATCSE010000357.1:0-4080 GCA_036568605.1 Burkholderiaceae bacterium | reverse complement strand
GGCAAGGTGATTCCGTCGCGCCAGCTGCAGCTCGTGCAGTCGCTGGACGGCGGCGTGGTCTCCGAGATCCTGGTGAAGGAAGGCCAGGTCGTCGAGAAGGACCAGCTGCTGCTGAAGATAGACGAGACGCGTGCAACCTCCGGCGTGCGCGAAAGCGCGGCCCAGGGCTTCGCGCTGCGGGCGCGTCAGGCGCGCTTGCGCGCGCTGGCGGAGGGCACGGCGTTCCAGCCGCCGCCCGCCGCGGGCAACAGCGCCGACGAGAAGCGCATCGTCGAAGAGGAACGGCGACTCTACGAGACGCGCCTGTCCGAGCTGAACACGATGGTCGCGATCAACCAGCAGCAACTGCAGCAGCGCCAGCAGGAACTGAGCGAGATGCGCTCGCGCAAGACCTCGGCCGATCGTTCGCTCGACCTGAGCCAGCAGGAGCTCACGAAGACGCGACCGCTGCTGGCGAGCGGCGCCGTCTCGGAAGTCGACATCCTGCGGCTGGAGCGCGAGGTGTCGAAGGCACGCGGCGAGTCCGAGCAGGCGAGCGCGCAGATCGCGCGCGTGCAGGCCGCGATCGGCGAGGCCTCGCGCAAGATCCAGGAAACCGAGCTGACCTTCCGCAACGAGGCGCGCAAGGATTTGGCCGACACGCTGGGCAAGCTCAACGCGCTGAACGAAGGCGCGGTCGCGCTGAACGACAAGGTCGACAAATCGCAGATCAAGAGCCCTGTGCGCGGCCGCGTGCAGCGGCTGCTCGCGAACACGGTGGGCGGCGTCGTGCAGCCCGGCAAGGACATCGTCGAGATCGTGCCGCTGGACGACGCGCTGGTGCTCGAGGCCAAGGTGCTGCCCAAGGACATCGCGTTCATCCACCCCGGGCAGACCGCGAACGTGAAGTTCAGCGCCTACGACTTCTCGATCTACGGCGGGCTCTCGGCAGCGGTCGAGAACATCAGCCCCGACACCGTCGTCGACGAAAAGGGCAACGCGTTCTATCTGGTGCGGGTTCGCACGCACCAATCCAACTTCAGCGAGAAGATGCCCATCATCCCGGGCATGACCGCCGAGGTCGACATCCTGACCGGCAACAAGACGGTGATGTCGTACTTGCTCAAGCCGGTCCTCAAAGGCAAGGCCTACGCGTTGCGCGAACGCTGAACTTGATCCCCCGAGTCAGGGGAATCGCCGAAAAGCGCGATGGCGCTATCGACGCCCAAGCATGCCCCTTCGGTGACGCTGTTCACACGAGGACCGGCTTTGCATGCGCACAACGCGGGTGTGGCATATACCCTTCGCCCCGTTGCTGTAACCGCATGAAACAGAGCCGCCATGCCGACCATCATCCAGACATTTCAAGGACGCGTCACCGGGCTATGGGGCCATGCCAGCATCCGCGGCGCGGACGGCAAGATGCATGCCCTGAAGCTGGGCGACATGGTGCATCAGGGCGACGTGATCCTGACGTCGCAGGACGGCATCGTCCGGCTCGCGCCCACGGGTGACGAGACCGCCGTCGCCGCGGCCGCGACCAAGCCGCAACCGGCCGGCGGCGACGAGATCGACCGTGTCATCAGCGCATTGAACCAATCCGACCCGCAGGCGGCTCCGGCCGCGGGCCTGGTCGGCGGCGACGGCGCCGGCGATCTGACGCCCGGGCTGCGCGTCGACCGGATCAACGAGGGCGTGACCCCCGCGTCGTTTGCCCTGCAAACCAACAACCCCGACACGCTGCTGCAGACCGCCACGCGCGCCGCCGCGCCCGACAGCACGCCAGTGCCCCAGGTGGTGCCCCCGGTCAGCGACAACGGGCAATCCGCGAGCGGCAGCGTCACGGTCGACGTCGTGGCGGCCAACGACGCACCGGTCGCGGCTCCCGACGAGGTCACGACGTCGATCAACGTGCCAACCACGTTCGCGGTGCTGGGCAACGACAGCGACCGCAACGGCGACACGCTGGCCGTAACCGCCGCGACGCTCGCGAACCCGGCGCAAGGCAGCGTCGTCGTGAACGCCGACGGCACGCTCACCTACACGCCCGCAACGAACGTATCCGGCCCGGTCGCGATCACCTACACGATCTCGGACGGCCATGGCGGCAGCGCCAGCGCCACCGCGACGGTGACCGTCGGCGCGAACCACGAGCCGGCCGGCGCGGACGCGGCCCGCACGCTGCCGGAAGACGGCCGTTATGCCGTCGCGACCGCCGACTTCGGCTATGCCGATTCGGACGCCGCGCAGACCTTCGCCGCGGTGCGCATCGATTCGATCCCCGCGGCCGGATCGCTGCTGCTGAACGGCACCGCGGTCGGCGCCGGCACGCTGATCGCGGCCGCCGACATCGCTGCCGGCCACCTCGTGTTCGTGCCGAGCGCGAACGCGAACGGCGCGTCGTATGCGAGCTTCGGCTTCAGCGTGCAGGACAGCGCCGGCGCCTTCGACACGACGCCGAACACGATCAACTTCAGCGTCACGCCGGTCAACGACGCGCCGGTCGCGCACGACGATCTCGCGGCCACGCCGATCAACACGCCGGCGACGATCGCCGTGCTCGCCAACGACGGCGATGTCGACGGCGATACGCTGACCGTCAGCGGCGCGACGCTCGCCGACCCCGCGCTCGGCAGCGTGGCCGTGAATCCCGACGGCACGCTCGCGTTCACGCCCGCCCCGAATGTCAGCGGCGCCGTTGTCGTCCACTACACGATCGCCGATCCATCGGGTGCGACCAGCACCGCCAGCGTCACCATCAACGTCGGCGCCAACACGCCGCCTGATGCGGCCAACGCGACCTTCACGCTCCCCGAGGACACCGGCCGCAGCTTCGCGCCGGCCGACTTCGGCTTCAGCGATGCCGACGCCGGCCAGACGTTCGCGAACGTTCGCATCGACACGCTGCCCGCCGCCGGGACGCTGACGTTCAACAGCAGCCCGGTGTTTGCCGGCCAAGTCGTCGCGGCGAGCGACCTCGCGCAACTCGTGTTCACGCCGGCAGCCGACGCCCACGGCAGCCACTACGCGACGTTCACGTTCAGCGTGCAGGACAGCGCCGGCGCATTCGACATCGCTCCGAACACCATCACGCTGGATGTCACGCCGGTCAACGACGCACCGGTCGCTGTCGACGATCTCGCGGCCACGCCGATCAACACGGCGATCGCGAGCATCACGGTGCTGGGCAACGACCACGACCTCGACGGCGACGCGTTGAGCGTGACCGCTGCGACACTCGCGAACCCCGCACTGGGCACCGTCGCGATCAATGCCGACAACACGCTGAGCTTCACGCCGGCGAGCAACGTCTCCGGTCCCGTCGAGATCCACTACACCGTCAGCGACGGCCAGGGCGGCAGCGCGACTGCCGTGCTCACCGTCGACGTCGGCGCGAACACGCCGCCCGCGGGTGCAGACCAGACCCTCGTGATCGCGGAAGACACGAGCCGCAGCTTTGCTGCAGCGGACTTCGGCTACGCCGACGTCGACGCCGGCCAGGCCTTCGCGAACCTGCGCATCGACACGCTGCCGGCCGCCGGCACGCTCAGCTTCAACGGCAGCCCGATCGTCGCGGGCCAGGTGATCGCGGCCAGCGACCTCGCGCAACTCGTCTACACGCCGGCAGCCGATGCGAACGGCACGGCCTACGCATCGTTCACGTTCAGCGTGCAAGACAGCGCCGGCGCCTTCGACCCGGTCCCGAACACGATCACGCTGGACGTGACCCCGGTCGCCGATCCTGCCGTCATCACCGGCACGAATGAAGGCGCGACCGTCGAGGACACGACGCTGACGGCCAGCGGCAAGCTCGACATCGCCGATCCGGATGCCGGCGAAGCCGCCTTCGTCGTGCAGACGAACACCGCCGGCGCACACGGCACATTCAGCATCGACGCAGCCGGCCACTGGACCTATGCGTTGAACAACGCCGACCCGGCGGTCCAGGCGCTGGGCCAGGGCCAGACGCTGCCGAACGAGACGTTCGCGGTGCAGAGCGTCGACGGGACGACGACGCAGGTCACGGTCAGCATCGCCGGCACCGACGATGCGCCCGTCATCTCCACCGGCATCGGCGTGGTCGTCGAGAACACGCAGCCC
>DATCSE010000356.1:0-4691 GCA_036568605.1 Burkholderiaceae bacterium | reverse complement strand
CCGTTTCCACCGCTTCAGGAGAGAGCTCGGCCACCGCTTCAGCAGCGGGCGCGACCATCGCTTCAGCCGGCTCGGCGGCCGCGCCGTCGAGCGCCAGCGAGCTCTGCGCATCGAGCAGGCTGGCCTGCTGCTCGCCGAGCGCTTGCGCAATCGTGGCGTTGCCGGCCAGCCCGTTGCCCAGGCCCGCGGTGTCCAGCAGCGGAAGCTGCTCGAGGCTCGCAAGGCCGAGGTCGTCGAGAAACTGCTTCGTCGTCGCGAACAGCGCCGGGCGACCCGGCGACTCGCGATAGCCGATCGCTTCGACCCAGCCGCGGTCCTCGAGCTGCTTGAGGATCTGGCTGGCGACCATGACGCCGCGAATCTCCTCGATGTCGCCGCGGGTCACCGGCTGGCGGTACGCGATGATCGCCAGCGTCTCGAGCACCGCGCGCGAGTACTTCGGCGGCTTCTCGGGATTCAGGCGGTCGAGGTATTCGCGCATCTCGGGACGGCTTTGCAGCCGCCAGCCGCTCGCCAGCGAAACCAGTTCGACGCCGCGGCCTTCCCACTCGCGCGTCAGCTCATCGAGCAGCGAGCGCAGGGTGTCCGGGCCGAGCTCGTCGGCGAACAGCACGCGCATGTCGCGCAGGGGCAGCGGCTGGCTGGCGCAGATCAACGCCGTCTCGAGGACGCGCTTTGCATCCTGGCTATTCATGGACTTCGTTCACAACTTCGTCATCGGGCAGGCCCGGGGGCTGTGCGGCTCGTCATCGACACCTGCGTGTGCCTCGACCGTGTGACCGCGCTTCGGCGCAGCGGGCGACATGGTTCGCGGAGGTGGAGTGGCCGGCGCTTCTCGCGTCGGGCACGCATTCAGGCACGCTCGGGTGCAACTCACTTCACCGCGCACACCGCCCAGGTGCACCGGGCGCCGATCAGGGCGCCTTTCGCCTATGGGCCATGCCGGGAAGGATTTGCGTGATTGTACCCAACCCGACCTTGCGTTGGGGTCAGGGCTATCCACTCCCCCGGCAGACCTGTTGCCAGGCGTTTTCGAAATCACGGGGTGGCGGCGCCTCGAATGTCAGCGGTTGTCGCGTGATCGGATGTGCGAGCGCGAGGCGTGCGGCATGCAGTGCCTGGCGTTGCAGGCCCAGCGCCGGCCGACCGCCGTACAGCGCATCGGCCACCAGCGGATGGCCGCGCGACGCCAGGTGCACGCGGATCTGATGCGTGCGTCCGGTGTGCAACACGCAGCGCAACGCGCTGACGGCGACATCGCCATCCTCGCCGGCGGCAAGCACCTGCACGTCGGTCCGCGCCGGCTTGCCCGACGCCAGCACGGCCATGCGCACGCGCGATTGCGGATCGCGCCCGATCGCCGCTTCGACGCTGAAGCTCGCCGGCGCGACCGAGCCATGCGCGAGCGCCCTGTATTCGCGATGCACCTCGCGCGCCGCGATCGCACGAACCAGCGCAGTCGAAGCCGGCAGTGTCTTCGCGACGACCATCAGGCCCGAGGTGTCCTTGTCGAGCCGGTGCACGATGCCGGCGCGCGGCAGGCTCGCCGCGCCGGCGTGATGCGCGAGCAGCGCATTCAGCAGCGTGCCGGACCAGTTCCCTGCAGCCGGATGCACGACCATGCCCGCCGCTTTGTCGACGACCAGCAGATGCTCGTCCTCGAACACGATCGCCAGCGGCAGCGCTTCGGCGCGAAACGCGCGGCTCTCCGCGGTCGGAACGAGCTCGATCTGCAGCGCCTGACCGGCCGCGACCTTGCGCGATGCCGTGTCGACGACGCGCTCGTCGACCTGCACGTGACCGCGCGCGATCAAGCCCTGCAGATGGCTGCGCGAGAACTCGACCACCAGCGCGGCCAACACCTTGTCCAGACGCTGGCCGTGCAGTTCCGACGGGACGAGCAGGCGGCGCCGCTCGACCTCGTATTCGCCGGCTTCGGCCTCAGCAATGGCATCGGCCGCGACACTGGTGTCGAGACCTGCGCCGGCGCCTGTTTCCTCAGGGTCGCCCGGAGGCCTGGCCATCTGTCGCGTCCCTATAATCGCGGATCGATTTTCTGCAGGGGATGCGCGGTGCAAGCTGCGCGATCCCGACGAACCGTAGGCCCATGAATCAACTGTCTGTGCAATCTTCGGTGTGGGGCCGCGGCGCACTCGCCGCGTCGGCGGTGACGCTCCTGCTGGTCTCGGCCATGCTCTCGGGATGCGGCTCGACGCCGAAGACGCCCGAGTCGCAATGGGGTCCGGAGCGATTGTATTCAGAGGCCAAGGAAGAGGCCGCGCAAGGCAACTACGAACGCGCCAGCAAGCTGTACGAACGGCTCGAGGGGCGCGCCTCGGGAACCGTTCTCGCGCAGCAGGCGCAGATCGAGCGCGCCTACATGCTCTACAAGGGCGGCGAAAAGGCGCAGGCCCTGTCGACGCTCGAGCGCTTCATCAAGCTGCATCCGACCAGCGCCGCGATCGACTACGCGTACTACCTGCAAGGCATCATCAACTTCAACGACAACGTCGGCTTCCTGAGCAGCTTCACGCGGCAGGATCTGTCCGAGCGCGACCAGCAGGCGTCGCGCGATGCGTACCAGTCGTTCAAGCAGCTCGTCGACCTGTACCCGCAGTCGATCTACGCCGAAGACGCGCGCGCGCGGATGAACTACATCGTCAACTCGCTCGCCGGCTACGAGGTGCATGTCGCGCGCTACTACTACCGGCGCGGCGCGTATGTCGCCGCCGCGAACCGCGCGCAGCAGGTGGTCGTCGAATTCCAGACCACGCCGTCGGCCGAGGAAGCGCTCTACATCATGGCTGCGAGCTACGACAAGCTCGGACTGAACGATCTGCGCGACGATGCCGAGCGCGTGCTGAAGGCAAGCTTCCCGAACTCGACGATCAAGACCGAAGGGCTGGGGACGAAGAAGAGCGCTTGGTGGCAGTTCTGGTGACGAGCACCGGCGTCGACGGAGCGTCGGCCGCCCTCCGTTCGCGCTGAGGTATCGAAGCGCACGCCGGCTTCGATCCTCAGCCCGAACGGGGCTCAGGCCTGAAAAGGGCTAGAACGGCAAGGCTTCAGCCCTCAGCTCACCCAGCCACGCCAGCGCCTCCGCTTCATTCGCCACCGCCGTCATCGGCGGCAACGCCTCGCGCAAGCGCTTGCCGTAGTTCATCCCGGCCATCCGCGAGTCGCAGACGACCAGCAGCCCGCGATCGGTCTCGCTGCGGATCAACCGCCCGGCCCCCTGCTTCAGGGACACGGCGGCCTCGGCGACGAAGTAGTCGGCGAACGCATTGCGGCCTTCGCTTTCGAGGCGCTTGACCCGCGCCTCGACCAGCGGATCGTTCGGCGGCGGGAACGGCAGCTTGTCGATCAGCACGCATTGCAGCGCGTCGCCCGGCACGTCGATGCCTTCCCAGAAGGTCTGCGAGCCGACCAGCACCGCACCGGCGCCGCTGCGCAACAGGAACTGCTGCATCAGTTGGCGCTTCGGCATCTGGCCTTGCACCAGCACCTGGATCGCATCGCCGGCCGTTTCGAACTCGGTGCGCAGCTGCTCGCCTATGGCCTGCAGCGCGCGCAGCGTCGTCGTCAGCACGAAGGTGCGGCCACCGAGCGCGCGCGCGCATCGGGACGCGAGCAGCGCGACCGACGGCGCATGCGCCGCGTCATTCGGCTTCGGAAAGCCGCGCGGCACGTACAGCCGGGCATGCTGTGCATAGTCGAACGGGCTGCCCAGGCGCAGCACGCGCGCCTCCGACAGCCCGGCCGATTCGGTGAACCACGACAGCCGCTCGTCGTCGCCCAGCGTCGCCGAGGTGAACACCCAGGCCTTGCGTGCCGCGTTCATCTGCTCGCGCAGCGCCTCGCGTATGTCCAGCGGCGACTCGACCAGCCGTGCCTGGTGCGCGGAGACATCGATCCAGCGGACCTTGCCGGCGTTGGGCTCGACATCGAAGCGCTGCGCCAGGCTGTGCAGCTGACGCGCCCGCTCGACGAGTTTCGCAAAGTCGGGCGATGCATCGATCACCGTCTGCACCGCCTGCGCCGCGGTTTCGCAGGCCTCGCGAACCGCGGCCAATGCGGCGCGGAAGTCCTCGCGCGCGGCGCGCTCGGCCCAGCGCAGCTTGACCGTGCCGCGCAGATCCCGCAGCGATCCCGCGGCGGCAAGGCGCAGCTCGCGCGCCGCGCGGTCGCATGCGGCCTGGACCTCCTGCCACGGCGCCAGGCCGCGCGCCTGCTGCAGGCCGGCGCCCAGCATGTCGCGCGCGAAGTCGATCAACTGGCTGCTCGACAGCGTCGTGCCGAGGAACTGCACGCCGGCCTCGGCGAGCTGGTGCGCCTCGTCGAACAGCGCGACCTCGACGCTGGGCAGCAGCTCGGCGACGCCGGTGTCGCGCAGCGCCATGTCGGCGAAGAAGAGATGGTGGTTCACCACGACGAGGTCGGCGCCCATTGCATCGCGGCGCGCCTTCATCACGTGACAGCGCGAATACTGCGGGCACTCTCTGCCCAGACAGTTGTCGCGCGTGGACGTGACGAGCGGGATCACGGGCGAGCGTTCGTCCAGTCCCGACAGCTCGGCGAGATCGCCGCTCACGGTGGCCTGCGCCCATTGCTCGATGCGCGCGAGCGCGCGCACGGCGAACCGGTCGGGCAAGGTCGCGTCGCGGCGCGCCTGCTCCAGGCGGTGCAGGCAC
>DATCSE010000355.1:0-6007 GCA_036568605.1 Burkholderiaceae bacterium | reverse complement strand
GTCTCGTACGGCTCCCACTTGTCCTTGGGTTCGCGCGGCGAGAGCTTCAGCGACTGCTGGTTCGACAGGCCCTTGATCAGCGCGACCCGGTTGATGCCGTCGGTCGAGTTCAGCGCGGCGCGCGCCAGGTTCACGAGCCCGGCGGTCTGCTGCGCAGCCTGCACCGCACGCGGCTCGAACTCGAGCGCACGCAAGGTTTGCACCCAGGCGAACACGCCGCTGGCCAGCAGCAGCGCCAACAGGAAGAAGGTACGCCAGAACAGGCTCAGCGCGAGCGGGTTGCGGGCCATCGGATGCCGGGAGTTCAGTGCGCCCGCGAATCTAGCAGACGCAAAAACGGCTCCTCGCAAGGAGCCGTCCGTCGACGCCGTGGGTTCGAGCGGGACGATCGAACCCACCCCATCGGGTTCAACTTGCGCCGTCCGGCACGAACACGTAGCCCACGCCCCAGACCGTCTGGATGTAGCGCGGCTGCGCCGGATCGGGCTCGATCATCTTGCGCAGGCGCGAGATCTGCACATCGAGGCTGCGGTCGAACGGCTCGAACTCGCGGCCGCGGGCGAGCTGCGCGAGCTTGTCGCGCGACAGCGGCTGGCGCGGATGCCGCACCAGCGCCTTCAGCATCGAGAACTCGCCGGTGGTCAGCGCGATCTGCTCGCCTTCCTTCGAGAGGCGGCGCAGCGCGAGGTCGAACTCGAACGGACCGAAGGTCACGGTCTGCGCGTCCAGCGCCGGGGCACCGGGCGCCTCCAACGTCGGACGGCGGCGCAGCACCGCGTGGATGCGGGCGAGCAGCTCGCGCGGGTTGAACGGCTTGGGCAGGTAGTCGTCGGCGCCGACTTCGAGGCCGACGATGCGGTCCACGTCCTCGACCTTCGCGGTCAGCATGATGATGGGCGTCAGGTCGTTTGCGGCGCGCAGGCGGCGGCAGATCGACAGGCCGTCCTCGCCCGGCAGCATCAGGTCCAGCACGATCAGGTGCACGGTCTCGCGGGTCAGCAGGCGGTTCAGCGCCTTCGCGTCTTCGGCCAGCAGGACTTCGAAACCTTCCTGCGTCAGGTAGCGGCGCAGCAGATCGCGGATGCGCGCGTCATCGTCGACGACGACGACCCGATCGGGTCGCTGGTTGGCGGGTACGGCACTCATGGGCAACTCCAAACTTGTAACAGAGCCGATTTTGCGCAGGTTTGGAGCGCGTTTTCGGTACCCCTGACCACCTGTTACAACTCCGCCGCCAGGGGCGTTTCACCCCTGAAAACGCGGTGCCGCGTATAAGCCCGCGTGGATCGCGGCGGCTGAGGCACTGCCGGTTCCGCGTCACTTCCGCCCGAAAGGAATTTGCTCGATGTCGCACAGAACAACTCGAATCCTCGTCGCCGCCACGCTCGCCGCGGCCGCCAGCAACGCGGCGCTGGCCGATGCGCCGCCGCCCCCGCAAGGCGTCGTTCACCTGACCACCAGCGCGACCGCCGAGGTCACGAAGGACCTGCTGACGATCACGCTGTCGACCACCAAGGACGGCACCGACGCGGCCGCGGTGCAGACGCAGCTGAAGCAGGCGCTGGACGCGGCGCTCGCCGAAGCGAAGAAGAGCGTGCGGCCGGGTCAGCTCGACGTGCAGACCGGCAACTTCCAGCTCCAGCCGCGCTACACGAACAAGGGCCAGATCAACGGCTGGCAGGGCAGTGCCGAGCTGGTCGTCGAAGGCCGCGACATGCCGGCGATCGGCCAGCTCACCGGGCGCATCACGACGCTGACGATTGCCGGCGTTGCCTACAACATCTCGCGCGAGCTGCGCGAGAAGACCGAAAGCGAGGTCGCCGCGCAGGCGATCGCGCGCTACCGCGCGAAGGCCGCCGACTACGCGAAGCAGTTCGGCTACGCCGCCTACACGCTGCGCGAGGTCAATGTGCAGAGCAACGACGTGCCGCCGGTCCGGCCGATGGCGCGGATGTCGGTCAACGCGATGTCGGCGTCGTCGGACGCGGCGCTGCCGGTCGAGCCGGGCAAGGGCAATGTGATGGTGACGGTGTCGGGGACGGTGCAGATGACGAAGTAGCCGCGCGAACCAATCTGGTTGCACCCAGCCCGTTTGTACCAGCCCCGGCCCCGTTCGCGCTGAGCTTGTCGAAGCGCTGCTGCCGCCGCGGGACACGGCTTCGACAAGCTCAGCCCGAACGGCCGAGCGCCCATCCCGTTCGCGCTGAGCTTGTCGAAGCGCTGGTGCCGCCGCGGGACACGGCTTCGACAACCTCAGCCCGAACGGCCGAGTGCCCCTCCCGTTCGCGCTGAGCCTGTCGAAGCGCTGGTGCCGACGCGTCGACAAGTTCAGCCCGAACGGACGTCCGGGCATTGAGCTCGGCGCTGCCGCTTCCAGATTCGTGGCTTACGATGGTCGATCACCAAGACGACATCCGCCACCATGACCACCACCGACGAGCCGCGCCTGAACCACGTGCAATGCCTGGGCAGCCGCGGGCTGCACCGCATGGCGTATTGGGAGTGGGGCGATCCGGCGAACGATCGCGTACTGGTCTGCGTGCATGGCCTGGCCCGCCAGGGCCGCGACTTCGACGTGCTTGCGCGCTCGCTGCGCGGGCACTACCGGGTCGTCTGCCCCGACGTGGTCGGGCGCGGCCAGTCCGATTGGCTCGCGGATCCGGCCGGCTACCAGATCCCCGCCTACCTGGCCGACATGGTCACGCTGCTTGCGCGCCTGAACACAACGAGCGTGCATTGGATCGGCACGTCGATGGGCGGGCTGATCGGACTGAGCCTGGCCTCGCTGCCCAAGACGCCGATCCAGAAACTGGTGCTCAACGATGTCGGCCCCGCGATCAGCGTCGAGGGCCTGTTGCGCATCGGCACCTACCTCGGCCAGCCGCTCCGCTGGAAGACGCTGGACGAAGCGGCCGACTACCTGTGGAGCATCTCGCAAAGCTTCGGCCCGCACACCCGCGAGCAGTGGCTCGAATTGACCCGCCCCATGCTCAAGCCCGACGGCGAGGGCGGATTCAAGCTGCACTACGACCCGGCCATCGCGGTGCCGTTTGCATCGATCACGCCGCAGACCGCGGCGCTCGGCGAGGCGGCGCTGTGGCAGGCCTATGACGCGATCCGCTGCCCGACGCTGCTGCTGCGCGGCGCGCAGTCGGACCTGCTGACTCCTTCCACCGCGCTCGCGATGACGCAGCGCGGCCCTAAGGCACGGCTGGTCGAGTTCGCAGGCATCGGCCACGTGCCGACCTTGATCGCCGACGATCAGCTCGCGGTCGTGCGGGAGTTTTTGCTGTCGCCATGAAGACTGGAGTACTGGACGCGGCCGAACGCGCCGCGCCCATCGTCGACCTGCTCGACGAGCACGACACCGCCGTCACGGCGGGCAGCGCGGATGCCGCGAGCGTTGCGGCCGCCGAGTTTGCACAGCTGCAGCGTGCGCGCGCGTTCGCCGAGCCGCTGCTGGCCGGGCAGATGCTGGACACCGGCGAGGACGCGCTCGCGCATGCCGACGCGGTGGCCGTGATCCTGCAAGGGATAGGCGCGGCGCCGCCGCTGCGCGCGGCCGCGTACCTCGTCTATGCCGGCGACTACCTGAACAAGCCCGAGGATGTCGTGCACAAGGCGTTCGGGCCGTCGTACGCGAGCCTGGTCGTCAACACGCGCAAGCTGGTGCAGATCCAGCGCGCGGCGCGCGAGGCGCAGTTCGGGCGCGCGCAATCGCTGCAGGAAGCGCAGGAGCAGCGCGCGCAGCAGACCGAGCGCGTGCGCAAGATGCTGCTCGCGTTCTCGCGCGACCTGCGCGTCGTGCTGCTGCGGCTTGCCTCGAGGCTCCAGACCTTGCGCTTCTTCGCGGCGCACAAGATCGCATGCCCGGCGCCGGTCGCGGTCGAGTCGCAGCAGGTGTTCGCGCCGCTCGCGAACCGGCTCGGCATCTGGCAGATCAAGTGGGAGCTCGAGGACCTCGCGTTCCGCTTCCTCGAGCCCGAGCAATACCGCCGCATCGCGCAGCTGCTGGACGAGCGCCGCGTCGAGCGCGAGCAGCGGGTCGAGGCGTTCGCGCGCGAGCTGGCGGTCGATCTCGCGGCGCACCAGTTGCGCGCCGAGGTCCACGGCCGGCCCAAGCACCTGTACAGCATCTGGAAGAAGATGCAGGGCAAGCACCTCGCGTTCGAGCAGGTGCTGGACGTGCGCGCGGTGCGCGTGATCGTGCCCGACGTGGCGAGCTGCTACGCGGTGCTGGGCCGCGTGCACGAACGCTTCCGACCGGTGGCCGGCGAGTTCGACGACTACATCGAGCGGCCGAAGCCGAACGGCTACCAGTCGCTGCACACGGTCGTGCTCGATGCCGACGGGCGGACGGTCGAGGTGCAGATCCGCACCCGTGCGATGCACGAGCATGCCGAGCACGGCGTCGCCGCGCACTGGGCCTACAAGGAGGCGGGCGCGCGCGGCTACGCGGGCGTCAGCGCCGGCAGCGAGTTCGATGCCCAAGTGGCCGAGGCGCGCAAGGCGGTGCTGCGCCAGCTGCTCGCGTGGGAGCGCGAGTACGTCGAGCAGGCGCCTGGCGGCGGCGGCGCCGCGCCGGTCGACGACCGCATCTACGTGTTCACGCCGCAGGCCGCGATCGTCGAGCTGCCGGCAGGCGCGACGCCGATCGACTTCGCCTACACGGTGCACACCGACCTGGGCCACCGCTGCCGCGGCGCGAAGGTCGACGGCGCGATGGTGCCGCTGAACACCGCGCTGCAGAGCGGCCAGACCGTCGAGATCAGCACCGTGAAGGAGGGCGGTCCGTCGCTCGATTGGCTCAACGCCGAGCTCGGCTATCTGAAGAGCCATCGCTCGAAGGCCAAGGTGCGTGCGTGGTTCAACGCGCAGCAGCAGAAGGAGACCATCGCGCGCGGCCGCGAGGCGGTCGAGAAGCTGCTGCAGCGCGAAGGCAAGACGGCGATCAAGCTCGACGACCTCGCGCAGCAGTTGGGGTTTCGCCAAGCCGACGCGCTGTTCGAGGTGGTCGGCAAGGACGAATACTCGCTGCGCAACATCGAGACCTTGCTGCGCCCGGCCGAACCGGTGCCGACGCCCGACGAGGTGATCGCGCTGCGCCGCGCCGACGACATCGGCGAGGCGCGGCCACCCAAGGGCGGTGTGCTGGTGGTCGGCGTCGAGTCCCTGATGACGATGCTCGCGCGCTGCTGCCGTCCGGCGCCGCCGGACGCCATCGGCGGCTACGTCACGCGCGGCAAGGGCGTCGCGGTGCATCGCGCCGGCTGCAGCAACTTCCGCCAGATGGCGGAGCGTTCGCCGGAGCGCGTGATCCCGGTCGAGTGGGGCGCGCCGCGCGGCGACGGCCAGGCGCTGTACCCGGTCGACGTGATGGTCGAAGCGGCCGATCGTCAAGGCCTGCTGCGTGACATCACCGAGCTGTTCGCGAAAGAGAAGATGAACGTCAGCGGCGTGAAGACGCAGACCGTCAAGGACGGCGCCGGCGGCACTGCGTGGATGACCTTCACGATCGAGGTCGCTGACTCGGCGCGCTTGACGCACGTGCTGGGGCTGGTCGGGCACATCGGCGGGGTGCGCAGCGTGCGGCGCAAATAGACGAGCCGTCAGCCCGCTGGGACGGGGTCGCCGAGCCTGCTATACTGCGTGGCTTCGCAGGCGCGTAGCTCAGCTGGTTAGAGCACCACCTTGACATGGTGGGGGTCGTTGGTTCGAGTCCAATCGCGCCTACCAAATTCGGTAGGAACAACAAGGGTTAGCAGGTTAGGAGCCGCTAACCCTTTTTCTTTGGTATGAAGAAAGTATGAAACTTCCCTCCGGTCTTCGTTGAACCTACCTTGACCTCCCGGCACCACTTAACCTAGAATTTTGCTATTGTCGAGACGCGTCCCGTCCTGACATAACGATCCGCCTCAGGTGCAAGCCTCGGGCGGATTTTTCGTTGGTGCGGCCGATTCAGCGCAGCACCTCCCACCTGACCCGCCCCGGCGAAAGCTGCGGCGGG
>DATCSE010000354.1:0-2040 GCA_036568605.1 Burkholderiaceae bacterium | reverse complement strand
GTCGTTCGGCGTGTTCTGGTAGTGCCACTTGATCTGCCCGGTCTTCACGTCGATCGCGACGGTCGAGCACGAGTACAGGTTGTCGCCCTTGCGCAGATGGCTGTTCCACGGCGCCGGGTTGCCGGTGCCGAAGTACGCGAGACCGGTCTTGCTGTCGTAGGTGCCGCCCAGCCAGGTGGCCGCGCCGCCGGTCTTCCACAGGTCGCCGGGCCAGGTCTGGTTTGGCGTGCCCGAGAGGCCGTTCTCCTTCGGGTTGCCGTCGGGGTCGTAGGTGTAGCCCATGTGGCCCTCGACAGTCGGCCGGGACCAGACGAGTTGCCCGGTCTTCGCATTGCGCGCGTCGACCCGGCCGACCACGCCGAACTCGCCGCCCGACACGCCGGTGAGCACCAGGCCGTTCGCGATGATGGGCGCCGCGGTCGCCGAGTAGCCGGCCTTGTAGTCTTCGATCTTCTCCTTCCACACGACGTTGCCGCTGTCCTGCTCGAGCGCGACGAGCTGGGCATCCAGCGTCGCGAAGATCACCAGGTTGTCGTACAGCGCGGCACCGCGATTGACGACGTCGCAGCACGGCATGATGCCTTCGGGCAGGCGGTGCTCGTACTTCCACAGCTTCTTGCCGGTGATCGCGTCGAGCGCGAACAGCCGCGAGTAGGACGCGGTGACGAACATCTTGCCGTTGTGGACCAGCGGCTGCGCTTCCTGCCCGCGCTGCTTCTCGCCGCCGAACGAGAACGCCCACACCGGCGCGAGCTTCGCGACGTTGGCGGTGTTGACCTGCTTGAGCGGCGAGTAGCGCTGGCCTTGGGTGTTGATGCCCCAGGTCAGCACGTTGCCTGTGGCGGTGGCTTCGGCCTGGAGCATCTGGTCGGTGACGGCGGCATCGGCCGTGATCGATGCCAGGGCGGTGGAGATGAGAACGGTCAGGAGCCTGGGCTGCATGGTGTCTCCTCGAATGCGGGCAAAGGTCGAGCACGGGACGGCCCGGCGGGCCGCCCCTGGCGCGCGTGATGGGGACGAGTCTTAGAAGAACCCGAGCTTGTTCGGGCTGTAGCTGACCAGCAGGTTCTTGGTCTGCTGGTAGTGGTCGAGCATCATCTTGTGGGTCTCGCGACCGATGCCCGATTCCTTGTAGCCGCCGAACGTCGCGTGCGCCGGGTAGGCGTGGTAGCAGTTGGTCCAGACGCGGCCGGCCTTGATCTCGCGGCCGAAGCGATAGGCGCGGTTGCCGTCGCGCGTCCAGACGCCGGCGCCCAGGCCGTACGGCGTGTCGTTGGCGATGGCCAGCGCCTCGGCCTCGTTCCTGAAGGTCGTCACGCCCAGCACGGGCCCGAAGATCTCCTCGCGGAAGATGCGCATGCTGTTGTCGCCCTTGAACAGCGTCGGCTGGATGTAGTAGCCGCCCGCGAGATCGCCGCCGAGCTCGGCACGCGCGCCGCCGATCAGGCACTTCGCGCCCTCGGAGCGGCCCACGTCCATGTACGAGAGGATCTTGTCCATCTGCATCGCCGAGGCCTGCGCGCCCATCATCGTCTCGGTGTCCAGCGGGTTGCCCTGCTTGATCGCCTTGACGCGCGCGAGCGCGCGCTCGATGAACTTGTCGTAGATCGATTCCTGGATCAGCGCGCGCGACGGGCACGTACACACCTCGCCCTGGTTGAACGCGAACAGCACCAGGCCCTCGATCGCCTTGTCGAGCAGCGCGTCGTCGGCCGCGGTGATGTCCTCGAAGAAGATGTTGGGCGACTTGCCGCCCAGCTCCAGCGTCGCCGGGATCAGGTTGCCTGCGGCCGCCTGGGCGATCACGCGGCCCGTGGCGGTCGAGCCGGTGAACGCGACCTTCGCGATGCGCTTGCTGCTGGCCAGCGGCATGCCGGCTTCGCGGCCGTAGCCGTTGACGATGTTCAGCACGCCCGGCGGCAGCAGGTCGGCGATCAGCTCGGCCATCACGAGGATGCTGATCGGGGTCGACTCGGCCGGCTTCAGCACCACGCAGTTGCCGGCGCCCAGCGCGGGCGCGAGCTTCCACGCGGCCATCAG
>DATCSE010000353.1:0-5406 GCA_036568605.1 Burkholderiaceae bacterium | reverse complement strand
CGTTCAGGAGCGGCGGCGCACTTCGAATACACGCTGTAAGAGACAGAACACGAACAGCAGTGCCCCCACGCCGATGCGCGTCCACCACGAGCTCAGCGTGCCGTCGAAGCTGATGAGGGTCTGGATGATGCCGAGGATCAGCACGCCGAACAGCGTGCCGGCGACGTAGCCGACGCCACCGGAAAGCAAGGTGCCGCCGATGACCACGGCGGCGATGGCATCGAGCTCCAGGCCCGTCGCATGCAGGCCGTAGCCGGACAGCATGTACAGCGTGAAGACGACGCCCGCGAGCGCCGAGCACAGGCCGCTCAAGCCATACACCAGCACCTTGGTGCGCGCGACCGGCAGCCCCATCAGCAGCGCCGAATGTTCGTTGCCGCCGATCGCATAGACCGTGCGGCCGAACTCGGTGGCGTGCGCGAGGTACAGCCCGGCCGCGACGACCGCCAGCGCGACGATCGCGCCGATCGAGATCGAGGCGCCGTCCCACAGCGTCAGCCGCGCCTGCGACAGCGCCGTGTAGGCCTCGTCGGCGATGCTGATCGAGTCGATGCTGATCAGGTAGCACAGGCCGCGCGCGAGGAACATGCCGGCCAGCGTGACGATGAACGGCTGCAGGCGGAAGCGCTGGATCAGCACGCCCTGCAGCGCGCCGAACAGCGTGCCCATCACGAGCACCAGCGGGACGATCGCCGCCACGTGCCAGTGAGCGCGCTCGACCAGCGCGGCGCTGACCATCGTGGTCAGCGCGATCACCGAGCCCACCGACAGGTCGATGCCGCCGCTGAGGATCACGAACGTCATGCCGACCGCGACGATCACGAGGAACGCGTTGTCGATCAGCAGGTTCAGGAACACCTGCGCCGAGAAGAAGCCGGTGTAGGCCAGCGAGCCGTAGCCGGCCATCAGCACGAACAGCGCGACGGTCACCGCGAGCGGCAGGTGCCGCGCCTGCAGGCGCCAGCGGCCGGGAGCGGCCGAGCGCGGCACGGCCTCGCCAAGCGGCAAACTCATCGGCGTGCTCACTGAACTACCCTCACCCCAACCCTCTCCCGCAAGCGGGAGAGGGAGCAAGCCGATACGATCGCCTCCCTCTCCCGCTTGCGGGAGAGGGCCAGGGGTGAGGGGAAGAGGCTCATGAAGTGACCACCCGGCGGAACACCAAACCGCGCAACTGCGCGCGGAACTCGGCCGACTGCAGCAGCATCACGACGAACACCACCGACGCCTTGACGACCAGGTTGACCTCCGGCGGCACGCCGATCGAGTAGATCGTCGAGGTCAGCGTCTGGATGATCAGCGCGCCCAGCACGCTGCCGGCGAGGCTGAAGCGCCCGCCGGTCAGCAAGGTGCCGCCCAGCGTCACCGCGAGGATCGCGTCCAGCTCCATCAGCAGGCCGGCGTTGTTGCCGTCGGCGCTCTTCACGTTGGAGCTGATCAGCAGACCGGCGAGGCCCGCGGCGAAGCCGCACAGCACATAGACGCAGACGCTGATCGCCCGCTGCGGCACGCCGGCCATGCGCGCCGCGGCCGGGTTGATGCCGATCGCCTGGATGAACAACCCGAGCGCGGTGCGCGTCAACGCGAGCTGCAGCGCGAGCCACAACGCGGCGACGATGAACAGCGAGAACGGCAGACCGAGCAGGAAGCCGCTGCCGAGGAAGAAGTACGGCGCGTAGTAGACCGTGATGATCTGCCCGCCGGTGATCAGCTGCGCGATGCCGCGCCCGGCCACCATCAGGATCAGCGTCGCGATGATGGGCTGCATGCCCACGCCGGCGACCAGCAGGCCGTTCCACAACCCCGCGAGCAGCGCGATGCCCAGCGCGCCGGCCAGCGCCAGCCACATCGGGAAGCGGCTCACATAGGTCTGCGCGCCGTCCTTCACGACCAGCTGGCCGCCGATCATCAGCGCCGCGACCGCCGCACTGATCGCGACCACCGCGCCGACCGAGATGTCGATGCCACGCGTCGCGATCACCAGCGTCATGCCCAGCGAGACGATGGCCAGCGGCGCCGCGCGGTTCAGGATGTCGATCAGGCTGCCGTACAGGTGCCCGTCGCGCCACTGCAGGTGCCACAGTCCCGGGTTGAAGGCGGCGTTGACCGCGAGCAGCACGGCGAGCGTGACGCACGGCCAGAACAGACGATGCCCCGCGATACGGCTCATGCTGCGGCCCCTGCGATCACCGCGCAGATCGTCTGCTCGTCGCTGCCGCCCGGCAGCTCGCCGGCCTTGCGCCGTTCGCGCATCACCGCGATGCGGTCGGAGACGCGCGCGACCTCGTCCAGCTCGGCCGAGATGAACAGCACCGACAGGCCGTCGCGGGCCAACGCGAGGATCTCGTCCATGATCTCCTGCTTGGCCGCGACATCGATGCCGCGGGTCGGCTCGTCGAGGATCAGCAGCTTGGGATCGGTGGCCAGCCAGCGCGCGAGCAGCGCCTTCTGCTGGTTGCCGCCGGAGAGCTGGCCCATCGGCATGTCGGCGTCGTGAGCCTTGATGCCCAGGCGCGCGATGAAGTGCTCGGCGATCTGCTGCTGGCGTCGCCGGTCGAGGCTGCGCCACAGGCCCATGCGCGACTGCAACGCAAGCGCGATGTTCTCGCGGATCGACAGCTCGGCCACCACGCCCTCGGCCTTGCGATCTTCGGGGCACATCGCCAGGCCATGGCGCACGGCCTGCGCCGGCGACGCGAGCGTCAGCGGCTGGCCGCGCAGCCGCAGCTCGCCGGCATCGGCATGGTCCAGTCCGAACAGCAGCCGCGCGAGCTCGGTGCGCCCGGACCCGAGCAGCCCCGCGAGGCCCAGCACCTCGCCGGCGTGCAGCTCGATGTCGACCGGCGCGAGCTGGCCGCGCCGTGCGAGGCCGCTCGCCGCGAGCAGCGGCACGTCTTCATGCTTGGCGGTGCCGCCGCGCTGCGCCGCGGCATGCGCGACGAACTCGCGGCCTATCATCGCGGAGACCAGCGCCGAGGCGTTCAGATCGCGGGTCAGGTACTCGCCGACAAGCTGGCCGTTGCGCAGCACCGTGATGCGATCGGCGATCTCGTAGACCTCGTCGAGGAAGTGCGTGACGAACAGGATCGCCAGCCCGTCGGCGCGCAGCTGGCGCAGCACGTCGAACAGACGCTGCACCTCGTCGTCGTCGAGGCTGGAGGTCGGCTCGTCGAGGATCAGCACATGCGGGCTGCCGAGCAGCGCCCGCGCGATTGCGACCATCTGCTGCACCGCGACCGGGTAGCTCGCGAGCAGCCGCGTGACGTCGATGTCCAGGTTCAGCCGGGCCAGCAGCGCACGCGACTCGCGCTCCAGGCGCGGCCAGTCGATGCGCCACGCGCCGGCGGCGCCGCGGCGCGGGTATCGGCCGGCGTAGATGTTCTCGGCGACCGACAGGTTCGGGCACAGGTTGACTTCCTGGTACACCGTGCTCAGGCCCAGCGCCTGCGCCTGCTTCGGCGACGCGGGCCGGATCTCCTGCCCGGCGAGCTGCATGCGCCCGGCATCGGCCGGGTACACGCCGGTCAGCACCTTGATCAGCGTCGACTTGCCGGCGCCGTTCTGTCCCATCAGCGCATGCACTTCGCCGGCGCGCAGGCACAGGTTCACGTCCTTCAGCGCCTGCACGCCGAAGAAGCGCTTCGTGATGCCGGTGAGTTCGAGTGCGGGTGCGGCGGGCACTCAGTTCTCCACGGCCGACGAAGCGCGGCATTCTGTGCGCGCCACCAGCGCAACCCAGCGGACACCGCGGATCCGGCTTTGCCGGTCCGCTGGTGTCGCCCCCTTGAGGGGGAGCGCCGAAGGCGCTACGGGGGTGGGCCTATTCACTTGTTCTTGTTGTAGACATCGACACAGACGGCGGCGAGCAGCACCAGTCCCTTGATGACCTGCTGGTAGTCGATGCCGATGCCGAGGATGGACATGCCGTTGTTCATCACGCCCATCACGAACGCACCGATCACCGCGCCCATCACGCGGCCGACGCCGCCGGAAGCCGAAGCGCCGCCGATGAAGCATGCGGCGATCACGTCCAGCTCGAAGCCCAGGCCCGCCTTCGGCGTGGCGGTGTTCAGCCGCGCCGCGAACACCAGGCCGGCCAGCGCGGCCAGCACGCCCATGTTGACGAAGGTCAGGAAAGCCAGCCGCTCGGTCTTGATGCCGGAGAGCCGCGCCGCCTTCTCGTTGCCGCCCAGCGCGTAGAGGCGCCGGCCCAGCGTCATGCGCGTGGTCACGAAGTCGTAGCCGACCATCAGCACCAGCATCACGATCAGAACGTTCGGCAGGCCGCGGTACGAGGCCATCAGCCAGCTCAGGCCGATGAGGATCGCGGCGAACGCGGCATTGCGCACGATGAACAGCACGCCGGGCTCGACGTCCATGCCATGGCGCACGTGGTGCATGCGCTCGCGCCACGCGAACGCGACCATCGCCAACGCCACCGCGGCGCCCAGCAGCAGCGAGGTCAGACGCAGGTCGCCGCCTTGCAGCGGATCGGGGATGAAGCCCGAGCTGAGCTTCTGGAACTCCGGCGAGAACGGCCCCAGCGACTGGCCTTGCAGCAGCGCGAGCGCCAGGCCCTTGAAGACCAGCATGCCCGCCAGCGTGACGATGAACGACGGGATCTTGAAGTACGCGACGAACCAGCCCTGCGCCGCGCCGATCGCCGCGCCGACCGCCAGGCAGACCAGCGTGGCGGGCACGAAATGCCAGCCGTGCTCGACCATCAGCACCGCCGCGAGCGCGCCGATGAAGCCGCACACCGAGCCCACCGACAGGTCGATGTGGCCGGAGACGATGACCAGCAGCATCCCCAGCGCCATGATGACGATGTAACTGTTCTGCAGCACCAGGTTGGTCAGGTTCAGCGGCTGCAGCAGCGTGCCGTCGGTCATGATCTGGAAGAAGACCATGATCGCGACGAGCGACAGCAGCATGCCGTACTCGCGCAGGTTCTGCTTCAGGAAATGGGCCGCGCTCTGCCGCGGCGCGGTGCTGCCGACACGCGGGCCGGCTTCGATGTCAGGCACTGAGCTCATGTTGTCCTGCGTTCACGATCGCATGCATGATCTTCTGCTGCGACGCCTCGGCGGCGTCGAATTCGGCGACGAACTCGCCTTCGTTCATCACATAGAGACGGTCGCACAACCCCAGCAGCTCCGGCATCTCGGATGAGATCAGCAGGATCGAGCGCCCTTCCTCGGCGAGCTGTGCGATCGCATCTACGTGATGAACGAAGGCCGCTTCGTCGGCGAGTTCCCTGCGGCCGAGGCGTCGCAGGAACGGATCATGCGGGCCATCATGAAGGCCGGCTCGCATGACGGCATGGACGCGCCGCCGCAGTTGGGCAGCGTCGGAGACACGAATCATGAGCACTGAGATCGCCGCCGCGCCGGCCCCCGAAACGCC
>DATCSE010000352.1:0-16869 GCA_036568605.1 Burkholderiaceae bacterium | reverse complement strand
GCCCAGGTCAGCGGCGTGCCGGTGATCATGGCCGAGAACCTGGTCGAGGCGACGCAGGACACCGGCGCGTTCGTGCAGCTCTCGGGCGTGCTCAAGCGCGTGGCCTGCAAGCTCAGCAAGACCTGCAACGACCTGCGGCTGCTCTCCAGCGGCCCGCAGGCCGGCTTCGGCGACATCAAGCTGCCGCCGCGCCAGGCCGGCTCGTCGATCATGCCGGGCAAGGTGAACCCGGTGATCCCCGAGGTGATGAACCAGGTCGCGTTCGAGGTGATCGGCAACGACATGACGATCACGATGGCCTCGGAGGCCGGCCAGCTCCAGCTCAATGCGTTCGAGCCCATCATGGGCCACGCGCTGAACAAGAGCCTGAAGCACCTGACGCAGGCCTGCCGCACGCTGCAGGTCAACTGCGTCGAAGGCATCCAGGCGAACCACGCGCTGCTCGCGCAGCGGGTCGCCGAATCGGTCACGCTGGTGACCGCATTGAACCCCATCATCGGCTACGAGAAGGCGGCGCTGATCGCGAAGACGGCGCTTGCGAAACAAGGGGGCGAGGGCGGCACGATCGCCGAGGTGGCCGAGTCGCTGGGCATCATGAGCCGTGCCGAGATGAACGCGCTGCTGGTGCCGGAGAAGCTGACCCAGCCGGTGCGCCTCGAGGTTTGAAGCCCGAGAGGCCGGAATGGCATGAAGGTTGCACGCCGGGTGGGCCGCACCCCACTCCGGCGTCGGGCAAAACCCTTGTTCGCCGGCCAGTACGCGAACGGCTGTCGTCCGGCCTCCCTAGAATCCCGTTTTCTTGATTTTCAACCCTCTTGAAAGAGACCCCATGAAGAAAGTCGCTCTCGCCCTGGCCGCGGTCCTCGCGTGCGGCGTCGGCCACGCCGCAGACACGCTGGCGAAGATCAAGTCTGCCAACAAGATCGTGATCGGCACGCGCGACTCGTCGGCACCGCTGGCCTACACGACCGGCGACGGCAAGTACGTCGGCTACCACGTGGAGGTCTGCCAGAAGATCGCCGACGCGATCAAGGCCAACCTGAAGGCGCCCAGCCTGCCGGTCGAGTACCAGGTGGTCACGTCGCAGAACCGGATCCCGCTGGTGCAGAACGGCACGGTCGACATGGAGTGCGGCTCCACCACCAACAGCACCGCGCGCCAGAAGGACGTCGCGTTCGCCCCGACCACCTTCGTGACCAACGTGCGCATCGCGGTCAAGGCCAACTCGGGCATCACCTCGATCGCCCAGCTGAAGGACAAGACCGTCGCGACGACCACCGGCACGACCTCGGTGCAACTGCTGCGCAAGCACGAGCGTGCCAACGGCGTGGACTTCAAGGAGCTGTTCGGCAAGGACCATGCCGACAGCTTCCTGCTGCTGGAATCGGGCCGTGCCGACGCGTTCGTGATGGACGACAACATCCTCGCCGGCCTGATCGTCAACTCGAAGAACCCGGCGGAGTTCAAGATCGTCGGCGAATCGCTGTCGCAGGAGCCGATCGCGATCATGATCCCGAAGGACGATCCGGCCTACAAGAAGCTGGTCGACGACACGGTCAAGGGCCTGATGAAGAGCGGCGAGCTCGAGAAGATCTACAGCAAGTGGTTCCTGTCGCCGATCCCGCCGCGCAACGCGACGGTCGGCATGCCGATGAGCGACGCGCTGAAGGCGGCGATCGCCAACCCGAACGACAATCCGGCCGAGGCATACAAGAAGCAGTGACAGCTTGAGGTAAGCCCTGACGCCGGCAGGCGCGGGGTTTGCTTACATTCGCGAGCAGCGCGGCGTGAAGGCCTTTCGCGTCGCGCTTTTCTTTGAGCCGTTTCGGGTGGCAGGAGGGGCACGACGTTGGGCAGTAAATGGGATTGGCAGGTCTTCCTGCAGGACACCGGAGGCGGGCGCACCTACCTCGAATGGCTGATGTCGGCCTGGGGCTGGACGCTCTCGGTGGCGGTGATGTCGCTGGTGGTCGCGCTGGTCGTCGGCTCGCTGATCGGCATCATCCGCACGACGCCGAACAAGTGGCTGGTCGGTTTCGGCAACGCGTGGACCGAGATCTTCCGCAACATCCCGCTGCTGGTCCAGATCTTCCTCTGGTACCACGTGATCCCGTCGATCTTCCTGAGCCTGCGGGCGCTGCCGAGCATCATCCTGGTCGTGTTCGCGCTGGGCTTCTTCACGTCGGCGCGGATCTCCGAGCAGGTCAAGGCGGGCATCCAGGCGCTGCCCAAGGGCCAGCGCTACGCCGGCCTGGCGATGGGGCTGACCTTGCCGCAGACCTACCGCTACGTGCTCTTGCCGATGGCGTTTCGCATCGTCATCCCGCCGCTGACCAGCGAATCGATGAACATCATCAAGAACTCGTCGGTCGCGTTCGCGGTCTCGATCGCCGAGCTGACGATGTTCGCGATGCAGGCGCAGGAGGAAACCTCGCGCGGCATCGAGGTCTACCTGGCGGTGACCTTGCTGTATTTCATCTCGGCGTTCGTGATCAACCGCATCGCGCTGGTGATCGAGCACAAGGTCCAGGTGCCCGGGATGATCGGAGGCGGCAAATGATCTCCGCCCTCGACTTCACGTTCATGAACTGGAGCGTCGTCTCCAACTTCATCCTCAAGGGCCTGGCCTTCTCGGTGCAACTGACGCTGATCGCGATGATCGGCGGCATCGCGATCGGCACGCTGCTGGCGCTGATGCGGCTGTCGGGCAAGCCGTGGCTGGTGATGCCGGCGGCGGCGTATGTCAACACGCTGCGCTCGATCCCGCTGGTGATGGTGATCCTGTGGTTCTTCCTGCTGATTCCGCTGCTGATCGGGCGACCGCTGGGCGCGGAGCTGTCGGCGATCATCACGTTCACGATCTTCGAGGCGGCGTACTACTCCGAGATCATGCGCGCAGGCATCCAGTCGGTGCCCAAGGGCCAGGTCTATGCGGGCTACGCGGTCGGCATGACGTACAAGCAATGCATGCAGCTGGTCGTGCTGCCGCAGGCGTTCCGCAACATGCTGCCGGTGCTGCTGACGCAGACCATCATCCTGTTCCAGGACACCTCGCTGGTCTACGCGATCGGCGCGTACGATCTGCTGAAGGGCTTCGAGGTTGCCGGCAAGAACTTCAACCGCCCGGTCGAGACCTACCTGACCGCCGCGGTCGTCTACTTCATCATCTGCTTCGGCCTGTCGATGCTCGTGCGCCGCTTGCAGAAGAAGATCGCCATCATTCGATAAATTGACAACCCCCGTCTGCGGAATACCGCAGCCAGCCCCCCGAGGGGGCGCCCAGATGGCTTGGGGCGGCCCGGCGCCATCTGGGCTTAACAGGAGTAACTCGTGATCGACATCAAGAACGTCTCCAAGTGGTACGGCAGCTTCCAGGTGCTGACCGACTGCACGACCTCGATCAAGAAGGGTGAGGTCGTGGTCGTCTGCGGCCCGTCGGGCTCGGGCAAGTCGACGCTGATCAAGACCGTGAACGCGCTGGAGCCGTTCCAGAAGGGCGACATCGTCGTCGACGGCATCTCGATCGCCGACCCGAAGACCAACCTGCCGAAGCTGCGTTCGCGCGTGGGCATGGTGTTCCAGCACTTCGAGCTGTTCCCGCACCTGTCGGTCACCGACAACCTGACGCTCGCGCAGATCAAGGTGCTGGGCCGCGGCGCCGACGAGGCCAAGACGCGCGGGCTGAAGATGCTGGACCGCGTCGGCCTGATGGCGCACAAGGACAAGTTTCCGGGCCAGCTCTCCGGCGGTCAGCAGCAGCGCGTCGCGATCGCCCGCGCGCTGTCGATGGACCCGATCGTGATGCTGTTCGACGAGCCGACCTCGGCGCTGGACCCCGAGATGGTCGGCGAGGTGCTGGACGTGATGGTGCTGCTGGCCAAGGAAGGCATGACGATGATGGTCGTCACGCACGAGATGGGCTTCGCGAAGCGGGTGTCGAATCGCGTCATCTTCATGGATGCCGGCAAGATCGTCGAGGACTGCACGCGCGACGAGTTCTTCGGCAACCCCGATGCACGCACGCCGCGGGCGAAGGACTTTCTTTCGAAGATCCTCCAGCACTGAGCGCTGGCGTCCTCAGGCAACATCCTCGTGCAGGCACAGGATGTTGCCCTCGGTGTCCTCGAACCAGGCCGCCTTCTCGGCGCCGAGCACGCACACGTGCTCGACCGTCTTCAAGCCGGGCAGGTCGTAGTCGGCAAAGACCACGCCCTGCTGCTTCAGCTGCGCGACCGCGCCGCCGATGTCGGCGACCCGAAAGCTGAGTGCGGTGTGCTGCGCCTTCGTGCCTTCCGGCTTCGGGAACAGCGCGATCTCCGTGCCGCCGCAGCGGTAGATGAACTTGCCGTCGGGCTTGCCGCCCAGCGGCTCCAGGCCCAGCTGTTCCTCGTAGAAGCGCCGGGCGCGCGCCATGTCCTTGACCGGCAGGATGCAGGTCGCCTGCGTGCTGGGGAAGGGGGTCGCCATGCTGCCTCCTCGTCTGCGGAGCTGCGATGCCGATGTTGTAGTCCGCGGCGGCGGCGCTGTCGATCGGGGTGGATGCGAAAATCGCCCGCATGACCGACACGCTCTCGCTGACCCGCCCCGACGACTGGCATCTGCACGTGCGCGACGGCGCGGCGCTCGCCGCGGTCGTGCCCGACACCGCGCGCCAGTTCGCGCGCGCGATCGTCATGCCCAACCTGAAGCCGCCGGTGACGACTGCGGCGCAGGCCGTGGCCTACCGCGAGCGCATCCTCGCGGCGGTGCCGGCCGGCACGGCGTCGTTCGAGCCGCTGATGACGCTGTACCTGACCGACACGACGCCGCCGGACGAGATCGCGCGCGCGAAGGAGGCCGGCATCGTCGCGCTGAAGCTGTACCCGGCCGGCGCGACGACCCACAGCGATGCCGGCGTCACCGACATCCGCAAGACCTACCGCACGCTCGAGGCGATGCAGCGCCACGGCCTGCTGCTGCTGGTGCACGGCGAGGTGACCGACCCCGAGATCGACCTGTTCGACCGCGAGAAGGCATTCATCGACACCAAGCTGATCCCGCTGCGGCGCGACTTCCCCGGGCTCAAGATCGTGTTCGAGCACATCACGACGCGCGAGGCGGCGCAGTACGTGGGCGAGGCCGAGAACGGCGAGACGCTGGGCGCGACGATCACCGCGCACCACCTGCTCTACAACCGCAACGCGATCTTCGTCGGCGGGATACGCCCGCACTACTACTGCCTGCCGGTGCTCAAGCGCGAGGAGCACCGCCGCGCGCTGGTCGACGCCGCGACCTCGGGCCACCCGCGCTTCTTCCTCGGCACCGACAGCGCGCCGCATGCCGCGCACCTGAAGGAGCACGCGGTCGGTTGTGCCGGCTGCTACACGGCGCTCAGCGCGATCGAGCTGTACGCCGAGGCCTTCGATGCGGCCGGCGCGCTGGATCGGTTGGAAGGCTTCGCCAGCCACCACGGCGCCGACTTCTACGGCCTGCCGCGCAACGCCGGCCGCATCACGCTGAAGCGCGAAGCCTGGACCGTGCCCGAGACGCTGCCGTTCGGCGAAGCCGAGCTGAAGCCGCTGCGCGCCGGCGAGACGCTCGCATGGAGGCTGCAGCGATGAGCGCTGCCCCAGCCGGAGCGGTGATGCTCTTCATCGACGCCGACAACGTCTCGGGCGACGTGATCGAGCAGGCCGTCGCGATGGTGCTGGCCGAGCACGGCGCGATCCACGTCCGGCGCGCGTACTGCACCGCCGAGGTCGCGGTCAGCCACGCGAAGCTGTTCAAGCGCCTGGCGATCCGCCCGATGGTCAACCTCGCGAGCGGCAAGAATTCGACCGACATCGCGCTGGCCGTCGATGCGATCGACCTCGTCGCGGCGCAGCGGCCGGCGCTCGCGATCATCGTCTCGTCGGATTCGGATTTCGCACCGCTGGTGATCCGGCTGCGCGAGAAAGGCTGCCGCGTGCTGGGCATCGGCCAGAAGGGCAAGACCGGCGACGAGGCGATCGGCGTCTACGATGCGTTCGTCGACCTGCAGCACCGGGGCGGTGCCGCACGCGCAAAAACGCGACCGGTGGCTGCGGCCGCGACCACCACGAGCCCCGCGCCGGCTGCTGCGAGTGCAGACGGCCGCGGCAAGGGCCGCCGGGCCCGGCCTGCATCAGCCAAGGCGGCCGCGGTCGTGCCGGCTCCGGCGCCGCTGCCCGACGAGATCGCCCGTGTGCTGGCCGCGATTCCCGAGCTGCGCGACGGCAAGCCGTTCGAGCTGCGCCACGCGGCCGAACGGCTGCGGGCCGCGGGTCTGCTGGCGAGCAGCGCGCCGTCGACCCGGCTGTTCCGCAAGCACCCCGACTTCTTCGTGCTGACGCCGCAACGCCAGCCGAACAAGATCCAATTCCACGTGCCCCCAGCACCGCACGCGCCGCAGCCGGCGGCGTCGTGAACGCGTTGGCCGTGCCGATGCCCTGGCACGCAGTCGACCCTGCGCCGAGTTGGTGGGGCCCGTACCGCGAGCGGCTCCAGCGTGTCGTCCCGGCGATCGCGCGCGGCGAAAGCGCCGCACAGGCCCTGAACGCCGAGCTGAGCCGGGCCGAGCCGATCCGGCTCGCGGCCGGCCCGTTGCGCTTCGTCGAGGCCGCGGCACAGCCGCGCGGCGAAGCCTATGAGTCGTTCATCGCCCGAACCGCCGCGGTGCCGACCCGCGACAACCGGCACGACCTGTTCAACGGCCTCGTATGGCTGTGCTTCCCGCAGCTCAAGCGCCGCATGAACGAGCTGCAGGCGGCCGACATCGCGGCTCGCGGCGTCGGCGCGATGCGCGGGCCGCTGCGCGATGCCTTGACCCTGTTCGACGAGAACGGTGCTTTGCTGCGCTGCCCCCCGGTGCTGGCCGAGGCGCTGCACCGGCGCGACTGGCACACGTTGTTCATCGCCCAGCGCGGCGCTTGGGCCGAGGCCGAGCTGACGCTGATCGGTCACGCGCTGCTGGACAAGCTGACGTCGCCGCGCAAGGCGATCACCGCGCACGTGATGCTCGTCGAGCCCGGAGGGGATGCGGTGGCGCGGTTCAGCGCCGAGCGCCTCGCCGGCAAGCCGTTCGTGCCGCTGCCGGTGCTGGGCGTGCCGGGCTGGTGGCCGGCGAACGGCGACCCAGCCTTCTATGGCGATGCGGCGGTGTTCAGGCCGGGCTGAGCAAACGAAAACAGCGGCACGAAGCCGCTGTTCCTGTCAGCCGCACCGCGGCTGCCCTCACGGCAGCCGCTGGATGCGGTGGCCTCGAATCGAATTACTTCTTCGGGGCGTCTGGGCCTTCGCCGGCCGGGATCAGCTTGCCTTCCTTGGCCGCGGCCTTGGTTTCGGCCTTGCGCTCGGCACGGGTCTTGGTTGACTTCGTGCCCGCATCGGCGGCCTTCGGGGAAGCCTCGCCGGCCGGGGTCAGCGCGCCTGCCTTGCGGGCTTCCTTGGTCTCGGACTTGCGCTCGGCGCGGGTCTTGGCCGAGCTGGCGGCCGGAGCGGCACCGGCGGCGCCCGGGCCTTCGCCGGCCGGGGTCAGCTTGCCGGCCTTCTCGGCGGCCTTGGTTTCTGCCTTGACTTCAGCGCGGCTCGGCGACGAAGCGGCTTGCGCGAACGCGCCTTGGGCAAACATGGCGGCAGCGACAGCGGCCACAACGGTCAGAGCTTTTTTCATCATCAGATCTCCGGTTGATATGAGGGACAGGACACTTCAGGCAGCCAGCACACTTCGAACGACGAGCCCTCTTCTAGTCGACTGCGTGCGGAGCGCCGAGGCGCGCCGAGGAGCGAGGCTTCGTATTAAAACGCGGGATCGTGTCGCTGGTTGACGAAACCCCAAATCCGGCAACAAGCGACTGCGCTTGGGGGGCGATCTGTTGCGCCGATGCCGCATTCGGCGTGGCGATCGATAATAGGAGCCGTGAAGCAAGCCAGACCGCCGCTGGCGCAAGGCCCGAAAGGGCGCGCTGGAGGAAGGTCCGGACTGCACAGGGCAGCGTAGCAGCCAACCGCTGTCCACCGCGAGGTGAGGATCAGAGCAACAGAGACGAGTCTCGATCTGTCTCGCAAGAGGCGGAGCGAGGGTGAAACGGGCAATCTCTACGCGCAGCAATACCCCGTAGGCACGCGATGATTCGGCCCGAGGAGCGTGCGGGTAGGTAGCACCGAGCCGTGCAGCGATGCACGGCCCAGAGGAATGGCGGTCACGGCCGTGCGCCGCAAGGCGCATGGCCGCACAGAATCCGGCCTATCGGCTTGCTTCACGCTTTTCGTTCGACGGCCGCTCAAGGCCCCGAACACGGGTGGCTAGCAGGCGCCCGCTATAGTCGGGCGCTTGAACCCAGATGCCGATACCCTCTGGCGCGCACCGCGCTGGGCACTGGCCGTGCTGCTCGCCTGCCTGGGCATGCTCGGTCCCTTCTCGATCGACACCTACCTGCCGGCGTTTACCGGCATTGCGCAATCGATAGGCGCGACACCGGTCGAGATGCAGCAGACGCTGTCCGCGTACCTGTTCGGCTTCGCGGTGATGAACCTGTTCCACGGCGCGCTGTCCGACAGCTTCGGGCGGCGGCCCATCGTGCTGGGTGGCCTCGCGCTGTTCACGATCGCGTCGGCCGGCTGCGCGCTGTCGCAGCACATCGGCGCGCTGGTGTTCTTCCGCGCGCTGCAGGGCATGTCGGCCGGTGCCGGCATCGTGGTCTCGCGCGCGGTGATCCGCGACATGTTCCCGCCCGACGATGCGCAGCGCGTGATGTCGCAGGTGACGATCTACTTCGGCGTTGCGCCGGCGGTCGCGCCCATGGTCGGCGGCTTCCTGTTCGTGCACGTCGGCTGGCACGCGGTGTTCTGGTTCCTGGTGGGCGTCGGCGTCATCCTGTTCGCGGCGAACTGGAAGCTGCTGCCCGAGACGCTGCACGTCACCCACCAGCAGCCGTTCAACGTGCGCAACCTGATGCGCGGCTACTGGAGCATGGCCTCGAGCGCGCGTTTCATGATGCTCGCGCTGGCCAGCGGCATCCCGTTCAACGGCATGTTCCTGTACGTGCTGTCGGCACCGGTGTTCCTGGGCGAGCACCTGCATTTGCCGCCCGGGCAGTTCTTCTGGTTCTTCCTGATCACGATCGCCGGAATCATGGGCGGCGCGTGGATGTCGGGGCGGCTGGCCGGGCGCATCAAGCCGCATCACCAGATCCGCCACGGCTTCCTGATCATGCTGCTGATCTCGATCGTGAACCTGTCGCTGAACCTGCTGTTCACGCCGCAGGCCTGGTGGGCGCTGCTGCCGCTGGGCGTCTATGCGTTCGGCTGGGCGCTGATGGTGCCGGTGGTCACGCTGATGGTGCTGGACCTGAACCCCGAGCGGCGCGGCATGGCCTCGTCGTTCCAGGCCTGCATCGGCAGCCTCGCGAACGGCGTGGTGGCCGGCGTGATCGCGCCGGTCGTGATGCACTCGACGACGGCGCTCGCGACCGCGTCGCTGCTGATGATGAGCATCGGCGTGTTCGCGTGGATCTGGGTCAAGCCGCACGTGACCGGCGCCGTGCCGCAGCCGATTTCCGGCTGATCTCCGGCCGATCTCCGGCTCGTTCAAGTTGCCCGGCCCGCGGCCGATATGCCCGTGGCGGGCGCTGTTCGGCGCTCGGGAGTCCTTCATGCCTGTTCCGTTGCCGTTCAAGGCGCTGCTGGCGTCGCTGCTGCTTGCATCGGCCGCTGCGGCATCGGCCGCCGACGGCAGCGCGTCGGCACCGGCGCGCACGATCGCCGCGCCCGATCCGCTCGAGGTCGTGCGCGAGCGGCTTGCGCAACGCCTGGGCGTGATCAAACCGGCCGGCAAGGACAACCCGAATCTCGTGCGTGTCGTCTCGAAGGTCAGCGCACCCGAGGGTGCTGCTTCCGCCGCCGTCGGGGTCGCGCGCGGTGACGCGGCTGCTGGGACGGAGCCGGTGCGCCCTGCGGCGACCGCGCGTCGTCCCGTCTCCGCCAAGGCGCGCGAGGGCAGCAGCAAAGGCGCCGACGCGCCGCATGCCGAACATTCCGCGCACCCGCCGCACTGGGACTACCAAGGCAGCGGCGGCCCGGAACACTGGGCCCGGCTGAGTCCGGAGTTCGCCGCATGCGAACGCGGCACGCGGCAAAGCCCGATCGACATCCGCGACGGCATCAAGGTCGAGCTCGATGCGGTCCAGTTCGACTACAAGCCCAGCGGATTCAAGGTGCTGGACAACGGCCACACGATCCAGGTCAACGTCGCGCCCGGCAACACGATCGAGGTGATGGGGCAGCGCTACGAGCTCGCGCAGTTCCACTTCCACCGCCCGTCGGAAGAGCGCGTCGACGGCAAGCCGTTCGACATGGTGGCGCACCTGGTGCACAAGAGCGCGCAAGGCAAGCTCGCGGTGGTCGCGGTGCTGCTCGAGCGGGGCAGTGCGCAGCCGGTCGTACAAAGCGTCTGGAACAACCTGCCGCTCGAGAAGGGCGACGAGGTCGTGGCGCGCTCGACGATCGACCTGAACCAGCTGCTGCCGCACGAGCGCGGCTACTACACCTACATGGGCTCGCTGACGACGCCGCCGTGCAGCGAAGGCGTGCTGTGGATGGTGATGAAGCAGCCGGTGGCCATCTCGGACGAGCAGATCGGCATCTTCGCGCGGCTCTATCCGATGAATGCGCGGCCGATTCAGTCCGCCAATGCTCGATTGATCAAGCAGTCGAACTGAGGTTTTCGGTTCCCTCTCCCAGCAGGGCAGAGGGCGCAACAGCCCGAATCATCGTTCGCAGCGTCGGCACGCACGAGCCGCATTGCGTACCGCAGCGCAATTCGCGCTGCAGTTGCGCTAGGCGCTCGTCGGGGCTGCCGCCGATGCGGGCGAGCGCTGCGTCGATCTGCGGCTCGGTGACGTCCAGGCAACTGCACACCTGCGTGCCGCGCGAGGCGACCGCGACCGGCGGCTTCGCACTCGCGGCGAGCAGCGCGCGGCCGAACGCCTGCGCCGGCTCGCGTTGCTGCAGCAGCGGCAGCACCCAGGCTTCAGCGCGCGTGTCGCCGGCGAGCAGGAACGCGGCCAGGCGCGTGTCGCCGCTGGCCGTGGCGTCCCGGGCCAGGCGCATCGCACGGCGCTGGCCGCCGCGCGCATCGGCATAACGCAGCACCGGCGTGCCCGCCGCGCTCCACAGTCCGAACGCGTGCTCGATCTCTTCGAGCACTGCGTCCTCCAGTGGGGCGGCCGCCGCGCCGCGGAACAGCAGGCCGATCTGCGCATCCGGCTCGCGGCCGAACGGCACGCAGCTCGCATAGCCGAACGTGCGCAACAACGGACGCAGCCGTTCGCGTACCGCGAGCGCCTCGTCGGCCGGCAGCCAGGCCGCACCGAGCACGCGCCACGGCAGCTCGGCGCGCTCGACCCGTATCGCGGCGTGCTTCAGCTCCGGCTGCTTGGACTGCGGGCAGTACGCGCCGTTGGTCAGTGCGTTGACGCCGGCCAGCGCGCGGCCGTCGGCCGCATGGCCCGAGACGAACTCTTCGCCCCAGTGCATCGCGACGAACGCCTGCCCCGGTGCGACCCCATCGGTGCCGCGCACCGGCAGCACGCATTCGCCGCGCCGCGAGCGCACGCGCAGCAGATCGCCTTCGTGGAAGCGGCGCCGCTGCAGCTCCTGCGGGTGCATCTCGATCGTCGCGTCGGGCGCCTGGCCGAACAGCCGGCCCAGCGTGCCGGTGCGGCTCATCGCATGCCACTGGTCGCGCAGGCGCCCGGTGGTCAGGCCGATCGGGTAGCGCGCATCGCGCGGCTCGGCGACCGGGCGATACGCCGGCGCGGCGAAGCGCGCGCGGCCGTCGGGCGTCGCGAAGCGGCCGTCGGCGTAGAGGCGCGGCGTCGCGGCGGACGCGCCCTCGGCATAGGGCCACTGCTGCGGTTGCGCCTCGAGCATCGCGTAGCTCAGGCCGGTGATGTCCAGATCGCGGCCGCGCGTGCTCTCGCGGTGTTCGTTCCACAACGCCTCGGCGGTGTCGGCGCCGAACAGCGTCAGGCATGCCGGCACGCGCCGCGACGGCAGCAGCGGCTCGAGGCGCCGGCCCA
This sequence comes from Burkholderiaceae bacterium, assembly GCA_036568605.1. Taxonomy (GTDB): domain Bacteria; phylum Pseudomonadota; class Gammaproteobacteria; order Burkholderiales; family Burkholderiaceae_C; genus DATCSE01. Next base: position 4,792 of record DATCSE010000352.1, on the reverse strand, counting down.
GCTCGACCGCGATCGCCCAGTCGTGGCGCGCCTCGCCGGGCGCCGGCAGCGCCGCGCGCACGCGGCTGATGCGGCGCTCGCTGTTGGTCACGGTGCCGTGCTTCTCGCCCCAGCTCGTCGCCGGCAGCAGCAGGTCGGCGTAGGCGCAGGTCGCGGTCGTCGCAAAGGCTTCCTGCACGACGACGAATTCGCAGCGCTCGAGTGCGCGCCGCACGGTGGCTTGGTCGGGCATCGACTGCGCGGGGTTCGTGCATGCGATCCACAGCGCGCGGATCGCGCCGTCCGCCGCGGCCTGGAACATCTCGACCGCGGTCTTGCCCGGCGTGGAGGGCACGTCGGTCACGCCCCACAGCGCCGCGACCTCGGCGCGATGCTGCGGGTTCGCGAGATCGCGGTGCGCGCTGAGCAGGTTCGCGAGCCCGCCGACCTCGCGCCCGCCCATCGCGTTCGGCTGGCCGGTCAGCGAAAACGGCCCGGCGCCGGGCTTGCCGATCTGCCCGGTCGCGAGGTGCAGGTTGATCAGCGCGGCGTTCTTGTCGGTGCCGCTGCTGCTCTGGTTCAACCCTTGGCAATAGAGCGAAAGGGTCGGCGTGCGAACCTGAGCATCACCCTGCCGGGCAAGGCCCCCGAACCAGCGCGCCGCCTGCACGATGTCGGCTTCCTTCAGACCGCAGACCGACGCGACGTGCTTGGGCGTGTACTCGCGCACGCGGTCGCGCAGCGCATCGAAGCCGGTCGTGTGCGCGGCGATGAATGCCGTGTCGGTCAGCCCTTCCCACAGCAGCAGGTGCGCGAGGCCGTGGAACAAGACGACGTCGGTGCCTGGCAGCAGCTGCAGGTGCAGGTCGGCAACCGCGGCCGTCTCGGTGCGGCGCGGGTCGGCGACGATCAGCTTCGCATCCGGGTTCGCCGCCCGCGCATCCTCGAGCCGGCGGAACAGGATGGGGTGCGCGATCGCCATGTTCGAGCCGGCGATGAACACGGTCTTCGCGAGCGCGAGGTCGTCGTAGCAGGCCGGCGGCGCATCGGCACCCAGCGTCGCCTTGTAGCCGGCGACCGCGCTGCTCATGCACAGGCGCGAATTGGTGTCGATGTTGTTGGTGCCGATCAGGCCCTTCGCGAGCTTGTTGAACGCGTAGTAGTCCTCGGTCAGCAGCTGGCCCGAGACATAGAAGCCGACCGCGTCGGGGCCGTGCTCGCGCACGATGCGGGCGATGCGTTGCGCAGCGTCGTCCAGCGCATTGTCCCAGCTGACGGCTCGAGGCGTTGCGTCTCGTTCGGCGCGGCGCATCGGTTGCAGCAGCCGGGTCTGCCGCGTGATGGATGCGGCAGCGGTCAGGTGCAGCGTGCTGCCCTTGGTGCACAGGCGGCCGAAGTTTGCCGGATGGTCCGGATCGCCGCGCACGTTCGTGATCGCGTCGCCCGCGGTCTCGATGATCACGCCGCAACCGACCCCGCAGTACGGGCAGGTGCTGCGCGTCTCGCTCACTCCCTGGGGAGAGGGTTGGGGTGAGGGGTCAGCGACCGCGGTAGTGGCTGCGTCGAGCACGCTCGTTGGCCCTCACCCTAGCCCTCTCCCAGGGGGAGAGGGGACCTGGTGCTGATTGGCCCGGCGATGGGCCGCGCCAGGTCGGTCGCGTGTCCGGCGAGCTCGACCGCATCGAGGTAGACCTCGCCGTTCTCGACCTTCACCGCGAAGCGCGGCGTGCAGCCTTCGTCGGGTGCCTTCGCGCAGCCGTCGTCCAGCCCGATGGACCAGTTGTGCAGCGGGCAGGCCACGCTGCTGCCGAACACGATGCCCTGGCTCAGCGGCCCGCCTTTGTGCGGGCAGCGGTCGAGCAGCGCAAACACCTGGTCCTCGGCATTGCGGAACACCGCGACCTCGATCCCGGCCGCCCGCGCGACGCGGCGAGCGCCCAACACCGGAATGTCGTCGACGCGGCAGATGCGCTGCCAGCTTCTGGCCTGGTTCATGCGCCCACCTTTTCGTTCGAGTCCGACGCGACCGCGATCGGAATGAATTGCCGTTCGTCGACGTGCGCGCGCGACATCTCGAACCACGGGTCCGGCTCGTCCGCGAGCGAGAACTGCAGCCGCTCCCACAGCGCGCGCCGACCTTCGGCGTCGTCGAGGATCTTCTTCTTCACGTAGTCCAGCCCGACGCGTCCGATGTAGTGCACGGTGCGCTCCAGGTACCAGCCTTCCTCGCGGTAGAGCTGCAAGAACGCGCCGCTGTACTCGAGAACTTCCTCGGCCGTCTTGAGCTTCACGAAGAAGTGCGCGACCTCGGTCTTGATGCCGCCGTTGCCGCCGACATAGATCTCCCAGCCCGAATCGACGCCGATCACGCCGACGTCCTTGATGCCCGATTCGGCGCAGTTGCGCGGGCAGCCGCTGACCGCGAGCTTGACCTTGTGCGGCGCGTACATGCGCCACAGCGCACGCTCCAGGTCCTGGCCCATCTTGGTGCTGTCCTGCGTGCCGAAGCGACACCATTCGCTGCCGACGCAGGTCTTCACGGTGCGCAAGGTCTTGCCGTAGGCATGGCCCGACGGCATGCCGATGTCGCGCCAGACGTTGACCAGGTCTTCCTTCTTGACGCCCAGCAGGTCGATGCGCTGCCCGCCGGTGACCTTGACCGTCGGGATCTTGTACTTGTCGACCGCATCGGCGATGCGGCGTAGCTCGTCGGCCGTCGTCACGCCGCCCCACATGCGCGGCACGACCGAGTAGGTGCCGTCCTTCTGGATGTTCGCGTGGCTGCGCTCGTTGATGAAGCGGCTCTGCGGGTCGTCGATGGCTTCCTTGGGCCAGGTGCTGATCAGGTAGTAGTTCAGCGCCGGGCGACAGCTCGAGCAGCCGTTGGGCGTGCGCCAGCCCATGGTCTTCTGCACGTCGGCGATCGTCAGCAGGTGCTGCTCGCGGATCGCGCGGCGCACGTCATCGTGGCTGGCATCGGTGCAACCGCACATCGCCTTCTTGGTCGGTGCCTTCGAGTAGTCGCCGCCCGCGGTGAACATCAGCAGCTGCTCGACCAGCCCGGTGCACGAGCCGCACGAGGCGCTGGCCTTGGTGTGCTTGCGAACCTCCTCCAGCGTGAACAGGCCTTTCTCCTTGATGGCCTTGCAGATGGTGCCCTTGTTGACGCCGTTGCAGCCGCAGACTTCGGCGTCGTCCGGCATCGCCGCGGCCTTGTTGTGGCCCTCGTGGCCGGTGTCGCCGATGTTGGACTCGCCGAACATCAGCTTGTCGCGGATATCGCCGATCTTGCGGCCCTCGCGCAGCAGCTTGAAGTACCAGCTGCCGTCGACCGTGTCGCCGTACATGCAGGCGCCGACCAGCTTGTCGTCCTGGATCACGAGCTTCTTGTAGACGCCGCCGTACGGATCGCTCATCACGATCTCTTCGCAGCTCGCGTCCTCCGGCTTGCCGGTGCGTGCGCCCATGAAGTTGCCGGCCGAGAACAGGTCGATGCCGGTGACCTTGAGCTTGGTCGAGGTCATCGAGCCCAGGTAGCGGCCGATGCCGAACTGCGCCAGGTGATTCGCCGCGACCTTGGCCTGCTCGAACAGCGGCGCGACCAGGCCGTAGGCGATGCCGCGGTGGGCAGCGCATTCGCCGACCGAGTAGATGCGCGGGTCGGTCACGGTCTGCATCGTGTCGTTGACGACGATGCCGCGGTTGCAGTGCAGCCGCGCCTTCTCGGCCAGCTCGGTGTTCGGGCGTATGCCGACCGCCATCACGACCAGGTCGGCGGGCAGCTCGGTGCCGTCCTTGAAGCGGATCGCGGTGACGCGGCCGTGGTCGCCGCCGACCAGCTCCTGCGTGTGCGCGCCGATGCGGAACTTCAGGCCGCGGTCCTCGAGCGACTTCTGCAGCAGCTGGCCGGCGACGTCGTCGAGCTGGCGCTCCATCAGCCACGGCATCACGTGCACGACCGTGACGTCCATGCCGCGCAGCATCAGCCCGTTCGCGGCCTCCAGGCCCAGCAGGCCGCCGCCGATCACGACCGCGTTCTTGTGCACGCGGGCGGCCTCGATCATGTAGTCGGTGTCGGCGATGTCGCGGTACGCGATCACGCCCTTCAGGTCCTTGCCGGGCACCGGCAGCATGAACGGGTTCGAGCCGGTGCACAGCAGCAGCCGGTCGTACTCGGCGGTCGTGCCGTCCTCGGCGCGCACGACGCGCTTGACGCGGTCGATCTCGACCACCTTCTTGCCGGCATGCAGGGTGATCTTGTTCTCGGCGTACCACTCCCAGCTGTTCAGGACGATCTCGTCCACGGTCTGCTCGCCCGCGAGCACCGGCGACAGCAGGATGCGGTTGTAGTTCGGGTGCGGCTCGGCGCCGAACACGGTGATGTCGTAGAGGTCCGGCTCGATCTTCAGCAGTTCCTCGATCGTGCGCATGCCGGCCATGCCGTTGCCGATCATCACGAGCTTCATCTTCTTCATCCCATGGGCCTTTCAGAATTCAAGCGGCGCGCGCCAGCGACTCGCTGGTCGATGCGTTCGACGCGCTCACCGCCTCGTACGAACATAGCCGCAGGCCGTGATGCCCTGAGATCCGTTCGCGCTGAGCGGGTCGAAGCGCCGGTGTGCACCCTGGGGCTTCGACAGGCTCAGCCCGAACGGCGGTGGGGCCCATGTCCTGAGCGGACATCGCCGCGGTGAGTTCAGGCGGCTGCAGCCTCCACGTGGCCCTGCCGCGTGTACAGAAAGTCCAGCACCTCCTTGCGGTAGTGCACGTAGCGCGCATCCTCGGCCAGCTCGATGCGGTTGCGCGGGCGCGG
>DATCSE010000351.1:0-6050 GCA_036568605.1 Burkholderiaceae bacterium | reverse complement strand
GCGTCTCCATCTGGTGGGTCAGCTCGGCGACATCGGCAAAGCCGAAGGTCGCGGCGCCGCCCTTGACGGAATGGGCGCAACGGAAGATCGAATTGAGCTCCTCGTCGTCGGCCGCCTCGATGTCGATCTCGAGCAGCTGCGCTTCCATGCGCTCGAGGTTCTCGCCGGCCTCCTCGAAGAAGACCTGGTAGAACTGGCTCAGATCGATGCCGGCGCCGATGTTGGCGCCTTCGGTGGTCATGTCGCCCATGTTGTTGTCGTCCTCGCGGCGCTTCGGATTAGCGGATGACCTTCTTGATCACTTCGAGCAGCTTGGCCGGATCGAACGGCTTGACCAGCCAGCCGGTCGCGCCGGCGCTGCGGCCCGCCTGCTTCATCTGGTCGCTGGACTCGGTGGTCAGGATCAGGATGGGCGTCGACTTGAACTTCGGGTTGTCGCGCAGCTTCTTGGTCAGGCCGATGCCGTCCAGGCGCGGCATGTTCTGGTCGGTCAGCACCAGGTCGAAGTCGCGCGCGCTGGTCTTCTCGTACGCATCCTGGCCGTCCACCGCTTCCACGACGGTGTAGCCGGCGCTCTTCAGCGTGAAGCTGACCATCTGGCGCATCGACGCCGAGTCGTCAACGGCAAGGATTGAATGCATGGGGTAACTCCGGGTGCTCTCGTAACGGTGAATCGGTGTGCTCTTCGGTCGCAGGGCGGTTTTCTTTAGGAACGGCCCTAGAACAGCTCGATCGAGCCGGCGTCCATTTCGTCCTGCGTGACCGGGTTGGGCCGCAGCGGGGCTTCCTCGACGACCGCGGCGCCGTCCTCGTCGTCGCCCATGGTCTCGCGGGCGATCCGGTCGGCGCAGTTGCGCAGGCGGCGGTGGGTGTGGGCGATCAGCTGCGACGCCATGTCCTGGAACTGCAACGCGGTGATCGCCCCGCCCAGGCGTTCGAGCACGGCGTCGAAGGTATCGCCGCTCGGGTCGATCGCGCGGATGTGCTCGCTTGCGCCGTGGAAGCTGACCATCAGCTCCTCGCAGGCGTGTGCGAGCAGGGTCTGCAGGCGGTCGAGGTCGTTGCTCGCCGTCATCAGGTTGTCCTGCAGGTCCGCGGCGACGAGCAGCGGCAGCGCCTGCGGGGCGCCGTTCGGCTCGGAGTTGTCTGGGCTCAGCATCGTGGTCGGATCGAAGCAGGTGTTCGGTCGGTCAGCGGCCGCTCAGGGCCGGTGCATGCGGCTGTATTTCGGCGCAAAGCCGGCCGACCTGAAGGGCCTTAGCACAAGAACAGCACGGTCTTCGTGGCGTTGTTCCTTGGCGACGGCGTTTTGGGAGGCGGGCATACTTCACGGATGGCGACGTCAAACCCGCCCCGCGAGCTGCGCATCCTGCACCTGGAAGATTCGGAGCTCGACCACGAGCTGACGCTCGCCCACCTGGCGCGCGGCGGCCTGCGCTGCATGGCGCGGCGGGTCGATTCGGAGAGCGACTTCCTCGGCGCGCTGGCCGAGGACTGGGACGCGATCATCTCCGACTACAACCTGCCGGGCTTTTCCGGCCTGGTCGCGCTGGACCTGCTGAAGGCCGAGGGCCGGGACATCCCCTTCGTGCTGGTCTCCGGCGAGATCGGCGAGGACACCGCGGTCGAGGCGATGCGCAACGGCGCCAGCGATTACCTGCTGAAGAACAACCTCGCGCGGCTGGTGCCCGCGCTGCTGCATGCGATCGAGGCGACCGAGACCCGCGAGGCGCGGGCACGCGCCGACCGCGAGCTGGGCGAATCGCAGCAGCGCCTGCGCGAGCTCGCGCAGCACCTGCAGACCAGCATCGAGCAGGAGCGCGCCGCGATCGCGCGCGAGATCCACGACGACGTCGGCGGCTCGCTGACCGCGCTGAAGTTCGACCTGGCCTGGATCGCACGGCATTCGAGTTCGCCGGAGGTGCTGGCGCGCGTCAACTCCGCGCTCGAGACGGTCACGCTCGCGATCGATTCGAGCAAGCGCATCATGCACAACCTGCGCCCGGCGATCCTCGAGCAGGGGCTGGTCGCGGCGCTGCAGTGGCTGACCTCGCGCTTCGAGAAGCGCACCGGCATCCCGGTCGAGCTGCGCACGCCGGGTTATGCGCTCGAGCTGCCGCCCGGCGTGCCGCTGGTCGCCTACCGCACCGCGCAGGAGGCCTTGACCAACATCAGCAAGCATGCGCACGCGAGCCTGGTGCAGGTCGACCTCGCGCTGGCCGGGGGCGTGCTTTCGCTCGAGATCAGCGACAACGGCCGCGGCCTCAGCAACGACGACCTCGCGAAGGCGCGCTCGTTCGGCATCCGCGGCCTGCACGAGCGCGCCGGTACCATAGATGGATGGGTCGACCTCAGCAGCGGTCCGCAAGGCACCACGCTGATCCTGTCCGTTCCCTTGAATCCGCAGGTGAACGCTGCTATACAAGCGCACCCCTCCACCACTCAGGACGACCACAGCCAATGGGGCGAACTTTGATCTTCTGACCGGCCAACGGCATCCGCAACCCCGATGATCAGAGTCATTCTTTGCGACGACCACGCGCTGATCCGGCGCGGCATCCGCGACACGCTCTCGGACGCGCCCGATATCGAAGTCGTCGGCGAGGCCGGCGATTACGGCGAGTTGCGAGCGCTGATGCGCGACCGCACGGCCGATGTGCTCGTGCTCGACATCAACCTGCCCGGCCGCAGCGGCCTGGACGTGCTGCATGTGCTGAAGGACGAGGGCACCAGCATGCGCGTGCTGGTGGTCTCGATGTACCCGGAGGACCAGTACGCGATCCGCGCGCTGCGCGCCGGCGCGTTCGGGTACGTCAACAAGGGCGGCGATCCGGCGCTGATCGTCACCGCGGTGCGCACCGTCGCGCAGGGGCGGAAATACGTCACGCCCGAGATCGCGCAGATGCTGGTCGAGAGCCTGACGACGCCGGCCAACACGAATGCGCACGAGAAGCTGTCCGACCGCGAGCTGCAGACGCTCGTGATGATCGCGTCCGGCAAGCGCCTCTCGGACATCGCCGAGGAGCTGATGCTGAGCCCGAAGACGGTCAGCGTCTATCGCGCGCGCGTTCTCGAGAAGCTCGGGCTGACCAACAACTCCGAGATGACGGTCTACGCGATCCGCAACGGGCTGGTCGGCAGCGAGTAGGCGTGCGGTTCCCGGGCTGCGTTCGGTGGCGATAGCACATCCGCACCACGATCCCGGCACGGTGGCGTGTACGCACGACCGCGATTTCGCGGCGTGCATCACGCTCGCATCGACCGGTTGACATTTGTCCTCACCACGGCGCTCGAAACCACGCAGCATGCGCTTTCCGGCTTCGGCCGACTTTGACGCGTATGCGGTTTCGCGCCAGCCGGTGCGTCGCAGGCGCGCCGTGCGATGACCTCATCCCAGACCCTGTTGCTGATCGTGGCGTTCGTGATGTCCGCCGGCCTGTTCTGGCTGGGCGCGGGCCTGGTCGCGGCCGGGCTGCACGGGGCCTCGAGCGTGTCGCGCCGGCTGCTCGGCGCGGTCGGCGCGCTGCTCGCGGCCTGCGCGCTGTGGTGGCCGGGCCAGGTGATGCCGGCGCACACGGCGTTCGGCTCGGGGCACGATGCCTGGCGCTTCGTCGCCCATCTGCCGGGCCTGTTGCTGTGCGGCGCGGCCACCGCCGTCGCGATCTGGCTGCGCCAGCGTCGTCATGTCCAGGCCGCGGCCGGCGCGGTGGCGCTGCTGCCGCTGGCCTATGCGCACCTGATGCTGTTCGCACCCGGCGTGCTGCAATCGCCGGTCCTGCGCGGTCCGGCCGGGTCCGGCATCTTCCTGCTGGCGCTGATGCTCGCGCTGGTGATGCTGCAGTTCGCCTGGCGCCATGCCGCGCATTGGATGCGGCTCGGCGCCGCGCTCGCCGTCACGGGCCTGGCCTGCCTGGCCGCCGTGCTGTCGGCGCCGGACACCGCAACGCCGCCGGATGCCTGGCAGCAGATGCCCGCGATGGCTGCGCTGCTCGTGCTGGCTGCCGTGCTGCTGCGGATCACGCACCGCGCGGCGGCCCAGGAGGCGCTGGGCTTGCCGAGGCGCCGCTGGGGCAGCACGCAGGACGCGCTGACCGGGCTGCCGACCCGCGTGTACTTCGAGAGCCGTCTGCACGAGAGCGCGAAGCGTTGCGATGCGCGCAAGGGCCGGCTCGCGGTTCTGTTCATCGACCTCGATGGCTTCAAGCCGGTCAACGACACCTTCGGCCACAGCAGCGGCGACCGCGTGCTCGAGCAGGTCGGCAAGCGGCTGCGTGCGCTCGTGCGCGGCCCCGACGCCGCGGCACGTGTCGGCGGCGACGAGTTCGTGCTGCTGCTCAACGGCGCGACGCCGGAGTCAGCCGCGCAGACCGCGGCCCATGTGATCGAGGCGCTGAGCAAGCCCTATGCGATCGACCAGCGCGAGGTCGTGATCTCGTGCTCGATCGGCATCGCCCAGTACCCGGACCGCTGCGCCGCGAACAAGCTGATCGCCCGCGCCGATGCCGCGATGTACGCCGCGAAGCGCGCCGGCGGCTCGCGCCACTGCTTCTACTCGGCCGAGATGGACATGGATGCGAAGGCGAACTTCGACCTGCTGCGCGACCTGCGCCGGGCGCTCGCCAGCGGCAGCGGACTCGAGCTGTACTTCCAGCCGAAGATCGATGCGCGCAGCGGCAAGGTCACGGCGGCCGAGGCGCTGATGCGCTGGCAGCACCCGCAACGCGGCTTGATCGGGCCCGAGGTCTTCGTGCCGCTGGCCGAGCGTGCCGGCCTGATCGGGCCGCTGGGCCACTGGGTGATCGAAGCGGCGTGCAAGCAGGCCCGCAGCTGGCGCGACGCCGGGCTGCGCATGCGCGTGGCGATCAATCTGTCGGCGCAGCAGATGCGCCAGGACGATTTGGTCGACCGCATCGCCGACGCGCTGCGCCGGCACCGCATCCACCCGTCGCTGCTGACCTGCGAGATCACCGAATCGGCCGCGATGGAAGACACCGGGACGACGCAGGAAACCTTCCGCCGCCTGGGCGAGCTCGGCGCGCACGTCTCGATCGACGACTTCGGCACCGGCTATTCGAGCCTGGCGTACCTGCGCCGGCTGCCGGCCGAGGAGCTGAAGATCGACAAGAGCTTCGTGAAGGACGTGGACCATGGGGCCGATGCCCGCGCGGTCGTCGATGCGGTGGTCAAGCTCGCGCATGCGCTGGGATTGAAGGTGGTCGCCGAGGGCGTCGAGACGCCGCGCCAGGAGCAGCTGCTGGTCGAGCTCGGCTGCGACGAGCTGCAGGGCTTCCTGTTCGCCAAGCCGATGACGGCGCGCGCGCTGCTGCTGTGGGCGCTGGCCGACCGCTCCAAGCTGTCGGACTTCCGCGACTCGCTGTTCGGCGAGACCCGCGAAGTGCCGACCCGGCAGATGGGCGTGCAGTCGCTGCAAGGCTGAGCCCCGTTCGCGCTGAGCCCGTTACTCCGTTCGCCCTGAGCCTGTCGAAGGGCCTTGAGGCGGGCCGGAACAGGCTTCGACAAGCTCAGCGCGAACGGAGATGTGCGTCTGACTGTTCCAACCACCACCGTTCGGGCTGAGCTTGTCGAAGCCCAGCGGGCCGCACCGGCCCTTCGACAGGCTCAGGGCGAACGGGTGCCCCTCCGCTTCAAAGCCGCCCCACGCACCCCGGTGCGCCGCAGCGGCACTCGAGCCGCCCCTCGTGATGCGTCTCGCCGTAGTTCACGGTCAGCTCTTCGCCCGGCGCGATCGCGCGCAGCGCATAGAACTCGATACGCCCGTCGCGGATCATCAGCCGCGCGTTCGGCCGGCACGAGTGGTTCGTGAAGCGCATCGGGTCGCGCGACTTCGACGCGTCGACGGCTTTGCGCATCGACACCTCGACGATCATGATGCGCTGCTGCCCCTGCGCGCGGCGGCGCGCTTCGGCGATGCTGATCGCCTCGCCGCGGATCTCGCCGATCTTCAGCCGTGGCGGGATCGCCTCGGCGGCGAACACGCCGTAGCCGTCGATGCGGCTGCGGGCGACGCGCACGGCGTACTTCTGGTAGGG
>DATCSE010000350.1:0-7682 GCA_036568605.1 Burkholderiaceae bacterium | reverse complement strand
GCAGGGTGCCCCGCAGGACCGCACGCTGCGCTTCGCGACGCCGGACGGCGAGGTCGCGCTGGCATTCGATGCGGTCGTGCTCGCGCTCGGCGGCGCGAGTTGGCCGCGGCTGGGCTCGGACGGCGCCTGGGTGCTGTCGCTGATCGAGGCCGGCGCCGCGGTCGCGCCGCTGCAGCCGTCGAACTGCGGGTTCGACGTGGCCGGCGGCTGGAGCGAATACTTCCGCAGCCGTCACGCCGGCGCGCCGCTGAAGAACGTCGCGTTGACCGTGAGCGGTGACGGCGCTGCGCCGGCCGCGCAAATCGGCGAGTGCGTCGTCACCGAGACCGGGATCGAAGGCAGCCTGGTCTACGCACTGTCGGCCTCGATCCGCGATCGGATCGCGCAAGGCGGTTCGCTGACCGTGCGGCTCGATCTGCTGCCGGCGCTGGAGGCCACACGGGTCGCGGCCGAGGTCGCACGCCCGCGCGGCTCGCGCTCCCTCGCGACGCATCTGAAGAGCCGCCTCGGCCTCGCCGGCGTGAAAGCGGCGCTGCTGCACGAGTGCCTGTCGCGCGAGCAGATCGCCGATCCGCGCCGGCTCGCCGAGGCCATCAAGGCCGTGCCGTTGACGCTCGCGGCGGCGCGCCCGGTGGCCGAGGCGATCAGCACGGCCGGCGGCGTGCGTTTCGAATCGCTGCGCGACGACCTGATGCTGCACGACTGCCCGGGCGTGTTCTGCGCCGGCGAGATGCTGGACTGGGAAGCGCCGACCGGCGGCTATCTGCTGACCGCGTGCTTCGCCAGCGGCGTTGCCGCGGGGCTGGGCGTGCTGGCGATGCTTACCCACGGCGCAGACGCGCGTTGACGAAGCGCGCCTGAACAGGCAGCGCACCACCTCGCGCCAGGGGCGGTGTGCCGGACATTTCCTACATCGATCTCGGCGAACAGGGGCTCGCACGGGCGGCGCGCTCGTTCCTAGACTGTCTTGTGGGGCGGAGGGGTCGTCCACAAGGAGCCATCAATGACTTTCCGATCCTCTCATTCGAAACGTACGCGAAGCCGCTCGCTCGGCTTGCTGCTCACCGCGGCTGCGCTATGGGGCACGACACTGTCGGCCGCGGCAGCCACGGGGCAGGACCCGGCCACCGCCGGCGCGCGGGCGCGCTACGAGCAGGAGCGGGCACGTTGCCTGACCGGCGAATCGGGTCAGTCCAAGGAGACCTGCCTGCGCGAAGCCGCCGCCGCGTTGCAGGCCGCACGCCAGGGCCAGCTCGACGACCACGGCGCGATGTATCGGCAGAACGCGCTGGAGCGCTGCAAGCCGCTGCCGCCGCAAGATGCGAAGGACTGTCGCGACCGCGTCCTCGGCCAGGGCACCGTCTCGGGCAGCGTGAAGGGCGGCGGCCTGTACCGCGAGAAGGTGACGGTCGAAATCGGCAAGCCGCCACCGCCGCCGCCCACCGAGGCGCCGCCACAGGCGACGCCGCCCGACCAACCGCCGCCTTACGCGCCGCCGCCCCCGCCGACGCAGTGAGCGCCTTGAGCGGATGGTCTGCCGGCCGCTGGCCCGCGTGAGTTGAGCCGCCAGGCGTAACGCATCGCGTCGCGAGCGCAGTGTGCCGCCGCGCTGTGGCACACTGCGCCGCTTCGTTCTGGCTGTTGTGCCCCTGCGTCCGGGGGCTCGTTTTCTTGGAAAAGATTCTTCTGCAGATCGCCGCCGAGCTGAAGGTTCGGCCGGCCCAGGTCCAGGCGGCCGTCGAGCTGATCGATGGCGGTGCCACGGTTCCCTTCATCGCCCGTTACCGCAAGGAGGTGACCGGCAACCTCGACGACGCGCAGCTGCGCGAGCTCGACGCCCGCCTCGCGTACCTGCGTGAGCTCGAGGAGCGCCGGGCCGCGGTGCTGAAGAGCATCGAAGAGCAGGGCAAGCTGACGCCCGAGCTGCGCGCCGCGATCGACGCCGCGCCGACCAAGCAGGAGCTCGAGGACCTGTACCTGCCGTACAAGCCCAAGCGCCGCACGAAGGCGATGATCGCGCGCGAGGCCGGCATCGAGCCGCTGGCCGACAAGCTGTTCGCCGACCCGTCGCTGGTGCCGCTGGCCGAAGCGCAGGCCTTCGTCAACGCGGATGCCGGCTTTGCCGACGCGCACGCGGTGCTCGACGGCGTGCGCGACATCCTCGCCGAGCGCTGGGCCGAAGACGCCGCGCTGGTCGGCAAGCTGCGCGAATGGCTGTGGGCCGAAGGCCTGTTCCAGAGCAAGCTGATGGACGGCAAGGACCCGGCGAACGCCGAGCACGCGAAGTTCCGCGACTACTACGACTACGCCGAGCCGATCGCGCGCGTGCCGTCGCACCGTGCGCTCGCGGTGTTCCGCGGCCGCACGCTCGAGCTGCTCGACGCGAAGCTGGTGCTGGACGAGCCGGCCGTGGCCGATCCGAAAGCCGCATCGCCGTCGCTCGCCGAAGGCCGCATCGCGGGGCACCTGGGGTGGCGCCATGCGCAACGCCCGGCCGACGACCTGATCCGCAAGTGCATCGCGTGGACCTGGAAGGTCAAGCTCAGCCTGAGCCTGGAGCGCGACCTGTTCGCGCGGCTGCGCGAGCAGGCCGAAGGCGTCGCGATCAAGGTGTTCGCCGAGAACCTGCGCGACCTGCTGCTCGCGGCGCCGGCCGGGCCGCGTGTCGTGATGGGGCTGGACCCGGGCATACGCACCGGCTGCAAGGTCGCGGTGGTCGATGCGACCGGCAAGGTGCTCGCGACCGACACCGTCTACCCGCACGAACCGCGGCGCGATTGGGACGGCGCGCTGCACTCGCTGGGCAAGCTGTGCGCGACCCATGGCGTGAACCTGATCGCGATCGGCAACGGCACCGCCAGCCGCGAGACCGACAAGCTGGCCGGCGACCTGATCAAGCGGCTGACTGCGCTGGCGCCCGACGTGCGCATCGAGAAGCTGGTCGTCAGCGAAGCGGGCGCCTCGGTCTACTCGGCCAGCGAATACGCGAGCCAGGAACTGCCCGGTCTCGACGTCAGCCTGCGCGGCGCGGTCAGCATCGCGCGGCGCGTGCAGGATCCGCTGGCCGAGCTCGTGAAGATCGAGCCCAAGGCGATCGGCGTCGGCCAGTACCAGCACGACGTGAACCAGAGCGAGCTCGCGAAGAGCCTGGCGGCGGTGACCGAGGACTGCGTCAACGCGGTCGGCGTGGACCTGAACACCGCGTCGGCGCCGCTGCTCGCGCGCGTCTCGGGGCTGAGCAGCGCAGTGGCGGCCGGCATCGTGCGCTGGCGCGATGCGAACGGCGCGTTCCGCAGCCGCAAGCAGCTGCTCGAGGTCAGCGGGCTGGGCGCCAAGACCTTCGAGCAGAGCGCCGGCTTCCTGCGCATCCGCGGCGGCGAAAATCCGCTCGATGCGTCGGGCGTGCACCCCGAGACCTACCCGGTCGTCGAGCGGCTGCTCGCAACGCTGAACAAGCCGATCGAGCAGGTGATGGGCCGCAGCGACGTGCTGCGCACGCTGAAGCCGGAGGCCCTGGCCGACGAGCGCTTCGGCGCGATCACCGTGAAGGACATCCTGGGCGAGCTCGAGAAGCCGGGTCGCGATCCGCGGCCGGACTTCAAGGTCGCGCGCTTCAACGACGGCGTCGAGGACATCAAGGACCTGCAGCCCGGCATGACGCTGGAAGGCACGGTCAGCAACGTCGCGCAGTTCGGCGCGTTCGTCGACCTGGGCGTGCATCAGGACGGGCTGGTGCACGTGAGCCAGCTCTCGAACAAGTTCGTCAACGATGCACGCGAGGTCGTGAAGACCGGCGACATCGTGAAGGTCCGCGTGCTCGAGGTCGACCTCGCGCGCAAGCGCATCTCGCTGACGATGAAGCTCGATGCGAAGCCGGTGCCGCGCGACGCGGCCGGCGGCGCTAACAACAGCTTCCGGCCGGCGCAGCGGCACGAGCGTTCCGCCGGCGGCGGGCGCGGGGCCGCGTCAGCGCCGGCGTCGGCGATGGCCGAGGCGTTCGCGAAGCTGCGGCAAGGGCAGCGTTGAGGCGCTCGCTGGCCCTCACCCCAGCCCTCTCCCGGAGGGAGAGGGGACACACTCCCTCTCCCTCTGGGAGAGGGTTGGGGTGAGGGCCATCGCGTGACTCCGGCGCTCGAAATACACGCCGGCCCGCGCGCCCTCGCGATCCTGCGCGAGCGCGGCCTGCGCCCCGACGATGTTCGGGCGATCCCCGCCGCAGCCGGCGGCCCGAAAGGCCTGGCGCTGACGCCGCTGGACCAGTACCTGTTCGGCAGCTGGCTCGCGACGACGCATCACCCCGTCCACCTGCTCGGCGCCTCGATCGGCGCCTGGCGCATGGCCTGCGCCTGCCTGGACGACCCGGTGCAAGCCTTCGCGCAGATGGCCGCGGACTACATCGAGCAGCGCTACGAGCACGCGCCCGGCAAGCTGCCGCACCCGCGCCATGTCAGCGAAGTGTTCGGCGCAAACCTCGAACAGCGCTTCGGCCCGCGTGCCGACGAGGTGCTGGCGCATCCGCGCTTCCGGCTGCACGTGTTCACGAGCCGCGGCCGGAACCTGCTGCGCCGCGACGGCAAGGCGTTGTCGGCGATCAGCACGCCGCTCGCGCATGCGGGCGCGTTCGCGGCCAACGCGGTCAAGCGGACCTGGATGGGCGGCTGGTGGGAGCGGGTCGTGTTCTCCGACCCGCGCGGTGAGTTGCCGGTCCGCCTGCACGACTACCGCACGCACAGCGTCGCGCTGACGCCGGCGAACCTCGGCACCAGCATCCTCGCAAGTTGCTCGATCCCATACTGGCTGGCGCCGGTGCCCGACATCCCCGGCGCGCCCCCAGGGCTGTACTGGGACGGCGGCATCACCGACTACCACCTGCACCTGAACTACGCGTCCATGCACGACGGCCTGGTGCTGTATCCGCACTTTCAGAAGACCGTCATCCCGGGCTGGCTCGACAAGTTCCTGAAGCACCGGCACCGCGCGACCGAGCACCTGGCCAACGTCGTCGTGGTGTCGCCCAGCCCGCACTGGGTCGCCTCGCTGCCCGACGGCAAGTTGCCCGACCGCGCCGATTTCAAGCGCTACGGCGACGACCACGCGAGTCGCATCCGCGCCTGGCGCCGCCAGGTCGCCGAAAGCGTACGCTTGCGCGACGAGTTCGAGGCCTGGGCGGGCGGGCGCCTGACGCTGCCGCTGCAGCCGCTGTGAACCACACGCCGATCTGGAGGGAACGCCCATGGAGCTGCCGAAACACGAGCTGACGATGACGGTGCTGATGACGCCGGACATGGCCAACTTCACCGGCAACGTGCACGGCGGCACGGTGCTGAAATTGCTCGACCAGGTCGCCTACGCCTGCGCGAGCCGCTACGCCGGGCGTTATGTCGTGACGCTGTCGGTCGACCAGGTGACCTTCCGCGAGCCCATCCACGTCGGCGAGCTCGTCACCTTTCTCGCGATGGTCAACTACACCGGTACGACCTCGATGGAGGTCGGCATCAAGGTGATGGCCGAGAACATCCAGACCCAGACGATGCGGCACGCGAACAGCTGCTTCTTCACGATGGTCGCGATGGACGACCAGCGCAAGCCGGTGGCCGTGCCGGCGCTCGCGCCGCAGACCGCCGACCAGCAGCGCCGCTACGCCGCGGCGCAGATGCGGCGCGAGCTGCGCCATGAAGTCGCGCAGCGCATGAAGGTGCTGCGCTCGCCCGGCTAGGGCGCCTCGCCTCTCCGCGCGACGATTTTTCGATCGCGCTGCATCCACTGGCGCACGGCGCGCGTAAGGCGCCGGTAGACGCGGTTGACCTGCGTCCACCTCCACAACGCCAGGAAAGGATGACTCCATGACAACTCGAGCATTCCCCGCGCGGCTGCTGCCGCTGTGCGCTGCTGCGGTCGCCGCGCTCGCGGCCCACCTGCCGGCGCAGGCCTCCAGCCACCGCGAAGCGCCGGCGATCACGACGACGCCGAAGGTCGACGCGACCGACTTCTACATGTTCAACAGCTACGAGAGCGGCCGCAGCGGCTACGTGACGCTGATCGCGAACTACCTGCCGCTGCAGGACGCGTACGGCGGCCCGAACTTCTTCAAGATGGATCCGAATGCGCTGTACGAGATCCACATCGACAACAACGGCGACGCGAAGGAAGACATCACCTTCCAGTTCCGCTTCAAGAACACGTCCAAGGGCCAGACGCTGTCGGTCGGCGGCACGGACGTCGCGATCCCGCTGACGCAGTTCGGCAGCGTCAGCGACACGACCGGCGCGAACCTCAACGTGACCGAGAGCTACACGGTCGACGTGATGCGCGGCGATCGGCGCGGCGGGCAGCGCGCCTCGTTGACGAACGCGAACGGCGGCGCGACGACCTTCGCGAAGCCGTCGGACAACATCGGCACGAAGACGATCCCCAACTACGCGGCGTATGCGGCGCAGTTCATCCACACGGTCAACATCCCGGGCTGCTCGACGCCCGGCAAGGTGTTCGTCGGACAGCGCAAGGACCCGTTCGCGGTCAACCTGGGCGTGATCTTCGACCTGGTCAACGTGCCGAGCGCGGCGTTCCTGCTCGACCCGGCGAACAAGGACGCCGGCGAGGACAAGCTGGACGACAAGAACGTCACGACGCTCGCGCTCGAGGTGCCGACGAACTGCCTGGTGACGTCGTCGAACGAGCCGGTGATCGGCGGCTGGACCACCGCGAGCCTGCGCCAGGGCAGCCTGCTGAGCGGCGCGCCGAAGAACGGCTACCAGACCGCCGCTCTCCACGGCGGCGCGTGGACGCAGGTCTCGCGGCTGGGCATGCCGCTGGTCAACGAGGTCGTGATCGGCCTGAACGACAAGGACCGTTTCAACGCCTCCAAGCCCAAGGACGACGCGCAGTTCGCGACCTACGTGACGAACCCGACGCTGCCCAAGCTGCTCGAGATCGCGCTCGCGGCGCCGAACATCGCGCCGACGAACTACCCGCGCAACGACCTGGTCACGACCTTCCTGACCGGCATCAAGGGCGTGAACCAGCCGAGCTCGGTGACGCCGTCGGAGATGCTGCGGCTGAACACCGCGATCCCCGCGACGCCGTTTGCGCAGCAGAACCGGCTTGGCCTGCTGGGCGGGCTGCTGGGGCCGGCACCGCAGGACCTCGCGGGTTATCCGAACGGCCGGCGGCCCAACGACGACATCGTCGACATCTCGCTGGTCGCGGTGATGGGCGGGCTGTGCGTCGCGAACGGCGACAACGACGCGTTCAAGTTCGGCGCGGCCTGCAAGCCCTCGGCGGTGCCGCTGGGCACGGCGGTCTACGGGCTGCATGACGGCGTCGACCAGGCCGGACCCAAGGTGCGCGCGGCGGGGCCGCTGCTGCCGGGCTTCCCGTACCTCGGCACGCCGTTGCCGGGTGCGCAATGACGGTCGATCGATCACACGGAGGTTCGATCATGAGACATCCCTCGAAATTCTTCGCGCTGCTGGGCCCGGTGCTCGCGGCGCTGGCTGCGGCGGTACTGCTGGTCGCCTGCGGCGGCGGTGGCGACGACAACGGCGGGAATGGCGGTGGCGGGAGCAACAACCCGCCGCCCGTGACCGCCGAGGTGCCGGCCAGCGCGAGTGCGTCGGTCGACGGGTTCGTCGGCTACCTGAAGGCGCTGGTCGTCGCGGCGGCCGACCTGCTCGAGCCGGTCG
>DATCSE010000349.1:0-6791 GCA_036568605.1 Burkholderiaceae bacterium | reverse complement strand
GCCGACGACGCCGCGGTGCGCCGCTACATGACCGACCGCTACGGCGACTTCGTGCTCTACCGCCCGCCGCTGAAGGGCACGACGCTCGCGCTGTGGTTCGGCCCGCTCGTGCTGCTGGGCGGCGGGCTCGCGACCTTGCTGGTCGTGCTGCGCCGGCGCAACCGGCTCGATGCCGAGCCTTTCGACGAAGCCCTCGACGACGACGAATCCGAAGCTGTTGCAGAGCAAGGAGTGCCGCGATGACCGCGTTCCTGCTGTTCGCGTTGTTGATGATCGCGGCCGCGACCGCGTGGTTGACGCATCCGCTGTGGCGCCCCGCGCTCGCCGCGGCGCGCCTGGCGTCGACGCGGCCGTCGACCCGCGACGCCTGGCGCTCGTGGGCGCCGACCGCGGCGATCGCGCTGTTCGTGCTGGCGCTCGTCGGCGGCGGGTATGCCTGGCTCGGTTCGCCGGAGCATGTCGACGTCGGTCCCGAGGCGCCCGCCGGCACGCCGGCCGCGGCCACCCCGAACCGGCACGACAACACCGCCGCGGCAGCCCCTGCGGCACCGGGCAGCAGCGACCCGCTGACGCAGGCCGAGACGCGCATCGCCGCGATGGTCGACCGCCTCGCCGAGCGGCTGAAGTCGCGCCCCGACGATGCCGACGGCTGGCACATGCTGGGCCGTTCGTATGCGACGCTGGGCAAGCACGGGCAGGCGATCGGCGCGTTCGAGACCGCGCTGCGCATGAATCCGGACGACCCGACGCTGCTCGCCGAGCTCGCCTACTCGGCCGCGATCACGAACCGCCGCGTCGCCGCCGGCCGCAGCTCGGCCGAGCTGCTGCAGCGCGCGCTGCAGCTCGATCCGCGCAACCCGAAAGCGCTGGCGCTGGCCGGCACCTTGTCGCTCGATCGCAAGGACTATCAAGGCGCGGCGCAGTACTGGGAACAGCTCGCGCGCGTCGAGCCGCCGGACAGCGCATTCGGCAAGCAGATCCAGCTCAGCATCGCGCAGGCGCGCGAGCTCGCCGGCTCGCAGGCCGCGCTGCTGCCGGCGAACGTGGTGCCCGCGCCGCTGGGCGCGACGACGATGGTCGGCCTATCGGCGACGAGCGGCGCCGACAGCCGCGACAACAACAACGCCACCAGCGCGACCCACGCGACCGTCAGCGGCACCGTGACCCTGGCGCCGGCGCTGCAGCGCCGTGCCGCGCCCGACGACACGGTGTTCGTCTACGCCCGCGCCGCGGCCAAGGGCGCGCGCATGCCGCTGGCGGTGCTGAAGAAGCAGGTCAAGGACCTGCCGCTGCGCTTCACGCTGGACGACAGCCTGTCGATGGGGCCGAACGCCCGGCTCTCGAGCGCGAGCCGGGTGGTCGTCGGGGCGCGCATCTCGAAGAGCGGCAGCGCCGCCGCGCAGTCCGGCGACCTGCAGGGACAGCTGCCCGCCGTCGCGCTGGGCAGCCGCGATCTGACGCTCGAGATCAACGAGGTCGTGAAGGCGCGCTGAGCTCGCCACCAGGGCAGCCGCCCTTGACGCTGCAGTGCTGCCGGCAAACAATGCCTCGGCCCATTCACTCCCGGGAGCGGCGCGATGAAGGTGATCCAGATTCCCGAAGAGGATCTCGCCGAACTACAAGCCGAGTTCAGCAAGGCCGGGATCGCGTTCACGGTCGGCAAGGAGGAACGCTACTTCGGCGACGCGCACACGGTTTCGCTCGTCATCGATGCGGCCAAGGCGGTGGCCGCGATCGTGCCGCCGCTGCTGGCGTACCTCCAATCGCGCAAGCGCAAGAAGATCATGATCGACGGGGTCGAGATCACGGTCAGCCAGCCGCTGACCGATGCCGACAAGGAGGCGCTCAGGCGAGCGCTGAATCAATGAACTCCTTCCAGCGGTCTTCTCCGACATTCGCGACCAGATCGAGCTGGAAGTAGATCATCCGGCGCATCAGCACCAACGATTCGAGGTGAATCTTGGGCAGTAGCTCGTCGGCGAGCCCCTTTCCTGCCAGGTTCTGGTTCCGGTACAGCAGATAGGCCAGCACGATCAGGTTGCGGGTCACGGCCTCGCTTCGAGCCAGGCGAATGTCGGCCATCGCGACGGATCGATCGCGAATCGCCGCCTCGAGGTGGCTGCGGAAGATGCCGAGCGAATTCGTCATCGAAATCAGCCCGAACAGGTTGGCCAGGTAGGTACTCCAGCGGTCCAGCGCCACCACGCGGCGCCGCTCGTGTTCGATCAGCATCTCGACCGCGCGAATGTCGACCAGCGCCTCCTTGAAGAGCCGTTCGTAGACCTGCGGCAGCGCGCGGGCCGCGGCGGTCAGGTCGCCGAGCACGTAGCGGTGGCCTTCATCGTCTTCGACGCGCAGCGAGCCGAGCTGCTCGACGATGCCCAGGACGTTCTGCACGAGCCGGCTCGCGCGCAGCTCGGCCTGCGCCTCGTCGCCGTAGACCAGATGGCTGATCTCGTGGCAGGTGACGAACGCGGCGACCAGCGCCGCCTGGTCCAACAACGTCGCCTGGGCGTCAGCGTCCGCCACGAACGGGGGCATGACGTTCGCCTGATCGTGCTGGGTGCTCAGGTGGAGAAAGTACGGCGCGTTGGGGCGCCCGCCGTGCTCGTCTCGCCACAGCAGCTTCGCCATCAGGCGTTCGCGGCGCGGCGCGTCGGGCACGATGTCGTTCAGGAACTTGCAGGCCACGTCGCGCAGCATCATCGAGCCGGTGACGGCGTACGTCTTGCCGTCGATGTCAAACTTGGCGAAGGACTCGTCCACCTGCCAGTCCTCGGGTTGACCGGCGGCAAACCACGCCCGCATCTCGCGTTCGGTACGGAAGGTCAGGTATTCGAGCGCGATGTTGTCCACCAGCAGCTCGACGAAGCCGTAGTCCAGCAGCACGCTCTTGCCCTCGGCGTATTCGATCGCGGCGACGTACTTGTTGCCGGTGTAGACCTCGACGATGTCGATGCATTGTTCCCGCTCGGCGGCGGGCAGCGCCTGCACGATCTGCTGCACCAGGCTTCGGAACCTCGCACGCTCGAAGGCATACGGCGCCTCGGGCTCGGCGCGCAAGCGCAGGCGGTATTGAACGAACGGGCAGGCCACGTCGTCCGGCGTCAGAAACCGCACCGACAGAGCATTCGGCATGTCGCACCTCCTCCGCGCCCGGCGTGGACCGACGATCTACGGATCGTTGACCGTCGCATGCTGCGCCGGCATCAGGATCTCGAGCAGCTCGCAATCGTCCGACCAGCCGACCACGGTGTGGCGGATCCCGGGCGGCTGCAGCCAGCACGAGCCGGCCTCGAGCCGACGCACGCCGACCCCTTCGAAGTTGGTCTGGAACCAGCCTTTCAGGCAGTACACCATCTGGAACTGGACGTCGTGGTGGTGGCGCACGCTGAGCTCGGGCTTGAACGGCGCGATCATGCGGATCACATGCGCCTGGGCGAGGCCGCCGGTCGCCTCGGCGATGCCGAGGTCGCGATAGGCCGAGTAGTCGCGCAGGCCGCCGGTCTTGAAGTCGCGTTCGTCCGCGTGGCTGATGACGAAGCGCTGCGGCGTGCTCGGGGTGTCCATCGCGCGGTCTCCTGCGAATCGACGACGCAATACTGAACCCGCAGGGAGGCGGCGGTCAACTGGCGTCGCGCGGCGCTGGCATACTCGCGCGCCGATGACCGTGCAGTCCGCCGACGCGGCCACGGGTCCGCGATGCATCTGCGCCGGCCTGCCGCGCGTATGGCCTTCGGGACCAGATTCATCCACCGAAGGAGCATCGTGCGATACGCGAGACGAGGTTGGCGCGCCTGGACCGCAGCCTGTGCCGGCGCTGCCTGCACCGCGGCCGGATCAGCCGCGCACGCCCAGGCCGGTCCAGCCGCAGCACCGGCCGCCGACAGCCTCGTCGCCGCCTCGGCGCAGTTGCCGGCGGTCAACGTGCTGGGCCACTACGACAACGCGGTCGGCACCTCGGATGCGGCGAGCGAGGGCTCGGTCACGTCCAAGCTGATCGCGAACCGGCCGACGCTGCGCCCTGCCGAGGTGCTGGAGTTCGTGCCGGGCGTGATCGTCACGCAGCACAGCGGCGACGGCAAGGCGAACCAGTATTTCCTGCGCGGCTTCAACCTGGACCACGGCACCGACTTCGCGACCTACGTCGCCGGCATGCCGGTCAACATGCCCAGCCACGCGCATGGCCAGGGCTACAGCGACCTGAACTGGCTGATCCCCGAGCTGGTCGATCGCATCCGCTACCGCAAGGGGCCGTACTACGCCGAGGAGGGCGACTTCGGGTCGGCCGGCAGCGCGCGCATCGACCTGGCCGACCGGCTGCCGCGCGGCCTCGCGTCGGTCACGCTGGGCGAGCATGCGTATGCGCGGGCCTTGCTGACGAAGTCGATCCCGGTGTCGGCCTCGCCTATCAGCGGCGGCCAGGACGGGCAGCTGCTCTATGCGCTCGAAGCCGCGCACAACGACGGGCCCTGGGACAACCCGGAGAAGTTCCATCGCCTGAACGGCGTGCTGCGCTACAGCTACGGCGACGCGAACGCACGCTCGGCGATCACCGCGATGGGGTACTCGGCCGGCTGGAACGCGACCGACCAGATCCCGCAACGCGCGGTCGACGCCGGCCTCGTCGGCCGCTACGGCGCGATCGATCCGACCGACGGCGGCGACACCGCGCGCTACAGCCTCTCGTACGAAACCGAGCGCCGCACCGAGGACGGCGGGCTGTTCAAGCTCAACGCGTATGCGATCCGCTCGCGCCTGGACCTGTACTCCGACTTCACCTACAACCTCGACAACGAAAGCCCGCGCAACGCCGACCAGTTCGAGCAGGCCGAACAGCGCCGCGTGTTCGGGCTCGCCGCCAGCCGCAGCTTCGACACCTCGTTCGGCGGCCGCAGCGGCGGCGACAAGACGGACGCGATCGCGAGCACGACGACGGTCGGCCTGCAGGTCCGCCACGACCGGCTGGACCCGGTCGGGCTGTACCAGTCAATCGCCCGCCAGCGCGTCGCGACGACGCAGCAGGCGCGGGTGCGCGAAACCAGCGTCGTCCTCTATGCCGACAACGCGACCCAGTGGACGCCGTGGCTGCGCAGCGTGCTCGGGCTGCGCCACGACCGCTTCGGCTTCGACGTGGACAGCTCGATCGCCGAGAACAGCGGCCGCACGCACGCCGGCATCACGAGCCCGAAGCTCTCGCTGGTGTTCGGGCCGTGGCACAAGACCGAATACTTCGTCAACGCCGGCTACGGCTTCCACAGCAACGACGCACGCGGCGTCACCGCGAAGCTGTCGCCGAAGGAGCTGGAGCCCATCGAGTCCTCGCCGGCGCTGGTGCGTACCAAAGGCTTCGAGCTCGGCCTGCGGACCGAGATCGTGCCGGGCCTGCAGACCTCGCTCGCGCTGTGGCAGCTCAAGCTGGGCTCCGAGCTGGTGTTCTCCGGCGACGCAGGCGACACCGAGGCCAGCGGCGCCAGCAAGCGCTACGGCCTGGAGCTCAGCAACCACTGGCGTGCAACACCGTGGCTGCTGTTCGACGCCGACATCGCGATCTCGCATGCCCGCTTCGACGAGGCGCAGGGTGACGCGCCGAACGCGGGGCGCTACGTCCCCGGCGCGGTCGCCAGGGTCGCCTCGTTCGGCGCGACCGTCACCGAGCTGGGGCCGTGGTTCGGCCAGTTCCAGCTGCGCTATTTCGGACCGCGGCCGCTGATCGAGGACAACAGCCAACACTCGAAGGCGACGACGCTCGCGTACCTGCGGGTCGGCTATCAGCTCACGAAGGACCTGAAGCTCGCGCTCGACGTGTTCAACCTGTTCGACCGGAAGGCCAGCGACATCGACTACGACTACGCGTCGCGCCTGCCCGGCGAAGCGAGCGGCGGCGTCAATGACATCCACTTCCATCCGGTCGAGCCGCGCAGCGCGCGGCTGACGCTGACCGCCAACTTCTAAGATTCAGTCGCGCCGGAACACCAGCGTCAGGTTGTTCGCCGGCATCGCGCTGCGCTCGTGCAGGCGCAGCCCGGCCGCGTGCGCCTCGGCCTCGACATCGGACAACAGCCGCAGCCCCCACGCGGCGTCGCGCGAGCGCAGGCTCGCGTCGAACGCGCTGTTGCTGGGCGCGGTCGGCTCGCCGTCGACGACGAACGGGCCGTAGACCAGCAGCACGCCATGCGGCGCCAGGCTCTGCGCGGCGCCGGTCATCAGCGCAGCGCAGGTCGGCCAGGGCGAGATGTGCAGCATGTTCGCGCAGTACACGGCATCGAACGGCGCCGACGCCGCAGTCGGCCACGGCTGCGCGAGCACGTCCAGGTGCAGCGGCGTCGCCACGTTCGCGAGCCCGGCGCAGCGTGCAGCGATGCCGGGCAGCGCGCTCGGATCGCCGTCGCTGGGCTGCCAGTGCCAGCCGGGCCGCTCGCGCGCGAAGTGTTGGGCATGCTGGCCGGTGCCGCTCGCGATCTCGAGCACGCGGCAGCGCGCGGGCAGCACGCGGGTCAGCACCTCGAGGATGGGCGCGCGGTTGCGCTCGGCGGCGGGGCTGTGCGGGAGGTCGGCGGCGGCGGTCATTTGCCCGTGCTCGTGGTGGGCCAGAAGTAGGCGGCGCTGCCCGGGTAGTCGACGATGACGCGGAAGTACTTCAACGCCGATCCGCCGAGCGCGCCATCGATGGGCTTGTCCATCCATTGCGACATCCATTCGCGGAAGTTCGCATCGGAGCGCTGCGTGAACCACACCGGGCCGACCGTCTGTCCGCCGACCGTGATCCGCGGCACCTCGATCATCGGAAC
>DATCSE010000348.1:0-22639 GCA_036568605.1 Burkholderiaceae bacterium | reverse complement strand
GAACGGCTGCAACGCCTGTTGCAGCGCCTGCTTGCGCAGGCGCGATTCGACAAAACCCTTGACGACGACATGCCCGCCCGGCGCGGCCACCGCCTCGACCTCGCCGAACGGCGCGAGCGCCTTCTCGACATCGGCCAGCGTCGCCGTGGCACCGCCGCGCGCCGGCATGCCATCGCCGCCGGCCCACAGCGCGACACCGAGCAGCCCGGCGCAGGCGAGCACCAGCAGCGCCGCGCCGGCCCAGAAGCCGGCGCCCCGGCCGGTCGCCGCGGCCCGCGCGGCCGGCATCGCGTCGCCCGGCAGCACGCTGTCGGGCGCCGCGAACATCGGATCCTGCGACTCGACGGCCGGGTAGCTGCGCTCGAGCTGCAGCTCGATCTGGCCGACCGTCACGACATCGCCGGCGACCAGGCTGCGGCGCGCTGCCTGCATCTCCTCGCGGTTCAGCTGCAGCGCGCCGCTGCCCAGCTTCTGCACCGCGACGACCAGCTCGCCGGCCGTGAACACCAGATGCCGCGGCAGCACGTCGCTGCCGGGCAGCATGATGTCGCACTCGCCGTTCGAGCCGACGACGTTCTGCCCCGGCCGCAGCGCGATCGTGCGGCCCTTCATCGCGCCGCTCAGGAAGCGCAGGCACCAGCCGGGCGCGGTGGCCACGGAGCGGTCGTGCGGCGTTGTCGTCGTCGCGCCCATCGTGGTCAATTCCTCGGCTCCGACGGCGCGCTGGCCGGCGGCGGCATCGGCACCGAGGGCGTCACCGGCTGCGAAGCCGAGCCGGACGGCGGCGCCGGCAGCGGCAGCACCGGCGCCGGTTGCATCGGTTGCGTAGGCACGGCGATCGCCGGCGTCACGAGCCGTGGCGTCAGCAGATAGAAGCGCTCCTGTTTCGCGAGCTTCTTCTGGTCGTACTTGAATAGATTCCCGACCACCGGGATGTTGGACAGCACCGGCACGCCCGAGGTCGCATTGGTCTTTTGCTCGGAGCTGTAGCCGGCGATCAGCAGGCTGGTGCCTTCGTCGATCAGCGCCTGGGTGTTGACGGTGCGATGCAGCACCACCGGGATCTGGTCGACCGCCTGGTTCGCGCTGATGTCGCCGTCCTCGATGTTGATCGACATCATCACGCCGCGCCCGGCCGACTCGTCGACGATCAGCGGCGTCACGCGCACCGAGGTGCCGGTCGTGACCTTGAACAGGCTCGCGTCCTGGAAGCCGTTGACGCGCACGTAGAAGTCGCTGAGGTTCTCGAGGCTGGCTTCGTTGTTGTCCAGCGTCAGCACCTTGGGCCGCGCGACCAGGTTCGCATCGCCCTTCTGCGCGAGCGCGCTGACGCGTGCGAGCAGGTAGTTGCGCAGCGTCCCGCCGATCGACGCGGTCAGCACGCCGCCGATCGGCGTGATGATGTCGCCGTTCGCGTTCGTGTTGCCGACGCCGCCGATCTGCCCGCCCTCGGTCGTCGTGTTGAACGTGATCGGCGAGTTGTTGCCGTTGCCGGTCTGGAAATCGACATGCGGCGTGTGGGCGCGCCAGTCGACGCCCAGGCTGTCGAGCGAGTCGGTGGCTATGTCCATGATCGTCACCTCGATCTCGACCAGCCGGGGGCGCGAGTCCATCGAGGCGATCAGCCGCTCGTGCTGCGCCATGCGCGCCGGGTTGTCGCGCACCAGCACCGCATTGAGCCGGGTATCGGCCTGGAACTGCGGCAGCTCGTCGGGGCCCGCGGAGGCGAACGACGCAAAGGCATCGCCGGTGTCGCCGCCTTCGGCGCTTCCGACGCCGGGCAGGTCGACCTTGGGCGCGTTGACGCTGTCGCCGGTCGCGAGCTTCATCTGGCGGTCCGCGCCGACGCCGTAGGTCGTGTTGCGCCGGCCGCTGCCGGTGCCCGTGAAGCTCGAGCCGGCGCGATTCGCGTTGCGCCCGTACAGGCTGCGCAGCACGTTCGCGACGCCCGGGATGGCCACTTCCTTGCCCGAGCGCGTGATCTTGAAGTCGGCGGCCCACGCGTACTTCAGCGGGAACAGCCGGATCTCGGCGGTATCGTTCTGCGCGTTCTTGCGGTCGACCAGCCGCACCGCCTCGCGCACCAGCTCGACGTAGCGGCGCGGCCCGGTGACCCGCGCGGTGCCTTCGCGGCCGCTGATCAGCAGCGGGAAGCGCTTGTCGTAGATGCGCAGCTGCATCAGCGTCTGGATCAGCCAGTCGGCGCGGCCAGGGCCCGTGCCGATGGACATCACCTCGCTGCGCGTTTCGGTCGACGGGTCGATGTACAGCAGCGAGCCGTCGAAGTACCAGGTCAGCGAATAGGTCGCGCACAGGTTGTCGAGGATCGCGAGCGGCGCGGCGTTGAACTTGCCGCTGATCGTGCCCTGGATCTTCGGGTCGACCACTGCGGTCGTGCCCTGCGATGCGGCCAGCTCGCGCAGCAGGTCGGGCAGCGGCTTCTCGCTCGCGACGATCTGGAACGGCCGGCCGCGCCACGGCAGCTCGGCGGCGCCGGCCGCGTGAGCAAACAGCAGCAGGCAGGCCAGCATGATCAGCGCTCCGATCGAGCCTTGCGCAGCGGCACCACGAGTCGCGCCTCGGTCCGTCATGACAACTGCGCGACGATCTGCATCGCGCGCTCGGCAAACTGCAACACGTCGCGGGCCAGCCAGGCCGACGCGAACACGATGGTCAGCATCACCGCGATCAGGCGGATCGACTGGCCGATGCTCTGGTCCTGGATCTGCGTGACGGCCTGCACGACCGAGACCAGCAGCGCGGAGACCGTCGCGACGAGCACGACCGGCAGCGTGACCCAGAAGACCAGCAGCAGGCCGTCGCGCGTGATGTCGAGTACGTTTTGCGGCGTCATCGTCTCGGCGTTCGAGAGTCGTCATGCGAGTTGGGGGTCGGTGACCCAGCCGACCGGCTGCAGCGCGACATCGGCATCGATCTCCTGGTACGACAGCACCGGCAGATCCGGGGCGATCGGCTCGATCAGCGTCTTCACGTAACGCCGCACATCGGACGAGACGATCGCGACCGACGGCGTCGCCGCGCCGCCGAGGATGCGCCGCACCTGTTCGCGCACGTCCTGCGCGACGGCCGGGTTCAGCAGCAGCAGGTTGCCGCGCGCCGAGCGCTCGACCGACTGCTGCACGCGCTCGAGCAGGCTGGACTCGAACAGGATTGCGTCCAGCTTGCGCGTCGCGTCGGTGTGGCGGCTGGTGATGTAGCGGCCGAGGTCGATGCGCACCAGCTCGGTCAGCGCGATCGCGTCGCTCTCCTTCGGGCCCCACAGCACCAGGCTCTCGAAGATCGCATGCAGGTTGCGGATCGGGATGCCTTCCTGCAGCAGCCGCCGCAGCACCTCGGCGATGCGCTGGCCCGGCACCGCGCGCGCGACCTCGGCCGCGAGCTCGGGCGCATCGGCCTGCACCGCGCGCAGCAGCCGCTGCACCTCCTGCAGGCCGATCATCTGGGGCACGTGGCGGCGCACGACCTGCTCGACGTGCAGCGCGATCACTTCCTCGCAGCTCCACGACGGCGTCTCGGCGTTCGGGCTGCGCACCCAGGCGACGCGCGCGAACGGCCCGAACGGCTCGGCCACCTCGGCACCGGCCGGCAGCACCGTCGCGGCCTCGGGTTGCAACAAGCGCCAGCCGGGCCGCAAGACGCCGTGCGACATCGCCACGTCCTTGACCAGGACGTCATAGCCAGCGGCCGCGATGTCCTTCGCATGCGCGACCTGCAGGCGCGGGAACACCGGGCCGAGGTCGGCTTCGACGGCCGCCTTCACGCCGCTCAGGTGCTGGTCCAGCGCGTGCCGGTCGACCAGCGCACGCAGGTCGCTCGCGAGCCGGACCGCAAGCGGCGCGGCGATCGCCTGCGGCGCATCGAACGCGGCATCGTCATCGGCCGCTTCGCGATGCGAGATCCACGCCGGCGTGCTGCGCCGCTCGCGCACGCGCCGCGCGAGCAGCCCGGCGACGATCAGCACGCCCGAGAGCAGCGCGAACACCCATTTCGGAAAGCCCGGCACGACCAGGAAGCTCGCGACCGCGAGCCCCGCGATCATCAGCGCGCGCGGGTGTGCGAACACCTGGCGCGCGATCTGGTTCGCGAGCTGGCGGTCGATGGCATCGCCGTTGCCGACCCGCGTGATCACGATGCCGGCCGCGATCGAGACCAGCAGCGACGGGATCTGCGACACCATCCCGTCGCCCACCGTCAGGATCGCGTAGCGCTGCAGCGCATCGCCTACGCTCATGTCCTTCATCAGCGTGCCGATCGCGAGGCCCGCGAGGATGTTGACGATCGCGATGATGATGCTGGCGATCGCGTCGCCCTTGACGAACTTCATCGCGCCGTCCATCGCGCCGTGCAGCGTGCACTCCTGCTCCAGCAGCTGGCGGCGGCGCTGTGCCTCGGCCGACGACAACGCGCCGGCGCGCACGTCGGCGTCTATGCTCATCTGCTTGCCCGGCATCGCATCGAGCGCGAAGCGCGCCGCGACTTCGGCGACGCGCTCCGAGCCTTTTGCGATCACGATGAACTGGACGATCGCGATGATCAGGAAGACGACGCCGCCGACCACGACGTTGTTGCCGACGATCAGCTTGCCGAAGGTGTCGATGATGTGGCCGGCGTTCGCGTGCAGCAGGATCAGCTTGGTCGACGCGATGTTCAGCGAGAGCCGGAACAGCGTCGTGAACAGCAGCAGCGACGGGAAGGTCGACAGCGACAGCGCCGACGGCACGTACATCGCGACGATCAGCAGCACCAGGCTGATCGACAGGTTCGCGGCGATCAGCAGGTCCAGCAGCGGCGTCGGCAGCGGCAGCACGAACAGCACCACCACCATGACCAGCAGCGCTGCGAGCAGCAGGTCGTTGTGCCGCCCTGCGCCTCGCCAAAGGCCGCCCCATCGAGGGCCTGGAGTCGAAGCGCGTGCGAGTACTGCCATGTGCCGATGCGCGTATGTCTGAATGTGAAGCAAACGCGTCGGACTCTAGGGAACGGTGCGGCCAGCAGCAACCACGAGTTCTCGTAGTCCGGTCTTTGCATCGCCGATGCGACTACGCTTTTCCGTACTACCTCGTGCGAGAGGCTTTCGATAGGCTGCAACGCATCGCCGTCGGCTAATCGCGTGAACGACCGCCTCCACACCCACTTGGCTCATGACCCCGCTCGAGACCTCAGCGAATCGACGACGCTGCCGCGCCTGGCTGCGCGCACGCGCGAAGCGCTGAACCGCCTTTACGACGAACGCGCTGCGGCGCTGTCGTTCGCGTGGCGCGGGCAGACGTGTCGCGTGCAGTGGCTGTTCGAGGCCACGCCTATGCCGCCGCACGACGTCTACCGGTTCAAGCTCGGCGCGCGCACCGGCGTGCTGGGCCTGGACCAGCCAGCGCAGATCGCGCTGTTCGGCGAGCCGCGACTCGTGTCATTGCCGCGCGATCTGCGTTCCATTCTGCTG
The DNA here is from genome assembly GCA_036568605.1 of Burkholderiaceae bacterium. Classification (GTDB taxonomy): domain Bacteria; phylum Pseudomonadota; class Gammaproteobacteria; order Burkholderiales; family Burkholderiaceae_C; genus DATCSE01. The sequence goes on along the minus strand of DATCSE010000348.1, from coordinate 17,178 downwards.
GCCGATGCCGTGCACGAGATCGTCGAGGCGCTGACGCATTCGACACGGCTCGCGTTCGAGTGGCTGCCTGGCGACGAGGCAGCGACACCGGTGGTTCACGCGGACGAACAAGCCGTGGGCTTTCGCGTTCTGGCAGCGGACGCTGGCTGGCGCGGCTTCGTCCGCTTCGACGACGCAGCGGCGCTCGCCGAGCTCGCTGCGCCGCCAGGCGGGCCTGCGACCCCACGCGACGTCTCGACAGCGCAGGACAAGTTCGCTCGCCTGCGCTTCCCGCTGCGCTGGCAGATCGGCGCAACGTCGATCCGCCTGCGCGAAGTGCGCAGCATCCGCCCCGGCGATCTGGTCGGCGTCGAGGAGTGGCAGTCGGCCGGCGCCGCGATCGTCGCGACGGCCGAGCTGGGCGGTCGCCGCCTCGTCGCACTGGCCGAGGGCTCCCGCATCACGATCCAGCAAACGAGAGACAGCACCATGAACCGCCCCCCGGAAACCGCGCCGCAGGATGCGGCAAACCCGACGATCGATCACCTCGATGCGCTCGAGGTGAACTTGCGCTTCGAGGTCGGCGATCTCTCGGTGTCGCTGGGCGAGTTGCGCAACCTGCGCGCCGGCCACGTGTTCGAGCTCGGCCAGCCGCTGAACCGCAGCGAGGTGCGCATCGTCGCGCACGGCAACCTGCTCGGCAAAGGCTACCTGGTGGCCGTGGGCGAGCGGCTGGGCGTGCGCGTCAGCGAGTTCGCGCCGGGCCAGATCTGACGCTACGGGCCCCGCACGAGAACCATGCAAGCGAGCCTGCCCGATCCGCTGACCCTGGTCGCGCTGATCGTCGCGTTCGGCCTGGCGCCGTTCGTCGCGCTGATGGTGACGAGCTACACCAAGCTCGTGATCGTGTTCGGCCTGCTGCGCACCGCGCTCGGGCTGCAACAGACGCCGCCGAACATGGTGCTCAACGGCATCGCGATCATCCTGTCGGTCTACATCATGGCGCCGATCGGGATGGACGCGGCCGATGCCCTGCGCAGCCGGACCTTCGGCGTCAAGGGCGAAGGCGTCAACGACATCATGGCCGTGATCGACGCCGGCAAGGCGCCGCTGAAGGACTTCCTGCAGAAGCACACGCACGAGCGCGAGCGTCAGTTCTTCCTGAAGTCGGCCACCAGCATCTGGCCCAAGGCGCGCGCCGACGCGCTGCGCGCCGACGACTTCATGGTGCTGGTGCCCAGCTTCACGCTGACCGAGCTGACCCGCGCGTTCCAGATCGGCTTCATCATCTACCTCGTGTTCGTCGTCGTCGACCTGATCGTCGCGACCGTGCTGCTCGCGCTCGGCATGTCGATGATCTCGCCGACGACGATCTCGCTGCCGTTCAAGCTGCTGCTGTTCGTGATGCTGGACGGCTGGACGCGGCTGATCCACGGGCTGGTGCTGTCGTACCGCTGAAGCGCTCCGCCTGCGTCGGAGTTGGCGCAATCGTGGCGCTTGTTGGTAACAACCCCGATGCACGGCCCGGCGCCAGGGTTCATCGTGAGCGAGTGCCGGCACGATGGACCCGCCATCAACAGCGATTCGTCGTGGTTCGGTCAAAAGCAAGAGGGAGCCCACCACGGATACTGACCTGAAGGTCTAGATCAGGGGTGCGATGAACCGGCAACTGCTTCGTCTGGTGGCCAGCCAGCTTCGCGTCGGCGCGCCACTGCCCTTTGGCGTTCGCGACGAACACGGCAAGCTTCTGCTCGCCAAGGGGCAGGTGATCGCGAGCGACTCCCAGCTCGAGACGCTGCTCGAGCGCGGCCTGTACGCGGACAAGGAGGAGCTCGAAGCCGCCACCAAACAATCGGCCGCAGCCGCCGAGGCGCGGCGTTCGACGATCTTCGACATCTGGGAGCAGCAGATCTGGGGCCTCAAGCGGCTGCTCGCGAGCACGGCCGAGCCGGACTTCCCGGCCCGCTGCGACGAGTTCGCCGGGCAGCTGATCTCGCTGATCCAGCGCGATCCGGACATCGCGATCTACCTGTCCGTCCGGCAGGACACGAAGCGCCTGGTGTTGTACGGCCTCACGCACGCGCTGCACACCGCGCTGGTCTGCCTGCTGATGGCCCAGCGCATGGGCTGGCCCGAGGACCGGGCGCGAACCCTGGTCAAGGCCGCGCTGACGATGAACATGACGATCGTCGAGACGCAGGGCCAGTTCGCCGTCCAAGGCCGGCTGACCGACAAGCAGCGCGAGACGATACGCGAGCATCCCGACAAGGCCGTCGCCAGCCTGATGGCCGCCGGCGTCGAAGATGAGCCCTGGCTGCAGGCGATCAGCGAGCATCACGAACGGGCCGGCGGCGGCGGGTATCCGCTCGGGCTGGAACAGCCCTGCGAGAACGCCAAGGTGCTGCGCATGGCCGACGTCTTCATGGCGAAGATCAGTCCGCGCGAAAGCCGCACGCGGCTGTCGATTCAGGACTCGGCCCGCCAGATGTTCGTCGAATCCGGGGCGAGCCCGGCCGCCGCGGCGATCATCAAGGAATACGGCATCTATCCGCCCGGCAACTTCGTGCAGCTCGCGTCAGGCGAGCTCGCGGTCGTGATACGCCGCGGACAGAACGCCCACGCGCCGCTGGCCGCCGCGATCACCGACAAGAGCGGCGCGCCGACGACGACCAGCCTGCGCCGCGACACCTCGCACAGCGGCTTCGCGATCAAGGCCACGCTGCCCGAGACCGCGCTGACCCTCCGGATGCCGCCGGAGCGGCTGTACGGGTTGTCGTAGTCCGACGGCCGAAGACGACCCGGTCCTACGACCGGGAATCGGTGTTGGGGTAAGGTGGTCGACATGCAGAACGAACACCCCCTGACCCGGGCCGAGGTCGATACCACACGCGAGCCGCTGCTGCTGGAGTTCGGCGCGGCCTGGTGCGGCATCTGCCGGAGCATGGAACCGCTGATCGTCGGGACGGCTCAGCGCTACCCCGACGTTCGCCATGTCAAGGTCGAGGATGGCCCGGGACAGCCGCTGGGGCGTTCGTTCGGCGTCAAGCTCTGGCCGACGCTGGTGTTCCTGCGCGAAGGGCGGGAAGTGGCCCGCGTGGTTCGGCCGCGCAGCGGCCAGGAGATCGATACCGCGTTCCGGCAACTTCTGTCGGACGCAAGCGCAGGCGCGAGCCCCGCCGCATAGACCGCGTGCATGAATGCCGGGATGCGGCCACCCCGTCATTCTTGGGGTTGCCGCAACATGGCATACGGTATATACCGTTTCATGCGACGCCATTGTCGCGGCAGCAGGCAAGGGAGCCGGTCATGCAAGCACTCTGGACGCACGTCGCCCATCCTCCGGGCTCGATGGGGGCGTTGATGGATCCCGAGCAGCTCCGCCGCGCCGTCGACGATGCCGACCCGCCGTTCGTCAACGACCACCCCGCCCCGGTGCTGGCGGTGGCCTGGTGGCGCGAGGTGTACGACCGGATGCTCGAACTGGCGCGTCGTTCGCACTGATCCCGAGGGTCGCGCGCAGCGCTGCGATCCGCCGCTGCGCGCCCCAGCTTGACTCAGGCCGCCGCAAGCTCCGGCGAGACGGGCGCGCCGAGCAAGGCCTTCAGCTCGTCGCCGCTCAGCACCTCGCGTGCGAGCAAGCCCTGCGCCAGCGCGTCGAGCTGCGCGCGACGCGCCTGCAGCAGGCGCCGGCAGGTCGCCTGGCTGCGCTCCAGCAGCGCGCGCGCCTCGTTCAGCAGCGATGCCTGGATGTCCGGGCCCAGCAGCTCCTTCGGCACGCCGGCCACGCTCAACAGGCCGAAGGTCTCGCTGAAGCCCAGCGAACCGACCATGCGGACCGCCAGCTCGGTCGCACGCTTCAGGTCGTCGGAGGCGCCGCTCGAGACGCTGTCGAACACCAGCAGCTCGGTCTCGCGGCCGCCCAGCATCATCGCCAGGCGGCTGGTCAGCTCGGCCTGCTTGTACAGCGGGTCTTCGGTCTCGCGCGTGATGTAGGTGACGCCCAGCGCCTGGCCGCGCGGCTCTATCGTCACGCGCTCGACCACGCCGGCCTTCAGCCAGTGGCCGACCAGCGCGTGGCCCGCCTCGTGGTAGGCCAGGCGGACCCGGGTCTCGTCGGTCAGCAGGTCCTTCACCGGCGAGACCTCGCCGCCCAGCTGCTGCGTCTCGATCGCCCGCAGCAGGTGCTCGGCGCTGACACGTTCGGCCTGCGCCTCGGCCGCGCTGGACGCCGCCTTGTTCACCAGGTTCGCGATCTCCGCCGGCGACAGGCCCGCCGTCATGCGCGCCAGCGACGCGGTATCGGCACTGCCGTCGTGCACGACCTTGCCGAGGTACAGCTCGAACAGGCGCTGCCGCTCGGGCAGCGTCGGCAGCGCGAGGCGCACCAGCACGTCGAAGCGGCCGGGGCGGCGCATCGCTTCATCGATGTTGTCTTCGTGGTTGGTCGCCGCGACGACGACCACGTTGTCCAGCGGCTCGAAGCCGTCCATCTCGACCAGCACGCGGTTGATGATGCGGTTCAGCTCCGATTCGGCACCGCCGCCCGCGCCGCCGTGCGTGCGCTTGCCGATGCCGTCGACCTCGTCGATGAAGAGCACGCACGGCGCGCTCTTGCGCGCCAGCTTGAACAGCTCCTTCACCTTGCTGACGCCGGCGCCATAGAACATCGACGTGAAGTAGGAGCCGTCCACCGCGATGAAGTTGGCCTTGCTCTCGCCGGCGAGCGCCTTCGCGAGCAGGGTCTTGCCGGTGCCCGGCGGCCCGACCAGCAGCACGCCGCGCGGCGCAGCGGCACCGAGCTTCGCGTACCGGGCCGGGTCGCGCATGAACGCCTTCACGCGGTTCAGCGCGGCCTTCGCTTCCTCGTTGCCGATCGCATCGGTGAACTGAGTCTCGGGCCGGGACGACAAGCGCGAGGCCGCGCCGCCGATGCCGGCCTGCAGCTTCAGCCCGATGAACAGCGCGCCGATCAGCGTGCCGAGCAGGATCAGCGGCGACAGCAGGCTGTTGATCGCCTCCAGCGCGCGGTGACTCGCGGTGCGCGGGTCGACATCGATGCCGACCAGCATGAAACCCGCGTCGGTGCTCTTGTCGCCGAGCTTGTCGAGCACGGTGCCGGCACAACCGAGCGCGGTGCAGCCGGGCACCGTGGCGCTGGCCTTCTCGCCATTCTTCAGCGTGTAGAGGATCAGGCCGGGCTCGCCACGGGCCAGGCCGACCAGCGACAACTCGTGCGCCTCGAGCGCGCGCCGGAAATGCGCGGCGTTCTGCGGGTGCCCGAGCCACGCGTCGGCGTTGTTCTCGAACCGCAAGGCCTCGGGGCTCTTGCGTGCATCGAGTTCGCGCGTGGCACGCTGGTGCAGCAGGACCAGCCCCGTCACCAGCGACACGATCAGCAGGATGGCAACCGGAATGCGCGGGTTGGCGCGGGCGCGCTTCAGCCAGGTCTTCATCGTCATGCGGCCGCCGCTCTCGAAATCACGTGGTCGGCGGCGCTGGCAGCGCGCTGCTCGTCGCGGCGCAGCTGCTCGCGCAGCAGTGCGGCATCCAGCAGCGCGTGGGCCAGCAGCCCCAGCAGCGAGAGTTCGCGGCGCTCCCGGCTGGCATGGCGGAACTCGGGCGAATCGCGCAGCGCCGCCATGGCGGCCACGAAATAGCCGCGGGCGGCATCGTCGGAGACCGGCAGGTCGCCGAAGAACAGGGGCTCCTGTTCCTCGAACGACGCCAGCGCGGCCTGGATAAGGTCCTGGGACGGGTTCACGAAGGGCTCCAGCACGGCTCCGCAGACAAAGGCTGCGGATCTCACGCACGTCACGATAGCCGGCCGGCCCCCCGGCATTCCGCCGAAAAGGGGCGGCAGGCGCCCGCAGTTCGGGCGAATCGATCGCGTGCTGGAGCCGCCGCGTCACGCCGCCGGGCCGCGCCGGCGCACGACGGCGCCGACCGCGAGCAGGCCGCCGACGAACAGCGCCCAGGTCGACGGCTCCGGCACCGGCGCGATGACGCCGCCGCCGCCAGCAGTCAGCACGACGTTGTCGAGCAGCATCCCCATCGAATCGGCCGGCCCGTTGCTCAGGAAGTGCAGCCGGGCCTGGGTCTCGGTGCCCAGCGAGATCGTGCGGCTGAACGTCGTGAAGGCGGCATCCGAGGCCAGCGCGAAGGTCTCGCTGAACAGCACGTTGCCGAGCACGCCGACCAGCGACGCGGTGACGCTGTTGCCGCTGCGGCCGCGCTGGTCGCCGGCCAGGTCGAACTGCATCGTGACCTCGCCCGGCGCGAGGGTGTAGGCCTCGAGCGTGGTCAGCGCGCCGTTGCCGCTGCCTTCCATGTCGATGCACGTCGAGCTGCCGCCCGCCGCCTCGCACAGGTTGTAGAAGTAGCCCGGGGCGAGCAGGTCGACGTTCGCGGCACTGAAGTTCGCGAAGCCGCTGTACTCGGCGCTGCCGACGCCGCCGTGCTCGGTGTTGAAGTTGTCGGAGAGCAGCACCGTCTGGGCGTGCGCCGGCAGCAGCGCGCCCATCAGGCAGGAGGCCAGCAGCGCAGGCAGCGCGTGGCGGGTCAGGAAATGGTTCGTCGTTCGCATGTCGTCCGTCCTCGTCGTGGTGGGTTTCAGCAGGACGGCATTGTCGAAACCGACCGCGCCGCCCGCATCGGCCAAAGGAGCCATTCGGCGCCATGGCCCGCCGGCCGACACCGGCTACGCCAAGGCCTCGTCGAGCAGCGCCAGCGCCAGGTCGACCTCGTCCGCCTCCATGTTCAACGCCGGCATGAAGCGCAGCCGGCGCGGCCGCACGGGGTTCACCAGCAGGCCCGGTTCGGCCTCGCCGGCCCGCGCGATCAGGGCCGATGCGAGCTGCGGTGCCGCGTTGTCGCCCGGCAGCTCGAGCGCCAGCAGCAGGCCGCGCCCTTGCGCCGGCGGGCTGCCGAGGCGCCGCGCGATCGCGTCCAGCCCTGCGCGCCACTGCGCGCCGCGCTCGCGCGCCGCGGGCAGGAAGCCTGGCGCGGTGACCGTGTCCAGCACCGCCAGCGCCACCGCGCACATCAGCGGGTTGCCGCAGTAAGTGCCGCCCTGGTCCCCCGGCTCGAAGCAGCAGACCGCCTCGCGTGCCAGCAGCGCGCCGATCGGCACGCCGCCGCCTAAACCCTTGCCCAGCGTCATGATGTCCGGCCGCGCACCGGCGTCTTCGAAGCCCCACAGCGTGCCGGTGCGCCCCACCCCGGTCTGGACCTCGTCGAGGATCAGCAGCAGCCCGAGCTGGTCGCACACCGTGCGCAGCGCCTGCACGAAAGCCGGCGTGGCCTCGATCACCCCGGCCTCGCCCTGGATGGGTTCGAGCATCACCGCGACAGTGTTCGGGCCGATCAGCGCGCAGACGCTCTCGATGTCGTTCAGGCGGGCCTTCGGAAAGCCCGGCACCTGCGGCGCGAAGAGGCGATCGAATCCGGGCTTGCCGCTTGCGCTCATCGTCGCCAGCGTGCGGCCATGGAAGGCGTTCTCGAACGTGATGATCTCGTAGGCGCCGCCACGGTGCACCCGGCCGAACTTGCGCGCGAGCTTGATCGCGCCTTCGTTGGCCTCCGCGCCGCTGCTGGTGAAGAACACGCGGTCCAACCCCGTCAAGGACGCGAGGCGCGACGCCAGCTGCGCCGCCCGGTCGCTGAAGTAGCCCGGCCCGGGCTGCAGCAACCGCTGACTCTGCGCGGTTAGCGCGGCGGTGATCTGCGGCGGCGCATGACCCAGCGTGTTGACGGCCCAGCCCTGCACCAGGTCCAGGTAGCGGCGCCCCCGGCTGTCGTACAGCCAGCTGCCGTGGCCGTGGGTGAAGACGGCCTCGGGGCGGCGCGCGACGTTCATCAGCGCATGTAGCGTCGGCGGCGGGGGAGTTTGCGGAGCGGCAAGCGTCATCGTCGGTTCCTTCGTGAGGGGAGTTCACGAAGACCTCGAAGACTCACCGCGGGCGAAGGGCGTCCAGCAACGACAAAGGCCACGAGGAGAGTCTCGTGGCCTTCTTCGGATGTGAACGGCTGCGGATCAGCCAGGCGCTACGAAACCTCTCGACGGGGACGTCGGGAGAGTCGTCGCAGAGCACGTTGGGTGTTCACGCCGGCGAGCATACCTCACTGCGCCTGCACGTCGGATTTCGGCTGTCTGGTTCTCGATCGGCGTCGTCGGCTGAGGACTGCTGCAGCTCGCACATGCACGCCGCTGCCGCGTGAAGCCTGACGCCGAGTGCACCCGCGACCTTGAGACAGTCGCAACGCTCGGGTATGCCGGCATCGCAATGCCGTCGCCTGGGTCATGGTTGTTAATGCGAACCATTCGCATTACAGTCCAGCAGATGCAACTGGCTCACGCTTCCCTGATCGCCGTCGGGTTCACGGCGGTGCAGCGCACCGCGCTCCGGCAACTCGACGCCACCGAATTGCCGAGAGTGACCTGCACGCACGCCGCCTATCCGTTCGCCGCTCGCATCGAACCGCCGCTGCTGGCGCAGCTTCAGCGCGATCTCGCACCAGCCGCATGGACCTGACCCCGCCGCCCTCGCCGCCTCTGCACCAGGGCTCGCGGCGCCGCCGGCTCTGGGAGCTCGACGGCCACGCGCATTGCCCGGTGATCGGCGTGTGCCTGCCGATCGCGGCATTGCGCAACGTCGTCGACAAGGTGCTCGCGGGCCATGCGCTCGCGTCGGACTACGAGCTGCATTGCGGCGCGATCGCCGAATGCAAACGCCGCAGCGCGATCGCCGAGGGGATTCAGCGCGAACTGGACCGGCGCTGCGCGGTTGCACTGCGCCAGGCTGCCGCCGCGAAGACCGAGGACGCGCTCGCCGCATGGTGGGAGGACCAGGCCGGCACCGGCCACGACCTCGCCGGCGCGCTGTGGGCCACGCTGACCCATGCCCGCTGCACGCCGGCACTCGAGACCCGCGTGCTTGGCGACGTGCACATGCTGCAGCACCAGATCGGCGTCGCGCAGCGCGTCGACGTGCGCCGCTTCGATGCGCTGGCTGCCGCGAACGACGCGTTGACGCGCGAGCTGGCCGATGCGCAGCGCCGCGGCATGCGGGCCGCCGCCGAGCAGGCGCAGCGCAACGAAGCGCAGCAGGCCGACATCGTCACGCTGCGCGCCGAGGTCATCGCACGGGACACCGTGATCGCCCAGCTGCGCGGCGAGCTGCACGAGGCCGCCGCGCGAACCTCGCCGGGCCAGGCCGAGCGCGACGCACGGCGCATCGAGGCGCTCGAACGCGCACTGCAGCGGGCGCAGTTCGAGATCGAGCGCGAGCGCCGCCGTGCCGACGAGCTGGGCACCGCGCTCGCGGCCGCACGTGCTGCCGGCCGCACACCGCTGCCAGCGACCGACGACACCACCGGTGCCGTCGAAGACGCCGCCACAGACGGGCCGAGCGCGCCGACGCTGACCGAGCGCAGCGTGCTGTGCGTCGGCGGCCGCCCGGCGAGCGTGCCGATCTACCGCGACCTGATCGAGCGCACCGGCGGCCGTTTCCTGCACCACGACGGCGGCGACGAAGACGGCACCGCGAAGCTCGACGCGACGCTGGCAGCGGCCGACCTCGTGATCTGCCAGGCCGGGTGCATCAGCCATGGCGCGTACTGGCGCGTCAAGGATCACTGCAAGCGCACCGGCAAGCGCTGCGTCTTCGTCGAGAGCCCGAGCGCGAGCGGCCTGAAGCGCGCGCTCGCGGCGCTGCAGCCCGAAGCCGGTGCGCATCAACCCGAGAACGCCTGACGATGAACCACAAGCTGCGCGTCGTGCCCGGGTGGCGCGCGTGATGACCACCGCCAGCCTCAAGGCCTGGGCCTGGATCCACAAGTGGACCAGCCTCGTCTGCACGCTGTTCATGCTGCTGCTGTGCCTGACCGGGCTGCCGCTGATCTTCCACCACGAGATCGGCCACCTGCTCGGCACCGAAGTCGAAGCGCCGGCGATGCCGAGCGGCACGCCGCGTGCCGACATGGACCGCGTGCTCGCGGCCGCGCAATCCTTGCACCCCGGCAAGGTGCCGCAGTACATCACGCGCGAGCTGGACGACGACAGCTTCTGGTACGTGACGGTCGGCGACACGCCGCTCGACGATCACCATCAGAAGACCGTCGCGGTCGACGCGCGCACCGCCGCCGTGCTCGCCCAGCCCAGGTTCGACGAGGGCTTCATGTACGTGATGCTGAAGCTGCACGTGGACCTGTTCGCCGGGCTCCCGGGCAAGCTGTTCCTCGGGCTGATGGGCCTCTTGCTGCTGCTCGCGATCGTCTCGGGCGTGGTGCTGTACGCGCCGTTCATGCGCAAGCTCGACTTCGGCGAGGTGCGGCGCGAGCGCTCGACGCGGATCAAGTGGCTGGACCTGCACAACCTGCTCGGCATCGTGACGCTGACCTGGGCGTTCGTCGTCGGCGCGACCGGGATGATCAACACCTGGGCCGACCTGATGATCAAGTACTGGCAGGCCGACACGCTCTCGACGCTGCTCGCGCCGTACCAGAAGCAACCGCTGCCGACCACCTTCGCATCGCTGGAGACGGCGGTCGCATCGGCCGAGAAGCTCGAAGCGGCGATGAAGCTCGGCTTCGTCGCATTCCCCGGCACCGCGTTCTCGAGCCCGCACCACTATGCGATCTTCATGCGCGGCGACACGCCGCTGACCTCGCGCCTGTTCAAGCCGGTGCTGGTCGATGCGCAGACCGCGAAGATCACCGCGAGCGTCGAACTGCCGTGGTACCTGACCGCGCTGCTGGTCTCGCAGCCGCTGCACTTCGGCGACTACGGCGGCATGCCGATGCAGATCATCTGGGCCGTGCTGGACGTCGTGACCATCGTCGTGCTGGGCAGCGGGCTGTACCTGTGGTGGGCGCGGCGCGGTCCGCCGCTCGGCGCCGGGCGGCGCAGCGGCACGGCCGGGGAACCGCTGGACGACGTGATGGCCGAGGCCGGCCTCGCGACGAGCGCGGTACGCGTGCCGCTCGCCGCGTCGGAAGCCCGCGGATGATGCGGCGCCGGATCGCACGGCTGCATCGCAGCGTCTGGGGCTGGCCCGCCGTGCTGGCGCTGCTCAGCAGCATCGGCCTGCTGTCGGCGCTGATCGGCGATGGCGTCTGGGACTGGGTCTCGTGGGTCGGGCTGGGCGTGCCGGCCTCGCTGTGCGTGGTGCTGGGGCTGCCCGTCAGGCGCAAGCCAACGGCACGCAGCGCCGTCGCCGATCAGCGCGCGGTCGCGGCGTCTCGCGGGGCGCGCAGCCTGTAAGGCGGCCGCGCGGCCGGATCGGTGCGCACGATCGCAATCGCCTGCTGCACATGCGGCAGCGCGCGCACAAACGCCTCGAGCTCGGGCTCCTGCGCCGCCCGCGCGACGCAGCCTTCGATGTAGACGATGCGGCCCTGCACCGTGACCCACAGGCTGGTGTCGGCAAACGGGTTGCGCTCGCGCAGCGCGGCCTGCAACGACAGCGCGATCTCGCGGTCGTAGCCGAACGCATTCGAGCGCTCGCAATCGGGCTCGCGCGCGAGCCAGCAGGTCGTGCCCTTCTCGGCCCGGCGATGCGCTTGCGAGCGCCGCACCGCTTCGTCGACGAACGGGCCGGCCGGCACCGGGCAGTCGCCGATCGCCGACGAGATCGCGAAGAACGGATCGTCGAACCAGTTGTGCAGCTCGTCCGCGGAGGCGGCGGTCTGCGCCGGCGCAGAGGGCATGCCGGCCGCGCAGAGCAAGGCGGCTGCGAGGCTGCGTCGGGTCCGGCGTGGTAGCGCGAGCATCAGGCGCGCATTCTGCGCCGCATGACGCGAGGCCGATCGCGTGTGCCGGCGCGCGCTTACATCCCTCGGTCGGAATCCGGCGCCTCGCTGCGCCGGGCCGAAGGCGGGTCATGGTCGTCGAACGTCAGGAACGAGACCTTGCCGTCGCTCTCCATCGTCGCCCGGCGCACCTGATCGAGCGAAGCGATGCCGTTGCGGCGCAGCTGTGCCATCAAGTCGTCGCGCGTCATCAGCTCGCGGCGCAGGTTGCGCCCGAGCACGCGTCCGCGGTCCACCAGCAGCACCGGCGGCGCCTGCGTGAGCCACTGCAGCGCCCTCCAGCGATAGCTGCCCCAGTCGAGCAGGTAGTTCCATGCGACCAGCGTGCCCACCAGGATGCAACCTTCGCCGACGGTGTCGTAGGCACCCGCCATCGCGTTCTGCGACGCATCGGCGACGATCACGATGAACAGGATGTCGGGCACGCCGATCGAGCCGGTATCGCGCCGCAGCAGGAAGCGGAAGACCAGCAGCAGGAACCAGTACATCAGCGTGCCGCGCAGCACCAGCTCGAGCGGCGAGACGTGGACGGCCAGCAGCTTCGCGATGCCCATCGCCGCCTCAGGAGCCGCGCCCGGACCGGGAGCCGCGCGCATCGCGGGCGATCACGCGGTCGATCTGCTGCGCGAGCTGCTCGGGCTGCGTCGCCTGCTCGAGCACCTTGACGCTGGGATCGCCTTGGTCGGTCGCGCCGACCTTCTTCGCGATGCTGTCCAGCATCCTCAGCATCTTCGTGTTCTCCTGCTCGGACAGCAGGTTGATCTGCAGGTCGAGCTGGTCGCGCCGTTCGCTCATGCGGGCGCTGACGTTCTGGCTCATCAGGATGAAGGCGGCCAGGAAGATCGCCTCCAGCGAGACGACCAGCGTCAGGAACGTGAACGGGTACGGGTCGAAGTGCCGCACCGGCAGCACGGTGTTCGCGAGGATCCACACGGTGAACCACGCAACGTGCAGCCAGATGAACGTCGCGCTGCCGGCGAAGCGCTCGACCCTCGTGGCCAGCCGGTCGGTCGCCGTCGCCGGGCGCAACGCCTTGACGTCGAGCCGGTGGATGGCCTCGACGTTGCTGCGCAGCAGTTCGTCGACCGTTCGAGGTGCGTGGCGGTCGTGCGCCGCACGACCCGACTCGGCACGCGCGGCCGATTGATTTGCCATCGTGCCTCCCGGCGAGTGCAACAGGAGCTTCAGCCTATGACGCCCGCCGCTGCGAGGCCGTCGGCCGCATGCGCAACGTCGCGTAGGACGGCGCCACGAGCGCGCGCCCCGCCATTTGCGCCGCCGCCCGATCTGCGTGTGCGCCCCCGTCCTACACGCGCGGCCCCGCCGGCGCCCGAGACTGTGCGCTACCAGACGCATCAGAGACCGACGTGACCGATCTGCTTGTTCGCGAATTCGAACCTGAATCGCACGACGCGCCCGCAAGGCCCGCCTCGGTGGTGTTCTACCGCTGCGATCCCAGAACGCCGCGGCACGACCACGACCTGCAGACCAAGGCGGCCGTTGCCGGAGCGATCGCCCGGCTGCTCGGCTGCGCCAGCGCGCCGAAGGACTGCGCGGGCGACGATATCGACGCCTGCGTGCGTGCCGGCGACAGCCCGCGCTACCTGGTGCCCAGCCACACCGTGGTCGGACTGGAGTTGGCGCAACGCCTGGGCATACGCGAGCTGGGCGACTTCTTCGGCGGCGTCGTCCCGCGCGCGTTCGTCGAGACCAAGGTCATCACGCACACGCTGGTCGGGCCGGGCGCGACCGCGCCCGACGGCTGGTCGCACAACCATGGCGACCTGATCCGCAGTGTCGTGCTGCCGGGCTACACCGCGTTCAGCATCGCCAATGCACTCAGCGCCGGGGTGAAGCTGCTCGAGCACGGCAGCGTGCGGCTCAAGCACGCCGGTGCGGTCGGCGGCGCGGGCCAGACTGTCGTGCACGACGCGCTGGAGCTGAAGGCCTACTTCGACCGGCTGACCAGCGACCTCACCGAGGGCCTGATCCTCGAACGCAACCTGACCGACGCGATGACCTGCTCGATCGGTCACGTGCAGGTGGGCGAGCATAGAGCCGCGTATGTCGGCACGCAGCACCAGACCACCAACGGCCAGGGCCACACGGTCTACGGCGGTTCGGACCTGCGGGTCGTGCGCGGCGGCTTCGAGACGCTGCTCGAGCTCGACCTGGAGCCCGAGCTGCGGATCGCCGTCGTGCAGGCGCTGCACTACCACGCCGCCGCGATCGCCTGTTACCCCGGCCTGTTCGCGTCGCGCTGCAACTACGACGTGGTGCAGGGCGTGGACGACGAGCGCCACTGGCGCTCCGGCGTGCTCGAGCAGTCGTGGCGCATCGGCGGCGCGAGCGGCGCCGAGATCGCCGCGCTGCAGGCGCTGCGCGACGATCCGGGCCTGACGATGGTGCATGCGAGCACGCGCGAGGTCTACGGCGATCGCGCCGAGCAGGTGCCGGCTCGCGCAACGGTCCACTTCGACGGCGTCGACCGGCACGGCGAGCGGCTGGTCAAGTATGCGCAGGTCCACATCGACGGACCGACTGCCCGCTCGGCACAGCTCGTTCCAGTCCCTTCAGGAGGTCGGCCCGCGTGAGCAGCTATGACGAACCGGTCTCGATCGAGATCGACCGCGAGAACCGCATCGCCGGCACGCTGGTCACGCCGGGCACGCTGGTGCCCGGCGTCCTCTTCGTGCACGGCTGGGGCGGCAGCCAGGAGCAGTACCTCGCACGGGCCCGCGAAGTCGCCGCGCTGGGCTGCATGTGCCTGACCTTCGACCTGCGCGGCCATGCGCAGACGCGGCGCCAGTTCGAGACCGTCTCGCGCGCGCTGAACCTGGCCGACGTGCTCGCCGCGTACGACACGCTGGTGAAGCGCCGTCATGTCGATGCCTCGGCGATCGCAGTCGTCGGCAGCAGCTACGGCGGCTACCTGGCGACCATCCTGAGCACGATGCGGCCGGTCAAATGGCTCGCGCTGCGGGCGCCGGCGCTGTACCTCGATTCGGGGTGGGACGTCCCCAAGCTGCAGCTGCACCGCGACCAGGACCTGCCCACCTACCGCAGCAGCATCGTCGCGGCCGCCGGCAACAAGGCCTTGACTGCGTGCCAGAGCTTCGAAGGGGACGTGCTGCTCGTCCAGTCGGAGCACGACGACATCATCCCGGTGACGGTGCTGACGAGCTACCGCGAAGCGTTCCGCAAGGCTCGCTCGTTGACCTATCGCTGCCTCGCCGGCGCGGACCACGGCCTGACCGGCGAGCGCGACCAGCGCGCCTACAGCACCGTGCTCGTCAACTGGCTGCAGGAGATGCTGGCCGGCGCACGGGCCGGCACGGTCGTCGCGCACGACGCGAAGACCGAACCCAGCGCCACGCCGGAGGTGCCACCGCATGCCTCGAAACAAGCCGCCTGAACGACGCTGGTCGCACCACGTCACCGAGACCAGCGATGCGCTGGACCTGGAGCACGGCGTGTTCGCGCAGGACGACCCGAAGAAGATCGCGCGCTCGCTGAAGCGCTCGGCCGAGCGCAGCGGCCGCCGCAAGAGCTCGCCGTTCCGCTCGGCGATGTCGATGCTGACCTTCTATGTGAACCGCGCCGGCAACAAGCTGCCGGCGCAGCAGCGGCGCCGCTTGGACGAAGCAAAGGACGAGCTGCGCGCGTTGTTCAAGCGACCCCAGCAATCGCCCCGTCATTGAGCGCGGGTAACGCTTCGACACACCCTCACCACCTCACTTGCGTGCAGACTCACGGCCTCGCCCTGCGGCGATTCCCGTGGTCTCCAGCTTCGTCCAACGCGTTCGTGTGTGGGAGGTGAGTCATGGTGCGAGGAACGTTCGATCCGCGATCGAGCCAGAACGAGAACAACGAGAACAACAACAACGACGGCCGGACCGACACGCGTCGCCGCGGCTTCCTGTTGCAAGGCATTGGTGCGGCCGTCGGCGCCGCGATGGCGACGCCGCGCCGGGCCTACCCGCAGCAGAGCGCAGCGGGCGGGCCGGCGGCACCGCCCAGCACGGTCACGCAGCCGCCGCGCGACTTCGGCCCGAACGGCGCGCCGACCACCTACTTCACCGATCCCGATGTGCTGACCATCGACCCGCTGTTCGATGGCCTGCGTCAGCCCAACGCGCCTATCCAGCGGCTGTGGACCGGCGCGCTGTGGTCCGAAGGGCCGGCATGGAACTCGGTCGGCCGCTTCCTCGTCTGGAGCGACATCCCGAACAACCGCCAGCTGCGCTGGAGCGAGGACGACGGCCACGTCAGCGTGTTCCGCATGCCGTCGAACAACAGCAACGGCAACACGTTCGACTACCAGGGCCGGCAACTCTCGTGCGAGCACCTGACACGGCGCCTGGTGCGCTATGAGCTCGACGGCTCGGTGACCGTTCTCGCGTCCGCGTTCAACGGCAAGCGGCTCAATTCGCCGAACGATGTGGTCCCGCACCCGGACGGCAGCTACTGGTTCACCGATCCGCCGTACGGTGCGCAGCTCTACGAGGGCGCGGTCGATGCGTCTGGCGGGCCGGCCAACAAGGCCGGACGCCTGAACCCCAAGCTGGGCCAGCCGCCCGAGATCGGCGCGTACAAGCGCGAGCTGCCGACCGCGGTGTACCGGCTCGACAAGAGCGGCACGCTGACCCAGGTGGCCGGCGAAGACCTGGTGCCCGATCCGAACGGCCTGTGCTTCTCGCCCGACTTCAAGAAGCTCTACGTCGTCAGCACCGGCCAGGGGCCGGGCGACACGATCGCCGGCGGCAAGGGCAACATGTATGTGTTCGACGTCGGCTCGGATAACAAGCTCGCCAACGGCAAGCTGTTCAGCGACTTCATGATCGACGGCGTGAAGTGCGGCCCTGACGGCGTGCGCGCCGATGTCGACGGCAACCTCTGGTGCTCGAGCAATGCCGGGCGCAGCGTCGGCTACAGCGGCGTGACCGTGTGGACGCCGCAAGGCAAGCTGATCGGGCGCATCCGGCTGCCCGAGATCTGCGGGAACGTCTGCTTCGGCGGCCCCAAGCGCAACCGCCTGTTCATGGCGGCCAGCCAATCGCTGTACGCCGTCTACACCGGGACGCAGGGCGCCGCGCCCGGCTGAAGCGCTGGGCCCGCGCTCAGCTCTTGCTGCTCTTGGCCTTGGGCGGCGGCACCTTGCCGCCCGCCTTGCGCGCTTCGGACAAGCCGATCGCGATCGCCTGCTTGCGGCTCGTGACCTTCTTGCCCGACTTGCCGCTCTTCAGCGTGCCGCGCTTCTCTTCGTGCAGCGCTGCGCCGACTTTCTCCTTGGCCTTGTTCCCGTACTTGGTCGCCATGGTGGTTCTCCGTGGTCCATATCAAGACGGTTGTGGCAAACCATGTGCCCAAAGGCGGCGGCGAGGCTTCGAT
>DATCSE010000347.1:0-4333 GCA_036568605.1 Burkholderiaceae bacterium | reverse complement strand
GCGCTGCCCGAAGGCACCGTGCTCGACGGCGAGATCGTCGTCTGGAAGCCTGGCGATGACCACCCGGCGCCATTCAACCTGCTGCAGCAGCGCATCGGCCGCAAGACGCTGACGAAAAGAGTGCTGGCCGACGCACCGGTCGTGTTCATCGCCTACGACCTGCTCGAGGTGGGCGGCATCGACTGCCGCGAATGGCCGCAGGCGCAACGCCGCGCGGCGCTCGAGGCGCTGCTGCGCGATCGGCCGGCGTTGCGGCTCTCGCCGTTCGAAGCGCGCGCGAGCTGGGCCGAGCTCGCGACGCTGCGCGAGGAGTCGCGCTCGCGCGGCGTCGAAGGCTTCATGCTGAAGCACCGCGACGCACGCTACGGCATCGGCCGGCGCAAGCAGGAGGACCTGCGCGCCGGCAACTGGTGGAAGTGGAAGATCGCGCCGCTCAGCGTCGACGCGGTGCTGATCTACGCGCAGGCCGGGCATGGCCGCCGCGCGAGCGTCTACACCGACTACACGTTCGCCGTCTGGAACCGCGCGCCGCGCGATGCGGACGAGGCCGCCGGCGTCGTCGACGCGATCGCGCGGCGCGAAGCGCCGGAGCCCGATGCGCTGCAGCTCGTGCCGTTCGCGAAGGCGTATTCGGGCCTCAGCGACGAGGAGTTCCGCGAGGTCGACCGCGTGATCCGCAAGACCACGCTCGAGAAGTTCGGCCCGGTGCGCAGCGTGAAGCCGACGCTGATGTTCGAGCTCGGCTTCGAAGGCATCAACCGCAGTGCGCGCCACAAGAGCGGCATCGCAGTGCGCTTCCCGCGCATGCTGCGCCTGCGGCCGGACAAGCCGCTGCATGAAGCCGACACCTTGCAGACGCTAGAGCGCCTGCTCGGCGTCGTGTGAAAGAATGGTCCGCAACCCTCATCACCGCACAGCGCCGGCCGTGGGCCGGTCTTCGGAAGACCCATGACCGAATCCGTAGTCTCGCCTGGCATCCTGTCTACCCGGCCGCGTCGTTCGATGGCCGGCTACGCTGCTGCGATCGCGCTTGCGCTGGCTGGCGGCGCCGCGTTCGCCGCGCCCGATGCGCGCATCGCCGAACTGGCCGCGCAGCACAAGCAGCCGCTGCTCGATTCGCTGTCGCAACTGTGCGCGATCGAATCCGGCAGCCGCGACATCGAAGGCCTGGACAAGATCGCGAGCCTGGTGGCCGAGCGCCTGCGCGCGCTCGGCGGCGAAGTCGAGCTGATCGATCCCGGCAGCGCCGCCTCGCCAGACATCTACCGGATGGAAGACACGCCCGAGAAAATCGGCAAGATGGTGAAGGCCACGTTCAAGGGCCGCGGCAGCAAGAAGATCATGCTGATCGCGCACATGGACACGGTCTACACGGTGGGCATGGGCGCGAGCCAGCCGTTCCGCGTCGACGCCGGCAAGGCCTACGGGCTCGGCATCGCCGACGACAAGCAGGGCGTCGCGCTGGTGCTGCACACGGTCGCGATGCTCAAGCAGCTCGACTTCGCCGACTACGGGCTGCTCACCGTGCTGATCAACGGCGACGAGGAGATCAGTTCGCCGGGCTCGCGCGCACTGCTGACCAAGCTGGGCGGCGAGCACGACGCCGTGATGTCGTTCGAAGGCAGCCCGATCGCCGACGACAAGCTCTCGCTCGCGACCGCCGGCATCGCGTCGGTCACGCTGAAGGTGCAGGGCAAGGCCTCGCATGCCGGCGCGGCGCCCGAGCTGGGCATCAATGCGCTGTACGAGATGTCGCACCAGATCCTGCAGATGCGCGACCTGTCCGATCCGGCGACCGGACTGAAGATGAACTGGACCACCGCGCATTCGGGCACCAACCGCAACGTGATCCCGGCCAGCGCTGTCGCGAGCGCCGACGTGCGCGTGAACAAGGTCGGCGACTACGACCGCATCGAGCGCCAGGTGCGCGAACGCGTGAAGAAGCAGCTGATTCCCGATGCGAAGGTCGAGCTGCGTTTCGAGCGCCGCCGTCCGCCGCTGGAGGCGAACACCTTCGGGCTGGCGATGGCCAAGCACGCGCAAGCGATCTATGCCGACGAGCTGGGCCGCAAGCTGGGCGCCGACGACAAGGTCGGCGGCGGCGGCACCGACGCGGCGTTCGCCGGGCTTGCAACCAAGGCCGGCGTGGTCGAGCGCTTCGGCCTGCAAGGCTTCGGCGCACACTCGGCCGATGCCGAGTACGTGCTGGTCGATTCGATCGAGCCGCGGCTGTACCTCGCGACGCGGATGGTGATGGACCTCGCGCGCGACAAGGTCGCGCACTGACGGCCAGACGCGAGTCGCCTTCACGCCCGCGCTTTCGCACAAGCCAGGACGAGGCGCGATGAGTCTCCCCAAGGCGCTGCTGCTGTTCGCGGCGATCGTGTTGTGGGCCGGCTGCGCGCAGGGGCCGCAGGCCCCTGGCGGCGCTGCATCGAACGCGCCGCCGGCCGACCCCGAGCGCCTGGCCGCCGCGCTGCGTTCGCGCCCCATCGTGCTGCTCGGCGAGGTGCACGACAACGCCACGCAGCACGGCCTGCGCGCGCAGGCCTTGCGCGCGTTGCTGCAGAGCGGCGCGCGGCCGGCGCTGCTGATGGAACAGTTCGACCGCGACCGACAGGCCGAACTCGACCGGGCGCTCGCGCAGCCGGATGCCAGCCCGGACTCGGTGATCGCCGCGGGTGCCGGCACGAGCGGCGGCATGGGCGGCACTGCCGGCACATCGGCGTCGGGCTGGACCTGGTCGCTGTACCGGCCCTATGTTGCCCTCGCAATCGAATACCGACTGCCCCTGATCGCGGCCAACGTGTCGCGTGCCGACACGCGCGCGATTGTGAAGGACGGCCTCGCCGCGCACGGCTTCGATGCGAACGTGCCACCCGACATCGAAAGGATCCAGACCCGCGCGATCGCCGACAGCCATTGCGGCCTGCTGGAAGACGCGGATGCGCAACGCCTGATGGCGGCCCAGGTTGCACGCGATCAATTCATGGCGCGCACGATCGACGCGCTCGCGCCCCGCGGCGCGGTGCTGCTCGCCGGCAACGGCCACGTGCGTCGTGACGCCGGCGTGCCGCGCTGGCTGAACGCTGCGAGCCGCGCCCGCAGTGTCGCGATCGGCCTGCTGGAACAGGATGAACCGGTCGATGGCGTCTATGACGTCGCGATGACCACGCCCACCCAGCCGCGGCCCGACCCTTGCGACGCATTCCGTGCCTCGCGTGGACGTTGACGATGGCGCTGGCATGACGGCGTCGCGGCTGGCCGGTGTCGACTTCACGAGCGCGCCGTCGCGCGGCAAGCCCATCGTCGTTGCGCTCGGCCGCAGCGACGGCGAGCGCGGTGTCGTGCTCGAACACATTGCTGTGCACGCCGACTTCGCCGGCTTCGCCGCGTGGCTGCGCACGCCGGGGCCTTGGCTGGGCGTGTTCGACCTGCCGTTCGGCCTGCCGCGCGAGCTGGTGGCGGCGCTGAATTGGCCCGCCGAGTGGCTGCCGCTGATGCGGCACTACGCGGCGTTGTCGCGCGCCGCGATACGCACGAGCTTCGCGGCGTTCTGCGCGGCGCGGCCGGTGGGCGGCAAGTTCGCGCACCGCGCCACCGACGGGCCGGCCGGCTCGTCGCCGTCCATGAAATGGGTCAACCCGCCGGTCGCGTTCATGCTGCATGCCGGCGTGCCGCTGCTGGTCGAGGCCGGCGTGCACTTGCCGGGCCTGCACGCCGGCGACCTCACGCGGGTCGCGCTCGAAGGCTACCCGGGCCTGCTCGCGCGCGAGCTGATCGGCGCGCGTTCGTACAAGAGCGACACGGTTGCGAAGCAGACGCGCGAACGGACTACGGCGCGGCGCGAGCTCGTCGCCGCGCTGGAGCAGGGCCGCTCGCGCCTCGGGTTGTGCCTGAGGCTGAGCGCCGCGCAACGCCGTGCGCTGATCGGCGACGCGATGGGCGACCGCCTCGACGCGGTGCTGTGCCTGCTGCAGGCCGCGTGGGCCGCCGGGCGGCCGGGGCACGGCGTGCCCGCCGGCGTGGATCCGCTGGAAGGCTGGATCACGTCCGCCGAGCCGGCATGACGACCGTCCATCGATTTCTGTATTGACAGAAATTTCCGTCGTTCCTAGAGTGGTCGCCATGGAACTATCGCCCACCCTTTCACGGTTCGTCCTGCACTGGGGCGAGATGGGCACGCGCTGGGGCGTCAACCGCACCGTCGCGCAGATCCACGCGCTGCTCTACATCGGCGCGCGGCCCATGCACGCCGAGGAGATCGCCGACACGCTGGGCGTGGCGCGCTCCAACGTCAGCACCAGCCTGCGCGAGCTGCAGTCCTGGAACC
>DATCSE010000346.1:0-3511 GCA_036568605.1 Burkholderiaceae bacterium | reverse complement strand
CCTTTCGCTTTCGCTCAGGCAAACATAGTCGCCGTGCGGCAGGTTCCCATCCCTAAGGCAAGCGATCCCGTCGTGCTTCTTCAAGGCTGCGACGGGGCCAGCAGCGCCTCGATGCGTTCGCGCATGCGCCGCCAGTGCGAGCCTTCCCAGTACACGCGCCCGCAACCCTCGCAGGTCACGAAGCGTTCGTGACGCTCGCGCACGCCGGGCGGCAGCTGCGACACGACCTGCGCCTTGGCGACCGGGCGCAGCATCGCGTTGCAGCTCAGGCAGCGAGTGAACGGCCGCGCCGAGCGGGCCAGGTCGAGCCGATCGAAGACCTCGTGCAGCTGAGGCACGCTGTGCAGCGCGCGCACGTAGCAGCCGTGCGTGATGTCGCGCCGCTTCAGCAGTTCGCGGTCGCGCGTCAGCACGATGCGGTCCTGCGCGGCGGCGATGCGCGCTATCTCGTCGTCGCGGAAGTGGTTGTCGTACAGCGTGTCGAAACCGGTCATGCGCAGCAGGTGCGCGAGCCCGCCCAGGTGCGCGTCGGCGACGAAGCGGGTGTCGCGCAGCGGGTGGTCGCGCACGCGCAGCAGCGGCGTGACGTCGAAGGCCTCGAACTTCGGGTAGGCGGCCAGGCGGTCGCCGTCTTGCAGCGCCCGGTCGAAGCCCACCGACTCGCCGTTGACCAGGACCAGCTCGACCTCGGTGTGCGGCACGCCGAGCGCCTCGATCATGTGCTTGGCGGTCGCCGCACGCGCGCAGCGGCACGCGAACTCGCGACCGCGCCGCGCGGGCGCGAGGAAGTCGTTCAGCTCGGCATAGAAGCGGAACGTCGCGGTGACGGGCGCGGTCGTCGCCGCCACCGCATGCCCGGGTTCAATGGACCCGTTCGCCGCAGAAATGGCCATGCCGCGCCGGCAGCATCAGTTCGTGGAACTGGTCGTTCGACAGGCACAGCAGCCGTTCATGGTCGCCCGACTCGAGGTACACGACGTCGTTGGCTTCGAGCTCGTCGTCGATCACGGTCGGCACGCCCCAGGCCATGCCCAGCGCGGGCACCGCGCCGCGGTCGCAGTCGGTGAACATCGCGGCGATGCGGTTCTCGTCGGCCAGCCGAAGGTGCTCGCGATCGAGCAGGCGCGAGAGCTGGCCGAGCTGCACGTTGCGGTCCGCCGGCACGACGGCCATCACGTAGCCGATGTCGTCTTCGACGATCACCGACTTGGCCAGCTGATGCGGCGGGATGTCCGCCGCCCGCGCGGTCTCGGCGCTGGTGCGGCTGTGCTTGTGCATGCAGATCTCGTAGCGCGTGCCGCGCTGATCGAGGTAGCTGGACAGGCGCGTGGGGATGGACATGGCAACCTCCATGGGCGAGTAGACCGATCCCGTTCGAGCCGGAGCGTATCGCGGCTCGGGCGAGTCGCTAGTCTGCTCCTGCGCGCGAGGTTGCGCCAGCGGCTGTCTGCTGCGGTCACGACGCGCCGCGATAGAAGTAGTAGGTGGCCGTGTACGGGACCCGGGCCATCTGCCGGGCGTTGGCTGCGGTGCAGGGCTGCGATGGTGCGACGCCGCCGACAGTCTGCAGCCGCTGGATGCTCTTGGTCTGGCTGAAGACGCCGGTGCCCGTGGTCGACTTGCTGGTCAACAGCAGCCACGGGATCGCGGACGCGCTGGGCCCCGGGTCGCGCGCCTTGACTTCGCCGACGACCGTGCTGCCGTCGACAGACTCCCAGGTCGGACCGGCGTAGTGCTTGCCGAGCGGCCGCCCCGATCGATCCGCGAGCGTGGCTTCTGGTGCGCGGAAGGTCCACTCGTACGCTGTCGGCTGGTCGGCCTTGGCCGTGCATTCGTAGATCTGCACGCCCGAGGCCAAGGCCTCGAGAAAGACGACCTGACCGGCCGGCGGGCGCAATGCTGCCGGTACATCCGACGGCGCACTGGGGACGCCGGCACAACCGGCGGCGCTGAGCACGAGGGCCGCCAGTGCGGCGGCGGTCAAGGCAAGAGACGAACGCATCGTTTTCCTTTCCATGACGGTTATTCGACCTTCAGGCATCCAGCCTTTCGCTCGAGCCAGTAGGCCACGTTGCCGACCACGACGATCGTGCCGGAGATGATGACGGACGCCACCGCGGTCACGCCGGCAGCGACGATCAGCGCCACACAACCCTCGTTCGCGCAACGTTGGATCGCGCCCACCTGCACCTCCTGCAAAACCAGGTGATTGGCGACCACCTGGCAATCTCGATCGAAAGTTTGCGTGTTCCTTGGAACGTACACGCAAGCCTGCAGCAGAACGGCCGCAGCAAAAGCCGGGAGTACGAACCGGGCGGTCTTCGGCACGAGAAGGTTCTCCGCGGTCTCACCGTGGACGTGAATGGCGGGCGCAGTCAGACGGACCGCCCCAGGTCAAGCGCCATTGTGCCGAGCTATGCGCAACTCGGCCGCGTCGCCTTCCGCCCGCGCCGCGCGCAGCACAGTGGACACGAACTCTGATTTCGCCAACGAGTATGCCTCCAGGGACTGCGGCGTTCCTCCGTCGTGCAGGCGCGCGAGTTGATGTTTGAGCGTTTCGTACTCTCGGGCTACTTGCGGGTGTTTGCGCAGGTGGTTTCGAAATGCCAGGTGCTTCCACTCCTGCTCGCCTCCGGATTCGCACAGATGAACGTGGTGTGTGCCGGGCCACAGGACCGGCTTGTGAAAGAACGGATACACGAGATCGAAGTCGCCCAGCGCGACGTGCCGATACCCGAGCGAGGCCATCGCAGCCGCGTAGCGGCCGTGCGGCAGCAGCGAAGCAATCGAGACTTGGATGTCGATCACCGGCTTGGCGGCAAGCCCCGGCACCGACGTCGATCCCACGTGCTCGATCCGCAGTGCCGATGAGCCGAGCACCGAGCGCAGGCGGAGCGCCTCTTCCTCGAAGCGTACGGGCCAGTTCGCGTTGTACTCGACGATGACGATCATCGCGTGGCCACGGCAACACGGCCGGCCGGTCCAAGAATGTTGACCGGCATGGTAGGCATGCGCCGCAGGGGCTGCCACTTCGTCCTAGGGATGGTCGTGACTTGAGGTTGACGATTCGCGGCCCTTCGACTAACTTGTCGGCCAAGGTTCGCGCAACAGCCGTCGAGCCTCACATGGGCGCCATGCCCCTTCTTCAACTGCAACGCCAAGGAGGTATCGACATGAACTGCCGCTTTGCCCCCGTAGCCGCACGCAGTTCCAACTTTTCAAGCGCGCGAGTCACTGTCATCGCGATGACTCGCGTGGCGCTGCACCATCGTCCGGGAGAGGGTTCCGGCGAACCGTCATAGAAGGTTCGCTTCCCTCGAGCCCTAGGCTCTACGAGGCCCGGACACCGCAAGGTTCCGGGCCTCGTGCATTTCCGGTGCGGTGCAGGTAAGTCCACCGGCGCTGCGTTCGTCGACTGCTGATTCGAAGCATGCATCCGCAACCCCGCGCATCGCGGGGTCGGCGGGAGCAGGGCGTCGTCTTGACGCTCGAATCTCACCAACGTGCAAGA
>DATCSE010000345.1:0-2765 GCA_036568605.1 Burkholderiaceae bacterium | reverse complement strand
CGCATCTTCTGCGGACCGACGCGCTCCTTCATCACCATCAGCGCCGAGTACTGCGCCAGGCTCTCGACCAGCATCGAGCCCCCTTGCACATCGCCGCTCATCACCTGATGGCCCCACCACTGGTGCGCAACCTCGTGCGCGGTCACGTAGTACGGGTAGTCGATGTCCTTGGGGTCGTCGGGCCGCACGCGCGCGATGAAGCCTATGCCTTCCGAGTATGGGATCGTGTTCGGGAACGACTGCGCGAACGTCTCGTAGCGCGGGAACTCGATGATGCGGAACTGGCGGTACTGGTAGGGGCCGAAGTTGCGGCTGTCGTAGCTGAGCGCGGCCTTCGTCGCGGCCACCATCGAATCGAGGTTGAACTCGTGGCCGCGCTGGTAGTAGATCTCGAGCGGGACGTCGCCGGCGTTCCCGTCCGGCGTGGCGCCGCCTTCGCGGTGCCACACGTCCTGGCGCACCGCATAGCGGCCCGACTGGAACGCGAAGAAGTTCGCGATCGGCGCATCCATCCGGTAGTGGAAGTAGCGCCGCGCGCCTTCGGTCCATTCGCGCTGCAGGTAACCCGGCGCGATCGCGATCTGGTCGGCCTCGGTGGACAGCGTGACCTCGAACGACACGTAGTCGGCATCCGCCGCGAGGCCGCTGGTCATCAAGCCCTTGTGATCGTCGCGGTCGCGCAGGCGCTCCTTGGGCGCGAGGCCGAACTTGCGCCGGTCCTGGTCGCGCTCGAGTTCGCCGTGCGGGTTGTAGCCCAGGCTGGGCAGCAGCATCCGGCCGTTGACGAAGCTGCCGTTGTAGACCACCGCGGTGTTCGAGCCTTCGTTCGTGAAGCCGTGGGTCGGCAGCTCGAGGTCGAAGGCGAGTGTCGTGCTGTGGCCGGGTGCGAGCGGGGCCGCGAGCTTGTAGCGGCGCACGCCGACGTTCGGGTCGTCGTTCGCCAGCGTCGCCGGCACGCCGAGCTCGAGCTTGTGGATCACGAGCGCGCGGCCGGCCATGAAGTTCAGGTGCACGACCTCGACCGGCACCGCGTTGCGGTTCGTGATCGCATAGGCCCCGCGCATGCGCACGCGCTGCTCGGCCGGGTACAGCGCGACGTCGAGGTTCACCGCGGCCACCTTGGGCTGCGGCTCGTCGGCGTAGCGCTTGTAGGTGTGCTCGTAGTCGACCCGGCGCTGCTGCGCGTCGCGGCTCGTCTGGTAGACGTTCAGCACGTTGGTGTTGTAGTAGATCCAGCCGCCCAGGCCCGCAAACGCGAGCAGCGCGACGAAGCCGAGCGCGAGCGTCGGCCCGGTGAGCCGCGTGCGCGCGACGGCCCAGCGCTCGCGCCAGCCCGAGCGCGTGCCGCGCGCCCACAGCAGGTACGCCGCGAGCACCAGCAGCAGCGAGCCCGCGCCCCAGTACGCCTGGAAGCTGCGCAGCCGCAGCATGAAGTGGCCGTAGCCGTTGATGTCGGAATAGACCGCCTCCGGCACGTTGCCGAACTTGACCAGGTTGTGCTCGATCCCGAACTGGCCGGCGAAGATGATCAGCACGTAGTACACGATCATCACGAAGTGCGCCAGGTACTTGTGGTCGACGATCGCGTGCACCGCGAGCGCCAGCGCGCACACCATCCAGTAGTTCAGCAGTTCGATGCCGAACATCTCCTGCAGGTACAGCCACGGCTCGAAGCGGAAGTAGCCCTTGCTCGCCTGGATCGCGATGCCGGCCAGCATCAGCACCGCCTGCAGCAGCACCGGAATCGCCAGCAGCGCGACCAGCTTCGCGAGCAGCGGCAGCCAGGTCGGCACCGGCGTGCCGTCGACGATCTGGTCCAGCCGGTGCTCGCGCTCGCGCCACGCCATCTCGCCGGCGTAGAACGTGACGATGATCAGCATGAACGCCGCGAACGTGCCGTTCAGGAGGCCGGTCATCTGGAAGGTCAGCGGCCAGGTGCTGGTGCCGAAGCTGTCGCCCACCGTCGTGCTCGCGAACACCATGAACAGCAGGCCGGCGAGCACCAGCACGCCGAAGTAGACGTTCTTGATCGTCTCGCGCAGGTACAGCGCCGCCAGGTGCGGCAGCAGTGCGAGCGGGCGCGAGGTATCGAGCCGCGCGGTGGCGCGCGGCCCGATGGCCGGTGCGGCCGTCGCGATGCCGTTGGCGTCGACATCGAGGTCGCCGGCAGTGCCCTTGGCTCTTGTCGGCCGCTCGCTCGCCGCCGCGGCGAACCTGAAGCGCCACGCGCAGAACGCGCACAGCAGCCCCGCGACCGCGAGCCACAGCAGCCGGTTCCACAGCAGCGGCCCGGCCAGCGGCACGAGCTGCGTGTTGCGCTCGGCGATCGTCCAGTACTCGGTCAACAGGCTGACCGCACGGCTGCCGATCGGGTCGATCAGCGCGGCAAGCGTGCGGTTGTCGAGATCGCGCACCAGCTTCTGCGAGAGCAGCCAGCCGATCATCACGAGCACGCTGCCGACGTAGACCGGCAGCATCTTGCGCGTCAGCGCGGCCAGGCTGAAGAACACGCCGCCGATCAGCAGCGCGTTCGGCAGCAGCACCAGCGCGTACGGCAGCAGGTAGGCGGCCAGGCGGTTCGCGCCCAGCCGTTCGGCGTCCATGCCGGGCAGCGCGGTCGCGGCGAATGCGCCCAGCCCGATTGCCGCGAACACGATCAGCACGGCGCCCAGCGCGCCGAGGAAGCGCCCCGCGAGGTACTGCAGCTTCGCGATCGGCGCGGTGAAGAAGAAGCTTTGCATGCGGTGCTCGAAGTCCTGCTGCAC
>DATCSE010000344.1:0-6876 GCA_036568605.1 Burkholderiaceae bacterium | reverse complement strand
GGTGCGCACCACGCCGATCCGCGCCAACCGGGTGCGGGTCGACGGCCAGATCAAGACCGAGGACTTCTCGACGCAGGCCACCGCCGGCTCGGTGCGCCGGCGCGTCGAAATCATCTGGTTGCAGCTGCTGACGCGCCTGTCCAACGCGAGTCGAGCTTGACGGGCTTGATGACTTAGGGGGAAGAGCCGGCACGGACCGATCGCGCAGCGCCTGCGGCGCGTAGACTCTCCGCCATGAGCGAGCTTCGCGCCTTGCTGCTGACCGACGTCGTCGACAGTACCAGACTGCTGGAGCAACTCGGCGACGCCGCGATGGCCGCGGTCTGGGAAGCGCATGACCGGATGGCTCGCGACCTGCTGCCGACTTGGCGAGGCCGCGAGATCGACAAGACCGACGGCATGCTGCTGATGTTCGAAGCCGCGGCCGATGCAGTCGGCTACGCGCTGGCCTACCACCGCGGCCTGGCGTCGCTCCCGGTGGCGCTGAAGGCCCGGGCTGGCCTGCATGTGGGGCCGGTGATCCTGCGCGAGAACAGCGCCGCCGCGGTCGCCCTCGGGGCCAAGCCGCTGGAGGTGGACGGCCTGGCCAAGCCGACCGCGGCGCGCGTGATGTCGCTGGCGCGCGGCAGCCAGACCTTGTTGACCTCCGAGGCGCGCCAGGCGCTCGGCCAGAGCGACCTGAAGGTGCAGTCGCATGGGCACTGGATGGTCAAGGGCCTGGCAGAGCCGCTCGAAATCTTCGAGGTCGGCGAGCACGACGCGAACTTCGTGACGCCGCCCGACGAGGACAAGGTCTTCCGCGTCGTGCGTACCGGCGATTGGTGGTTGCCGGTGAAGGAGATCCCGAACAACCTGCCGCATCCGGGCACGTCCTTCGTCGGCCGCGAGCGCGAGCTGGACGAGGTGAAGGCGCTGCTGTCCGAGGCGCGCTTGCTGACGCTGCTCGGCATGGGCGGCCTGGGCAAGACACGGCTGTCGCT
The DNA here is from genome assembly GCA_036568605.1 of Burkholderiaceae bacterium. Lineage (GTDB taxonomy): Bacteria > Pseudomonadota > Gammaproteobacteria > Burkholderiales > Burkholderiaceae_C > DATCSE01. Next base: position 5,896 of record DATCSE010000344.1, on the reverse strand, counting down.
GCAGGCCGCGGCCCAGGTGATGCACCAGTATCCGGACGGCGTGTGGTTCCTCGACCTGGCGCCGATCAGCGACCCGGCCCTCGTGCCCAGCGTGGCGGCCCAGGCGCTGGGCGTACGCGAGGAGCCCGGTCGGCCGCTGGTGCAGACGCTCTGCACGCACCTGAAGTCGCATCGGGCGCTGCTGATCCTGGACAACTGCGAGCACCTGATCGAGCCGTTGGCGGACCTGGCGCACGCCATCGTGCGCGAGACTTCGCAGGTCAGGCTGATCGCGTCCAGCCGCCAGACGCTGCGCATCCCGGGCGAGCGCGCCTACCCCATCCTGCCGTTGCCGGTGCCCCAGCGCGGCGACGGCCTCGACGCACTGCTGCGGTCGTCCGCGGTGCGCTTGTTCCTCGATCGTGCGCAGGCGCACAAGCCGAGCTTCGCGCTCAACGAACGGGAGGCGCCCGCGATTGCCGAGTTGGTGGCGCGGCTGGAAGGCATTCCGCTCGCGCTCGAGCTGGCCGCGGCGCGGGTGCGATCGCTCTCGGTGGCCGACATCAACGCGCGCCTCCACGATCGCTACAAGCTGCTCACCGGCGGAGCGCGCGTACTCCAGGAGCGGCAACAAACGTTGCGAGCGCTGGTCGACTGGTCGTACGAGCTGCTGAACGAGCCGGAACAGACCCTGCTCAGCCGTCTCGGCGTGTTCGTCGGCGGCTTCGACCTGGCGGCGGCCGAGCACGTGTGCGGCACGGATCCGCTGGACCGCGACGACGTGCTGGATCTGCTGAGCTCGCTCGTCGAGAAGTCGCTGGTCATGTTGGACGAGCGCGACGACGGCACGCGTTATCGCATGCTGGAGACCATTCGCGACTACGCGCGCGAGAAGCTCGAACGCAACGGCCAGGCAGCGGCCACCGCGGTGCGCCATTGCGAGCACTTCTTCGCGTTGGCGAAGGATGCGAACCGCGGGTTGAAAGGGCCGGAGCAGGCCGACTGGATCTGGCGCCTCGAAACCGAGCTGGACAACGTGCGGGCGGCGATCGCGCTGGCGCTGGGCGGCGGCACCGATCCGTTCATCGCGGTCAAGTTCGCGGTCGCGCTGCAAGGCTTCTGGATTCTGCGCGGCTACTCGACCGAGGGCCGCCATCTGGTGCGCGCCGCGCTGGCGCTGCCGGCGATCCGCGCCGCGGACGTGGCCCACGCCTGGGCCTTGTACGTGGGCGCGGCGCTCGCCGAGAGTCAGAGCGACCATGCCGAGGCGCGACGCATGCTCGAGACCTGCCTGGAGCTGCGGCGTCGGCTCGGCAGTCAGGTGGACATCGCGGCCACGTTGTCGACCCTGTCGTTCGCCCGGCTGCAGGGAGGCGATGCTCAGAGTGCCGCGGTGGGGGAGCGCGAGGCGCTGCAGATCTTCCGCGAGCTCGGCGACCGCGTCGGCGAGGCCATCGGGCTGCTGCACCTCGGCCAGATCGAGGTCTACCAGGGCAACGACGCGCAGGCCCATGCGCACCTGGAACACGGCCTGGCGATCGCGCGCGACATCCGGCATCAGGAAGTCGAGGGCGAGTGCGAGCTGGTGCTGGGCGAAGTCGCGTTCGAGCTGGGCGACGCGGCACAGGCGTGCCTGCGCTTCAAGCGCTCGCTGACCGTGTGCCGCGAGGCGGGCGACAAGCGCGGCGAAGCGAATGCGCTGTGGTGGCTGGGCCGCGTCGATCTGCAGGGCGGCGACCTCGCGTCGGCCCGCAGCCGGCTGGACGACGCGTTGCGCGCCTTTCGCACATTCGAGATGCGCGAGGAGCTTCTCGGCTGCCTGGAAGACCACGCGACCCTGGCGCACCTCGACGGCCGAGCCGACGCAGCGGTTCGGCTGGCCGCGGCTGCAGACGCGGCACGCGAACGGCTGCCTCTGGCGCGATCGCCGCGCAGCGAGCGGCGCTGGCAGCAGCAGCTCGCGGCGCTACGGCTCGCGACGACCGGCACCGCGTTCGACGCGGCGTGGCACGAAGGGCGGGATTGTCAGATCGACCACGCCGTGCGCAGCGCGCTCACGACGCGCGATGAGCCGGTCTTGGCCTGAACCTGAATGCCCCCCGGCGACCGGGCCGGGTTGAGCGAATGCGCGCGCGCTGCGCGCGTCAGGCGCTGCGGCGCCGTGCGACAAAACCCACCACACCCAGGCCAGCGAACAGCAGCGCATAGGTCGTCGGCTCGGGCACCGGCGTGATCGTCATCGTCGGGATGTTCAGCGAGACGCCGCAGCCTTCGACCGCGAGCGGGCCGCTGGCGCAAGTGCCCGGGTTGTACGTGGTGTCCGGCGTGTAGTACAGGGCCACCTTGGCCTTCTGGAACACCAGGTCGAAGTAGTTGCCTTGCGCCGGCCCGGCCAGCGACAGCTCGGGACCGATGAAGTTCGAATTGACGCCCGAGAGCTGGTGCGTGGTCGCATCGACGTACATCCCCAGCACGGTGTTCGCGAGCGGGGTGAACGTCAGCGTTTCGTAGACCGTCGACGGGTTGGCGTAGTCGTAGAACGTGACCGCAGCGTCCAGCACGCGCATGCCGCCACCGGAACAGGCATTGCTGTTGCTGATCAGTCCCGAAAGCGCGAGGCAGCTGTCGGGGATGAAAAACGTCGCCTCGCCCTTCCAACCCAGGCCGCTGAATGCTCCGCCAAAGTCAGGATCCCAGGTCCCTGCATAGATGGCGGCGTTGGCGGAGCTGGCGCAGCCAAGCGCGGCGGCAACCGAAACAACGGCACTGACCAGAGCTGTACGAGCACGCGTATGCAACATGTTCCCACCCTGACTTGATTGAAACGCGCCGGGGGCGCCTGGATTCCAAGTGCCTCGCATTGCTCTCGAGGAGCCATGCACCCGTGAAAGGTTGTTTGCACTTGATAACAAATATTCTAGGGAACAGATGTGAAATTTGATCCGCGCGGGACTCCCCTGTTCGCGGGGTTCCGGCGTTCCTAGGGATCAGGCCGCGCTGCCGCGTTCTTGTGCAGCGATCACCGCGCGAATTGCGTCCGGCACAGCCCGGCAGCCGCACGCCAACGCATGGGCCTTGTGCCAGGCGACGCGCTCTTCCTGCGTAGGCTTCGCCGGCATGCGGTGCGCTTCATGCCACGGACGGTTGATCCGGCGCTTCTGCGGAATCAGTTCATCCGCCGGCACGGACGTCCACGTGGTGGCCCCGTCCAGCAACTTGAGGCGTGCATCCTGCACGAGCGCCGGCTCGAAGTTGCGGATGTTGACGCCGATGCGGCTGTCGGCGTGGCGTTCGAGCGGCTCCCAGTGGGTGACGCAACCGCACTTCTTGCAGCGCAGGGTCCGCAGCGTGCGGTCTCCCTGGATGTACTCATCGGTGCCTTGCGGGTGCCCATGCACCCTCACCGTGCTCGCGGGGAAGTACGCCCAGAGCCCGCCGAGCCGCCTGCAGAGCGAGCAGTTGCAGCTCGTCAGCACATCCGGGGCGTGCGGGATCTCGATTCGAATCGCGCCGCAGTGGCAAGTACCCGTGAGCATGGCGGTATGGGCGGACGGGCTGGCATCACTTCTCGCTGAGCGCGAGCTTCGCCCCAAGTCCCGCAAAGACGGCTGCAAAGCCGTACCTCAGCCACCGTTGAACCGCGGCGGACTCGATGACGAGTGCGCGGAACGCGTGCGCCACGAAGCCGTACGCGACAAAGACCCCGAAGGTCATCGCCATGAACACGCCGCTCAACAGGAACAGTTGTGCAAGCGGCTGTTCGGCATGCGGATCGACAAACTGAGGCAGGAAGGCGAGAAAGAAGATCGTGAGCTTGGGGTTGAGGATGTTCAGCAGGAACGCCTTGATGATCAGTCCGGCCGGGGAGGCCTTGGACACGCCGGCGTCGACGGCGAATGCAGAACGGTCGCGCCACGTCGCAACGGCGACGTAGAAGAGGTAGGCCACGCCCGCGTACTTGAGCAACTGGAACACCAGCGCACTGGTGTGCATGACGGCGGCCAGGCCCAGAACCGTGGCCAGCAGGTGCGGAACGATCCCGGCGGTACAGCCCAGCGAAGCGTAGATGCTGGCTCGACGACCCTGCGTCAGACCGGTGGAAACCGTGTAAATCACGCCGGTGCCGGGAATCAGCACGACGATGAGTGAGGTGATGAGGAACTCGGCACTGATCATCATGACTCCGGTGCTGTGGGTGGCGCCCCGTTGCTATGGGAGGCGGACAGTGCCCTGACCAACCTGCTTGCCGCCCTCGAACACGCTGAATTCGCGCTTGCTCCGATCGACCTCGACCTGGGCATCGCATGCGAGCGAGGCGTCAGTGGTTTGGCCGGGTTCAAGTTGTGGCGAACTTGCCGGCAGCGCCACAGCGCAGGTGGTCTCGACCGATCCGCGCGGGAATTTGACTTGTGGCCGGTAGTTGTTGCCGATCGCGCCACTGCGGCCTGTCTGGCCCTCCGCCTTCAGGAGCGTGAATCCGACCGGGATGGGCGAGTTGGCCTTGAAGGTCACCGCCGTCTCCGGCGGCTTCTTGCCGCAGCCGCTCGCCGCGACGACAAAGAGGATGGAAGCAACCACTGTGAGGCGACGGAGATTTGAGGACATAAGTGCGCGTGCGGAGTGTGCTTTTGGCTTCCAGCTTCAGGCCCTTGCGGCGAGCGGCTTGCTGAGGACCACACTGCGATAGACCTTGCCCGGCCACTGAACCCAGCCGACGTGTCGATATCCGAGCCGAGTGTAAAGCTCGACGAGGTGTATGGCCTGCTCGGCTGTGTCCATGGCGAGTTCCATGAAGCCTGATTCTCGCGCCCATCTCTCTGCGCGTTCCAGCAGCATGCGGCCTATGCCTTGCCCTTGATGCTGCGGGTCCACGGCGAACTGGTGAGCGGCGGCGACCCCGTGACGAGTGAAGTACTCGCAGTCGTTCTGCGCGTACGTCGGCTGCGCCACGATGGTACCGACCAGTTTGGCTCCGTCGGTGACGACGAAGCAATTGCCGCCTCGAATTCGGCTTGCGGTGACCTCCGGACTCTGATCCACCGCGGTGTAGTTCAGTCCCATGGCGCCGAGACGCGCATAGGCACGATGAAGCAGAGAAGTCAGTTCGACGACTGAGTCGGATTCTTGAAACTCGCGAAGATGCAACATGACGGGGGGGACTACGCCTTCTTCTTGAAGTAGAGCGGGAAAAACGGGACGATCGTGACCCAAAGTTTGTCTCGCTCCGGAGTCAGGTAGAGGCCCACAAAGGCTGCACGCCATGAGAACTCAATGCATTTGAAGCGCATACATCCTTCCTCCAGAAACATCGCGGTTGGTACTGGGGCCGCGGCCCGGTACCAGGGCCTGTTAGAGCGATTTGTTTTCATGCGCACACGCCGCACGTTGCATGAGCAATTCGCCCTGCTCAACCTGCAACCAAGCCGCTAATTCATCTACGACGGTCTTGAAGCTCAAGCGCTCGAGCAGCCGCGCGGAGCGCTGATTCTGGCGCTTCAGCACGGCAAAGAACATCTGCACGTCGTAGCGGTCGACCAGTTCAGCGAGCATCACTCGCACGGCCTGCTGGGCAAGCCCTTTGCCCCAATGCTTGCTGGAGAGTACATAGGCCACCACAGCCTGACCGTCAGCCTGCAGAGTAGCCTGAACAAACCCGATGGCCTCAGAGGAAGGAAGACGAATGACCCAGTTTAGCCATTGTTCCTGCCCGTCCGGAGATCGCCTTGTTTCGAGCCTCGCGAAGCGCTCGCGCAGCCACTCGACGGACGGCGGTGGTTCGTTTTCGTATTCGTAGATCGCCGGATCGCTGAGAACAGCAAACATCTCCTCCGCGTGTGCGGCGACCTGCGGCTCGAGCGTGAGACCACCACTGGCGAGGAGCCGCATGAGCACTCTAACGTTGGGCAGGAGCTGCGAC
>DATCSE010000343.1:0-14020 GCA_036568605.1 Burkholderiaceae bacterium | reverse complement strand
GTCTACGGCGGCGTTGCCGGCAACCCGGTCGCGAGCCAGGTGATGAACGGCGCGACGGCCTACAAGAAGCACAAGGCCGACTGCGTGGTCGGCGTCGGCGGCGGCGCGGCGCTGGATGTCGCGAAAGTCGTGGGCGTGCTTGCGACGCACCCCGGCGACGTGATCGAGTACGCCTGGGACCACCCCAAGGTGCGCGCGATCACCAATGCGCGGCCCTACTTCATCGCGCTGCCGACCACCTCGGGCACCGGCAGCGAAGTCGGCCGCAGCAGCGTGATCAGCGAGGAGGGCTCGCACATCAAGCGCATCATCTTCTCGCCGCTGATCCTCGCGCGCATCGTCTATGCCGACCCGGAGCTGACGCTGGGGCTGCCGGCCGCCGTCACCGCGGCCACCGGCATGGACGCGCTGACCCACAACATCGAGAGCTACCTGTCGCCGGCCTACCACCCGATGTGCGACGGCATCGCGCTGGAGGGCACGCGCATCGCCGCACGTTCGCTGCTGACCGCGGTGCGCGAGCCGGACAACCTCGCGGCACGCGGCGACATGATGATGGCGTCGATGATGGGCGCGGTCGCGTTCCAGAAGGATCTCGGCGCGGTGCACTCGTGCGCGCACGCGCTGGGCACCGTCTGCGACCTGCACCACGGCCTGGCCAATGCGCTGATGATCGAGCCGGTGATGAACTTCAACCACGAAGCGGTGCCGGCCAAGTTCGACGAGCTTGCGCGCGTCGTCGGCGCCGGTGGCGGCGGCAATTCGTTCGTGCCGTGGCTCGCGCGATTGAAGCAGCAGATCGGCCTCCCCGCCGGACTCGAGGCCGCCGGCGTCAAGCGCTCGCAGTTCGGCAAGCTGGTCGAGATCGCGCTGGCCGACGGCTGCCACGCGACCAACCCGCGGCCCTGCACCGCCGCGGACTTCCAGCGCTTCTTCGAGGAGGCGTACTGAGGTGGCCGCTCCACTGATGATCGGCATCTCGGCGCGCATCCACCACCCGGTGGGCCAGGTCATCGACCTGGGCGGGGTCTACACGAAGACGCTGCACTACCTCGAGCAGTCGGTCGCGCACTGGGTGATCGCGAAGGACGTGCTCGCGGTGATGATTCCGGCGATCGAAAGCGAAGGCCTGATCAAGCGCAGCGACATGAGCCTCGCGGCCTACGCCGAATACCTGGACGGGCTGGTGCTGCAAGGCGGCGCCGACATTGCGCCCGAGAGCTACGGCGAGAAGCCGCTGCATGCCGACTGGGCCGGCGACCGGGTGCGCGACCGCTACGAGATCGACCTGTTCAATGCATTCGTCGCCGCCGGCAAGCCGGTGATCGGCATCTGCCGCGGCTGCCAGCTGATCAACGTCGCGCTCGGCGGCACCTTGTTCCAGGACATCCCGACGCAGGTCGACACCGACATCGCGCACCGCGACACCGCGCAGTACGAGCGAGCGCTGCACGGCGTGACGCTGGTGCAGGGCACCAAGCTCTCGCAGCTCTACCCCGGCACGCGGCAGGCGAAGATCAATTCCATCCACCACCAGGCGGTGAAGGACCTGGGCCGCGAGCTGGTCGTCGAGGCGTTCGGCGTGCCGGACGGCATCGTCGAGGCGATCCGCTGGCGCGGGCCGAGCTACGTGTTCGGGATGCAGTGGCACCCCGAGTTCCTCGCGCTGACGCCGCTGGATGCAACCCAGCTCGACGGCGGGCCGATCCTGCGCGATTTCCTCGACGCGGCACGGGCGCGCAAGAACGGGAGCGATCATCCGAACGGCAACCACCACCGTTCGCCTTGAGGACATTCGCGATGCTGAAGATCCACAACCCCGCCACCGGCGCGCTGATCAGCGAAGTGCCGGAGGCGACCGAAGCCATCGTCGCCGAGCGTGCCCGTGCCGCCCGGGCCGCGCAGCCGGCCTGGGCGAAGCGGCCGCTGGCCGAGCGGCTCGAGGCGATCCAGGCGTTCCGCGTCGCGCTCGCCGCCGAGCTCGAGACGCTGGCCGCGACGCTGACTGCCGAGGTCGGCAAGCCGATCCGCCAGTCGCGCAACGAGATCAACGGCCTGCTGCCGCGCATCGACTTTTTCCTGACCGAAGCCGAGCGCGTGCTGGGCACCGAGCAGGTCCACGCCGACGCGACGATGCGCGAGCTGATCAGCCACGAGCCGCTGGGCGTGATCGCGAACATCTCGGCCTGGAACTACCCGTACTTCGTCGGCGGCAACGTGTTCATCCCGGCGCTGCTGGCCGGCAACGCGGTGCTCTACAAGCCCTCCGAGTACGCGACGCTGACCGGCCTGCACATCGCGCGGCTGCTGCACGCGAGCGGCGTGCCGGCGGACATCTTCGTGCCGCTGGTCGGCGGCGGCGCGGTCGGCGGCGCGCTGCTCGCACAGACTATCGACGGCGTGTTCTTCACCGGCTCGCATGCGACCGGCGCGAAGATCGCCGCCGCGGTCGGCCCGCGCTTCGTCAAGATGCAGCTCGAGCTCGGCGGCAAGGACCCGACCTACGTGGCCGACGATGCCGATGCGAAGGCCGCCGCCGAGTCGCTGGCCGACGGCGCGATGTACAACACCGGGCAGAGCTGCTGCTCGGTCGAGCGCATCTACGTGCACGAGAAGGTCCACGATGCCTTCGTCGCCGCGTTCGTCGACACGGTGCGCGGCTTCAAGCTCGGGAGCCCGGCCGACGAGACCACCTACATCGGCGCGATCACGCGCGCGCCGCAGCTCGAGGTGCTGGAGGCGCAGGTCGCCGACGCGCGGGCGAAGGGCGCGTCGGTGCCGGTCGGCGGGCAGCGGCGGCCCGGCCCGGGCAACTGGTTCGAGCCCACGGTGGTGACGAACGTGAACCACACGATGGAGCTGATGCGCGAGGAGAGCTTCGGCCCGGTGATCGGCATCCAGAAGGTGAAGGACGATGCCGAGGCGCTCGCGCTGATGAACGACAGCCGCTACGGGCTGACCGCGAGCGTCTACACGCGCGACGAGGCGCGCGCGCGGGCGATGCTGGCGCAGGTGCGCGCCGGCACCGCGTACTGGAACTGCTGCGACCGCGTCAGCCCGCGGCTGCCGTGGTCCGGTGTCGGCGATTCGGGCGTGGGGCTGACGCTGTCCACCTACGGCATCCAGACCTTCACGCGGCCGCGGGCGTGGCATCTGCGCCAACCATGAAGACCCTCACCCCAGCCCTCTCCCGCAAGCGGGAGAGGGAGCAAGGAAGCACGGCCGTCTCCCTCTCCCGCTTGCGGGAGAGGGCCAGGGGTGAGGGCCAGCGATGACCCGCCTCGCGCTGTTCGACCTCGACCACACGCTGCTCGCCGGCGACAGCGATGTGCTGTGGTGCGAGTACCTGATGCAGCATGGTCTTCTCGATCGCACCGAGTTCGCGCCCCGCAATGCCGAGATGGCGCGGCGCTACGACGAAGGCAGCGTGACCCCGCAGGCGTTTTGCGAGTTCTACGTCTCGACTCTGGCCGGGCGCTCGATCGTCGAATGCGCGGCGTGGTGCAAGCGTTTCCTCGACGAGGAGATCGTGCCGCGCATCGCGCCGGCTGCGCGTGCCCTGGTCGACCGGCACCGCGATCGCGGCGACCGCCTCGTGCTGACGACCGCGACGAACCGCGTGATCACCGAGCTGACCGCACAGCATCTGCGCATCGCCGACCTGATCGCCACCGAGGTGGAGATCGTCGAGAGCCTCGACGGGCGGCGCTACAGCGGCCGTTTGCGCGGCGTGCCGAACATGCGCGACGGCAAGGTCCAGCGGCTGCACGCGTGGCTGGCCGAGCAGGGCTTGCCGCGCGATTCGCTGGCCGGGGCGGTGGCCTACAGCGATTCGCGCAACGACCTGCCGCTGCTGTCGGCCGTCGGGCACCCGGTGGCCGCCAACCCGGATGCGCACCTGCGCGCGCACGCCCTTGCGCAGGGCTGGGAGATCGTCGAGCTGTCCAGGCCGGCCATGTAGCATCGCCTCCGCCGGAGACACACAACGGAGGATTTCGCGATGGCAATGGACGTGGTCGACTACGAGATCAAAGGCTCGGAGATGCAGTTCGTCGAGGTCGAGCTCGACCCGGGCGAGGCTGCGGTCGGCGAGGCCGGCAGCATGATGTTCATGGATGCCGGCATCCAGATGGACACGGTGTTCGGCGACGGTTCGAACAGCGGCGGTGGCGGCCTGTTCGGCAAGCTGCTGGGCGCCGGCAAGCGGCTGGTGACCGGCGAGTCGCTGTTCACGACGGTCTACACGAACCAGAGCTCGGGCAAGCAGCGCGTCGCATTCGCGGCGCCGTACCCCGGCAAGATCCTGCCGATGGACCTGCGCCAGCTCGGCGGCACGCTGGTCTGCCAGAAGGACGCGTTCCTGTGCGCGGCGCGCGGCGTCTCGCTGGGCATCTACTTCCAGCAGAAGCTCTCGGTCGGCTTCTTCGGCGGCGAAGGCTTCATCATGCAGAAGCTCGACGGCGACGGGCTCGCCTTCGTGCACGCCGGCGGCACGGTCGTGCGCCGCGAGCTGCAGCCGGGCCAGACCCTGCTGATCGACACCGGCTGCATCGTCGCGCTGACGCCCAGCGTGAACTTCGAGATCCAGTACGTCGGCAAGATCAAGACTGCGCTGTTCGGCGGCGAGGGGCTGTTCTTCGCGAAGGTCACGGGCCCGGGCACCGTGTGGCTGCAGAGCCTGCCGTTCTCGCGGCTCGCGTCGCGCGTGTTCGCGGCCGCGCCGCAGCGCGGCGGCTCGCGCGAGGAAGGCTCGGTGCTCGGCGCCGGGGCAATCGGCGGGCTGCTTGGCGGCGTGTTCGGGGGCGAAGATGACTGAGCTTGTCGAAGGCATCGCCCGTGCGTCGTGAGCCTGTCGAACGACGAGTGACGATCAAGGACTCGCGCCGCCGTCTTCTGGCGTCGGCGCTGTCGGTGGGCGCGGGTGGCGTCGTGCTCGGCGGCGCGTTGCAGCCGGTGCGTGCAGCGGCCCCTGCAGCATCTGCAACGCCGTTTATCGAGGAACTGACCTGGACCGAACTGCGCGATCGCGTCGCCGCCGGCGCGACGACGATCATCGTGCCGGTCGGCGGCACCGAGCAGAGCGGCCCGCACATGGTGCTGGGCAAGCACAACGTGCGCGCGCACGTGCTGGCCGGGCGAATCGCGACCAAGCTCGGCAACGCGCTGGTCGCGCCGGTGCTGGCGTACGTGCCCGAAGGGGCCATCGCGCCGCCGACCGCGCACATGCGCTTCCCGGGCACGATCACGATCAGCGACGCGACCTTCGAAGCGCTGCTCGAGTCGACCGGGCGCAGCTTCCGGCAGCACGGCTTTCGCACCGTCGTGTTCATCGGCGACCACGGCGGGTATCAGAAGAGCCTCGAGAAGGTCGCCGCCAAGCTGGACCGGGAATGGCGGGCCGCGCCCACGCCGTGCCGCGCCGTGGCGCTGCTCGACTACTACCGCGTCACGCAGGGCGCGTTCGTGGCCGCGCTGCAGGCCCGGGGGCATTCGGCCGACGAGATCGGCACGCATGCCGGGCTGGCCGACACCGCGTTGTCGCTCGCGGTCGACCCGGCGCTGGTGCACCCGGCGGGCATGCCGAGCGACCCCAAGACCTTCGCGCGCGACGGCGTGTACGGCGATCCGCGGCGCGCCACCGCCGAGCTCGGGCGCATCGGCGTCGAGCAAATCGTCGACACGTCGGTGGCCGCGATACGAGCGCTGACATCTGCCCGCTGAGCGCTGAGACAATCGCGGTTGCAGAACCGCATGAATCCGTTGGAGACGAATCGATGAAATTGGGAGCACCCAGGGCGCTGGGCCTGGCATTGACCGCCGTGGCCGCGCTGGGGACCGCCGCGGTCGTGTTCGCACAGAAGGCCGCATCGGGCGCGACGGCGTCGCCGTCCGCCGCCGCCTCCGCGCCGACCACCACCGTCGCCACCGTGCCCGGCATGCCGCCCGTGGCCGACGCGCGCAACCTGTACAGCGAGGTCGCGGCCGGCAAGGTCAGCGCCGCGTTGCGCGAGGACCTCGAGCGCATCTACGTGCCGAACCTGCGCTCGAACGACGTCTATGTCGTCGACCCGAACGCGATGAAGGTCGTCGACCGCTTCAAGGTCGGCATCGGCCCGCAGCACATCGTGCCGGCGTGGGACCTGCGCACGCTGTGGGTCACGAACAATGCCGAGGGCCGCACCGACGGCAGCCTGACGCCGATAGACCCGCGCACCGGCAAGCCCGGCAAGCCGGTGCCGGTGGACGACCCGTACAACATGTACTACACGCCGGACGGCAAGTCGGCGATCGTCGTCGCCGAGGCGCGCAAGCGGCTGGACTTCCGCGATCCGCAGACGATGGCGATGCAGTACTCGATCGACGTGCCGGGCTGCCCCGGCATCAACCACGCCGACTTCGCCATCGACGGGCGCTTCGCGATCTTCACCTGCGAGTTCTCCGGCACGATCGTCAAGATCGACCTGCAGGAGCGCAAGGTCGGCGGGTACCTGCGGCTCACGATGCCCAGCACGCGCTTCAAGGAGGTTCCCAGCGGGCCGCGCGTCGCCGAGGGCCAGAAGTGGGAGCCGGGCGAGACCGAGATCTGCTCGGTCTCCAAGGGCATGCCGCAGGACATCCGCAGCTCGCCCGACGGCAAGCGCTTCTACATCGCCGACATGCATGCCGACGGCGTGCACATCGTCGACGGCGAGTCGTTCAAGCAGGTCGGCTTCATCCCGACGGGGCTGGGCGCGCACGGTCTGTACCCGAGCCGCGACGGCAAGAGCCTGTACGTCGCGAACCGCGGCTCGCACAAGATCCACGGGCCGAAGAAGGGCAACGGCGGCGTCACGGTGATCGACTTCGCGACCGAGAAGGTGGTCGCGCGCTGGGGCATCCCCGGCGGCGGCAGCCCCGACATGGGCAACGTCAGCGCCGACGGCAAGCGGCTGTGGCTGGCGGCGCGCTACGACGACGTGATCTACCGCTTCGACACCGCGAGCGGCGACGTCCAGCAGGTCAAGGTCGGCGCCGAGCCGCATGGCTTGACGGTGTGGCCGCAGCCCGGCCGCTATTCGCTGGGGCACACGGGCAATCTGCGCTGATGGTCGCGGCATCGTCTAAGCGGGCCGAGCGCCGGGCCGCTCCCAAGCCGGCCCGCATCCCAAGGGCCACGAAGGGGCCCCAAGTGGCCCCTGGGGATCGGCGAATGTACTCATTCGACGAGGGGCTCCATTGAGTCTGTTGTTCGATTCGTTCTGGCGCGCGGTGGCGTACTGCCTGCACCCGCGCGTGATCCTGCTGTCGCTGCTGCCGCTGGTGCTGATGGCCGCGCTGTCGCTGGGGCTGGGCTATTTCTTCTGGGAAAGCGCTGTCGATGCGGTGCGCGCGACCTTCGAATCGTGGGCCATCCTGAAGACGCTGCTGGGCTGGCTGGAGGGACTGGGCCTCGCGAACCTGAAGACCGTGCTCGCGCCCATGGTCGTGGTGTTCCTCAGCACGCCGGTGATCGTCGTGCTCGCGCTGCTGCTGGTCGCGGCGCTGATGACCCCGTCGATGCTGAGCCTGGTCGCGAAGCGCCGCTTCCCGCTGCTGGAGCGCCGGCACGGCGGCTCGTTCGCCGGCAGCCTGTTCGGCGGGCTGTGGGCCACCGGCGTCGCGCTGCTCGCGCTGCTGGTCTCGATCCCGCTGTGGTTCGTGCCGCCGCTGGTGCTGATCGTGCCGCCGCTGATCTGGGGCTGGCTCACCTACAAGGTGATGAGCTACGACGTGCTGTCCGAGCACGCCAGCCGCGACGAGCGCGTCGCGCTGATGCGGCGGCATCGCATGACGCTGCTGGGCATGGGCGTGCTGACCGGCTACCTGGGCGCCGCGCCGTCGCTGGTCTGGGCCTCGGGCGCGCTGGCGATCGTGTTCGCGCCGGTGCTGGTGCCGGCCGCGGTGTGGATCTACACGCTGGTGTTCGCGTTCTCGTCGCTGTGGTTCGCGCACTTCGCGCTCGCGGCCCTGCAGACCTATCGCGCGCAGCACGAGCAGACGTCCATCGTCGCGAGCGCACCGCCCGGCACGCGCGATGCCGGGGCGGCCGAGGTGGTCGACGTGAAGCCGCTGCCGGCTCCGCCGACGAGCCCGCCGCCGCCTATCCCGTTCGAGCATTCGTGACCATGAACATCGGCCTCATCATCATCGGCGACGAGATCCTCTCCGGCAAACGCGCCGACAAGCACCTGCCCAAGGTGATCGAACTGCTCGGCGCGCGCGGACTCGCGCTGAGCTGGGCGCGTTATGTCGGCGACGAGCGCGAGCGCATCACCGCCGATCTGAAGCACGCGTTCGCGAGCGGCGACCTCGTCTTCTCGTGCGGCGGCATCGGCGCGACGCCCGACGACCACACGCGCCAGTGCGCGGCCGCCGCGCTCGGCGTCGAGCTCGCGCTGCATCCGCAGGCGCGCGAGCTGATCCTCGAGCGCATGCGCGACATCGCAGCGGAGCAGGGCGTGCCGTACGAGCCCGACCGGGCCGACAACGTGCACCGGCTGAACATGGGCGTGTTCCCGGCCGGCGCACAGATCATCCCGAACCCGTACAACAAGATCCCCGGCTTCTCGGTCGGCGACGTGCACTTCGTGCCCGGCTTCCCGGTGATGGCCTGGCCGATGATCGAGTGGGTGCTCGATGCGCGCTACGCGCATCTGCACGCGCACAGCGGCCCGCGCGAGAAGTCGGTGATCGTGTTCGGCGCGATGGAGGCGACGCTGACGCCGCTGATGGAGGCAGTCGAGGCGCGCTTTCCCGGCATCAAGGTGTTCAGCCTGCCCAGCGTCGACCATCCGCAGTGGGGCCGCCATATCGAGCTGGGCGTGAAGTCCGGCAACGGCGGCGCTTCATCTGGCGATGTGGTCGACCGCCTCGACAACGCCTACGCGATGCTGCTCGAAGGGCTCGCGGCGCACGGCGCCAAGACCGGCCCGGAACTGGTGCGCTGACCTTGGTGGAGCGCTCCGACTTGGTGCCCTCGCGGGCACCAAGATGGTATCGTGAACCCTACACGCCTCGTGGTTGCGGGCACGCTTTCTGCTAAATTCCGCTGCGCATTTTTGGGGCTGGGCGCACCGCGCGCGCAGAAGTCGTCCGGCCGATCCCGCCTCTTCTTTCCCCCACAAACAAGCCAATCCGCTAGGAGCACCTGAATGGCCAGCAAGACCGTTGCCGACGTGATGAAACTGGTGAAGGACAACGAAGTCAAGTTCGTCGACTTCCGCTTCACCGACACCCGCGGCAAGGAGCAGCACGTGACCGTGCCCGTGTCCGCTTTCGATGAAGACAAGTTCACGGCCGGCCATGCGTTCGACGGCTCCTCGATCGCCGGCTGGAAGGGCATCGAGGCGTCCGACATGCTGCTGATGCCCGATCCGACCACCGCGGTGATCGATCCGTTCTTCGAAGAGCCGACCGTCAACCTGACCTGCGACGTGCTGGAGCCGTCGGACGGCAAGCCGTACGCGCGCGACCCGCGCTCGATCGCGAAGAAGGCCGAGCTCTACCTGAAGGCCTCGGGCCTGGGCGATACCGCGTTCTTCGGTCCCGAGCCCGAGTTCTTCATCTTCGACGACGTGAAGTGGGGCGCGGACATGTCCGGCTCGTACGTCAAGATCGAGTCCGAAGAAGCCTCGTGGAGCACCGGCAAGAGCTACGAGAGCGGCAACATGGGCCACCGTCCGTCGGTCAAGGGCGGCTACTTCCCGGTGCCGCCGGTCGACTCGATGCAGGACATCCGCGCCGAGATCTCGCTGGTGCTCGAGTCGATGGGCATCCCGGTCGAAGTGTTCCACCACGAGGTGGCGGGTGCGGGCCAGAACGAGATCGGCACGAAGTTCTCGACGCTGGTCGAGCGCGCCGATTGGACGCAGAAGCTGAAGTACGTGATCTGGAACGTCTGCCACAGCTACGGCAAGACGGCGACCTTCATGCCCAAGCCTGTCGTCGGCGACAACGGCTCGGGCATGCACGTGCACCAGTCGGTCTGGAAGGACGGCAAGAACCTGTTCGCCGGCGACGGCTATGCCGGCCTGTCCGAGTTCGCGCTGTACTACATCGGCGGCATCATCAAGCACGCGCGCGCGCTGAACGCGATCACGAACCCGGGCACGAACAGCTACAAGCGCCTCGTGCCGGGCTTCGAGGCGCCGGTCAAGCTCGCGTACTCGGCGAAGAACCGCTCGGCGTCGATCCGCATCCCGTTCGTCGCGAACCCGAAGGGCCGCCGCATCGAGGCGCGCTTCCCGGATCCCTCGGCCAACCCGTACCTCGCGTTCGCGGCGCTGCTGATGGCCGGCCTGGACGGCGTCGAGAACAAGATCCACCCGGGCGAGGCCGCGACCAAGGACCTGTACCACCTCCCGCCGGAAGAAGACGCGAAGATCCCGACCGTCTGCCACAGCCTGGACCAGGCGCTGGACTACCTCGACAAGGGCCGCGGCTTCCTGACCAAGGGCGGCGTGTTCAGCGACGAGTTCATCGATGCCTACATCGAGCTGAAGATGCAGGAGGTCACGCGCTTCCGCATGACCACGCACCCGATCGAGTTCGACATGTATTACTCGCTCTGATCCGGCAGGATTCGACGAAGCAGGGGGCGGCGTGAGCCGCCCTTTTGTTTTGTCGGAACCAGCTTGCCTCAGGCGCACCGAACCTGGGCGACAATGCCGCTCGACCGATGGGCGGTGTCGGCGCGGCAGCGCGGCAGCGCGTTGGGACGGTCAGGAGATTGAGCCGCATGAACAGAGCCGAGCTGAACATTGGGTCCCGCCGCATCCGGCTGATCGCCGGTCTGCTCGCGACCGCCGCCGCGACGATCGCGCCGCCGGCTCGCGCCGCCGCGGCTGACGCGGCGACCGGCGTGACCTACAAGTGCCCGGGCCATGTCTACAGCAACACGATCACCGCGAAGGAAGCCAAGGACAAGGGCTGCACGGTGCTCGAAGGCGGCTCGGTCACCGTGATCCAGGGGCCGAAGGCGCGGCCTGTGCCATCCGCGTCGAGCCCGGCCGGCTCCAAGGTCGACCCTGCCGACCAGCGCGCCCGCGACAACGATGCGCGCCGCATCCTCGAGGACGAGCTCAAGCGCGAGGAAGACCGGCTCGCGGCGCTGAAGGCCGAATACAACAATGGCGAGCCCGAGCGCCGCGGCGACGAGAAGAACTACCAGAAGTACCTGGACCGCGCCGCCGACCTGAAGGCGCAGATCGACCGCAAGACTGCCGACATCGCCGCGATCCGGCGCGAGCTGCAGAAGCTGCCGCAGCAGTGAGACGCAAGCCGACGAGCCCGGCGCTGCCCGAGCCGCGAGCGCGCGACGCTGCGGGCGCAGCCTACGCCGCGTTCGATCATCTGGCGACCATGGTCGCGATCGTCGATGTCGCGGGGCGCTGCGTGTTCGCGAATGCGTCGTTCGAGAACGTGCTCGGGCTGTCGCGACGCAGCGTGCAGAGCAGCTCGGTGTTCGACTGGTTCGTCGATCCGCAGCGGCTGCGCGAGACGGTGGCCGCGGTCAGCCGCAACGACTACTCGACCAGCCGGCTCGAAGCCCAGCTGCGCTGGCCCACCGGCGGCGCGCATCACGAGCCGCTGCCAGTGCATGTGATCGTCAACCGGATGGAAGCCAGCCCGAACGTCGTCGTCGAGCTGGTCGAGATCGAGCAGCAGACGCGGCAGGACCGCGAGGAGCGGGCGCTGGACCAGGCGCAGGTCACGAAGGAGCTGATCCGCAACCTCGCGCACGAGATCAAGAACCCGCTGGGCGGCATCCGCGGCGCGGCGCAGCTGCTCGAGATGGAGGTCGAGTCGCGCGCGCTGACCGAGTACACGCACGTGATCATCAGCGAGGCGGACCGGCTGCAGGCCCTGGTCGACCGGCTGCTCGCGCCGCACCGCCGGCCGCACGTCGTCGGCGACGTCAACATCCACGAGGTCTGCGAGCGGGTGCGCGCGCTGATCCTCGCCGAGTTCCCGCGCGGGCTCGAGGTCGTGCGCGACTACGACATCTCGATCCCCGACTTCCGCGGCGACCGCGAGCAGCTGATCCAGGCCGTGCTGAACATCGCGCACAACGCGGCGCAGGCGCTGTCCGAGCGCATCGCGGTCGGCGATGCGCACATCACGCTGCGCACGCGCATCGCGCGCCAGATCACGCTGGGCAAGCAGCGATATCGTCTGGCACTGGACTTGCATATTCAGGACAACGGGCCGGGCGTCCCCGAGGCCATCCGTGACCGCATCTTCTTCCCGCTGGTATCGGGGCGCGATGGCGGTTCCGGACTCGGGCTGACGCTGGCGCAGACGTTCGTGCAGCAGCACCTGGGTACGATCGAATGCGAGAGCGAACCGGGCCGGACGATATTCAGGATCGTGATTCCATTACCCTAGGCTGACACGGGAGGCTGCCGTTGCGGGCTGAGTTTGTCGAAGCCCTGCAGAACGGGCAGCGTTTCGACAAGCTCGGCGCGGACGGGTGTGCGCTGCATGAAACCAATCTGGATCGTTGACGACGACCAATCCATCCGCTTCGTGCTGGAGAAGGCGCTGGCCCGCGAGGAGTTCGCGGTGCGCAGCTTTACGAATCCGCGCGATGTGCTGGCCGCTCTGGCCGAAGACGAGCCGCAAGTGCTCGTGTCCGACATCCGCATGCCCGGCGGCTCCGGCATCGACCTGCTAAGCAAGGTCCGCGAAAGCCACCCGGGTCTGCCGGTCATCATCATGACCGCGTACTCCGACCTGGACAGCGCGGTCAGCGCGTTCCAGGGCGGCGCGTTCGAGTACCTGCCCAAGCCGTTCGACGTGCCCAAGGCGGTCGAGCTGATCCGCCGCGCCGTCGACGAGAGCCTGCGCGAGGAAGTGCGCGACGAGAAGGCCGCGCAGATGCCCGAGATGCTGGGGCAGGCGCCGGCGATGCAGGACGTGTTCCGCGCGATCGGGCGGCTGAGCCAGAGCATCGTCACGGTGCTGATCACCGGCGAGTCGGGCTCGGGCAAGGAGCTCGTCGCCAACGCGCTGCACAAGCACAGCCCGCGCGCCAGCGGACCGTTCGTCGCGATCAACACCGCGGCGATCCCGAAGGACCTGCTCGAGTCCGAGCTGTTCGGCCACGAGCGCGGCGCGTTCACCGGCGCGCAGACCATGCGCCGCGGCCGCTTCGAGCAGGCCGACGGCGGCACGCTGTTCCTGGACGAGATCGGCGACATGCCGTTCGACCTGCAGACGCGGCTGCTGCGGGTGCTCTCCGACGGGCAGTTCTACCGCGTCGGCGGTCACAACCCGATGCGCGCGAACGTGCGCGTGATCGCGGCGACCCACCAGAACCTCGAGGACCGGGTCAAGCAGGGCTCGTTCCGCGAAGACCTGTTCCATCGCCTCAACGTGATCCGGCTGCGCCTGCCGGCGCTGCGCGAAAGGCGCGAAGACATCCCGATGCTGACGCGCTTCTTCCTGCAGAAGAGCGCGCGCGAGCTCGGCGTCGAGGCCAAGCGCATCACCGACGCGGCGCTCGCGCGGCTGATGGCGTTCGACTTCCCCGGCAACGTGCGCCAGCTCGAGAACATCTGCCACTGGCTGACCGTGATGGCGCCGGCGCAGCTGATCGAACCCAAGGACCTGCCGGCCGAGCTGACGCAGCGCGCGCTGGCCGGCGAGCACCCTGTGGAACGCGCTGCCGCGGTCATCGCCGCGCCGCATGCGCATGCCGCGGTGGCGCCGCACGCGCTGCAGCCCCCGGTCGATGCGGCGCCCATGTCGGCATCGCCGGCCCCGTGGCTGGTCGACCTGGAGCGCGAGTCGCGCAGCATGCTGCAGTCGGGCACGCCGGCTTCGAGCAGTCGGCGCGCTTCGTGCGCGAGTTGGACCAGCCACGCATCGACCGCCAGCGCAGACGTTGACAGCCCGCTGCCCTGCTCGGGCATCGCCGCGATCGGCGCACGCACCATCGTCGGCTCGCTCGCGGGCCGCGCGGCACCAGGCTCGGCCAGCACCTCGGGCGGCAGATCCT